>JACZSY010000039.1 GCA_022573975.1 SAR324 cluster bacterium | reverse complement strand
CGCCTCAACCGCTGCGGTTAAGGCCATATTTAGTGGTTTGATCGTCTTCAACGCAGTTAGTGGCCGGATTCACTAACCGTTAGTTGGCTCGTGCTTTTTGAAGAAGCGCCGTGCGTGCTCTACCACCTCGTCGATGTGCGGTTGCGAATCTTTCCATGGATAGATCGTCACCTCGGAGTTCGGGGCTAGATCGGCGACCTCCATCGCGGCCGCGTATGGGTGCGCGGGTACGTCGTCGGGCGCGATCAGCAGTGGCGTCTGGACCGAACGCACGAAATCACGAGATATGGTAAAACTTCAGCAGCACATCGGAGAAAAGTAAGTATGGAATCAATCAGCCGGCAACTTGCGCAGTGGGTCGTGGGACTAAGCTATGACGATCTTCCAACCGCGGTAGTCGACCGCGCTAAGGGCGTTACGCTTCACAGTCTCGCCTCAGTACTTCTTGGCTCACAAACGCGGGAAGGTCAGCAGGCGGTACAGCTCATGACCGCGGAAGAATCTGGTGTTGCCCAAGGCGCCACCATCATGGTGGACGGCACGAAGGTGACCAAGGGCGGCGCTGCCTTCGCCAATGCGGAGATGGCCATGTCGGGCGGGAAGCTTGATTCCTTCCGGATGTTAACCCACCCGGGCACCAGCATACTCCCCGGAGCTTTCGTGGCCGCGGAAACCGCCGCCTTTCAAACCCCCGGCGTGATGATCGGGTTGTTCTGCTCAACCCCGATGGTGCCGCTTTCGCGCGCCATTCCCACCAAGAAGGCCATGGAAATGCTGCTCACCGGCCGCCCCATCGACGCCCATGAGGCGGAGCGCCTGGGCTTGGTCAACCGGGTGGTTCCGGCCGAACGCCTGGCCGATGAAACCCTGGCCCTGGCCGCGGAAATCATCGCCTACAGCGCGGAAACGATCGCAATGGGAAAACAGGCCTTTTACCGGCAACTGCCCCTTCCCATCGAGGCGGCCTATGACGTGGCGCGGGAAACAATGACCGCCAACGCCATGACCGGGGACGCACAGGAGGGCATGTCGGCATTTTTGGAAAAACGCCCGCCAATTTTCAAACATTAGGGGCGGGGACCCGGAAGCTTCCAAATTCGCGAAGGAGGCCCCGGTCACACCTTTGAATAAAGGATTCCCGGAATTTTTGTACCTCTACAGATTTTTTCCGGGTTTCCCTTTTGAGGAAGGGCGGCATTTTAATCCTTTTTTGGGGAGAAACCATCCATGGCGAAACTTGTACGGCGGCCCCGCATGTTGGGCCTTTCGAAATTGTTGATTTTCGGGATTCCCCTGGCCGGTTTGATTCTGCTCGCCATTTCCTGGCTGAGCCAGCCGGATCTGAGCGACGTCGGCCAGGCCCAAGGCAGAATTACCGCCTGCGATCCTGAAAAAACCAGTTCCCGCTTTCGAGGGGACACGGTGATTTTTTCCATCCTGATCGACAGCCAGGAACCGAACCATTTCGGGTTTTCCAAACCCGACGAATTTTTTGACGACGTCTATCGGCTCTGCCTGGAAAAACCGCTGGTGAGCATAAAATACATTCAGGACGAATCGAAATTTTATTCTGAAATCGGAAACTGGATTGTCGCCTTGAAATCCGTGGACGGCAATGAGGACATTTTTACCCTGCAGGATTACGAAAATTACCTGGCCGAAGCGGACTTCCCCTGGTTGTACCTCGGTATCTTCGGCGGGATGTTATGGCTGTTTTCGCTGTTTTACCTCTACCAAAACCACCGCCACCGAATCCCCCGCAGGCGGGCGTAGGCGGGATTTTCAGGCAAATTCCCAGCGAATTGCGGGGAGCCCCGGCTTCAAATTCTCCCCGCGGTCCCAATCATTCCAGCAACCCGCCCGCCATCGTGCAGCAGCGGTTTTCCTGAAGCAACCGCCCCTCCCCCCGCCAGGCGGGTCAGGAAGGGCCGGGCCGCGGGCGGCTGATCAGCACCAGGCCGGCCCCGACCATGGCCAATCCCGCCACCCCTGGCACGGTGATCGTCTCCCCCAGCAATATGGCGCCCAACAGCACGCCCCACACGGGCGTGAGGAAGGTGAACGATTGCATGGCGCTGGCCGGGTAAACCCGCAGCAGCGTCATCCAGGCCATATAGCTGAACACCACCACCACCACGGCCTGAAAGAGAACGATGCCCAGTCCAAGGGCGGTGAACCCGGCGAACCCATCGGCCGGGAACGTCCCGAAGGAAAGAGACTCCGGCCCGAAAGACCCGGCCGCGAAAAACCCGGCCGCGAAGGACTCGGTGGCAAAAGACATACCCAGCAGCAGCGGAGTCGATACCAGGATTTGGGCATAGAGCATGTGAAACCCGGTCATGGAGCGCACCATGAAGCGCTTCATGTACAAAGTGGTCATCCCCCAGCCCATGGCGGCCAGAATCACCAGCAGATCCCCGCGCCAGAAACCCGACTTGAGGATCAGCAGGTCGTCGGAAAACACGGCCACGATGCCGAAAAAGGCCAGCGTCAAGCCCAGCCAGCCCATGGTGGAAAGCCGCTCTTCGGGCAGGAAGAGGTGAGCCCCGGCGGCCACGAAAAAAGGAGCCGTGTTGATGAAGATGACCATATGCCCCCCGCTGGTATATTGGGCGCCGACGTAAAACAAGGCGAACTCGAGGGCAAACAACACGCCCACCACCAGGCCATGGACCCATTGCCATCCGGTGAACCCCAGCCGTTCCCGCCGCCAGAGCGCGAAGGGAACCATCAACACCAGGGCCACCAGACCCCGCAGGCCCACGGCCAGCAGGGGGGGCATTTCATCGGTGACGGCCTTGATGCCGATGGCGTTCAATCCCCAGAGGCAGGTCAGGCCCACCATCCAGATCACCATTGACGCATCCGCGGGCCGGGTTTCCGGTGTGGCGCCGACCCCTTGGGGCTGGGAGGCCGCTTCCGAATCGATCTCCTTCATCGGTCCGAGACTTTTTTCACAGGTGCGTTCCCCACGACCGGCGGCGAAAAAAACCCGAGGATCGACTCCGGCTTGCCTGGGGCGAGGCTTTTTATTTCACCGTGGATTATCAGCATGGATTTTCAGCATGGATATTTCAGCCGGAAGACCGCCCAGCCGGCTGGGCGCGCCCGCCCTCCCCCCCGGTCAACCATGCTTCCAGCCGCCTCCACAATTCCGGCCTGCCGGCATGGGTGCTGGCGGAATAGGCCAGGGGAATTTCGGAAAGCCGTAAATCGTTCGCGATGGTCTTTAAATTCGGGTTCAAGCGGGACCGTTTCAGTTTGTCCACCTTGTTGGCCACCATCAGGCAAGGCAGCCCGGCCCGGTCCAGCATTTCCTTCATCACCCGGTCCAAATCCGTCGGGGAGTGCCTCGCATCGAGGATCATCACCACCCCCAGGGTTTCGGCGCGGTTGAGCAAATACGCGCTCACCAGGGCTTCCCACTGGGCCTTCACCGCAACGGGCACCTTGGCGAAGCCGTAACCCGGCAGGTCCACCAGCAGAAACCGGCCGTTGATGTTGAAAAAGTTGATCAGGCGGGTTTTTCCGGGGGTGCCGCTGGTCTTGACCAGGCCTTTCCTTTGCAGCAGCGAATTGATGAGGCTGGATTTGCCCACGTTCGATTTGCCCGCAAAAGCCACTTCGGGTAGAACTGGAGAAGGGAACTGGCGGGGGGATGCCGCGCTGATCACGAATTCGGCGGTCTGAATTTTCATGGGATTACCAAGATCATGACCACTCCCTCACATTTGGAACATCGAAAAAAAGGGGCCGAAAGCATCGCCTGCGCCGTATTGACCGTGAGCGACACACGAACGGAAGAGACGGACAAGAGCGGCAGGTTGATCAAGGAAATGCTGACCGCCGCCGGGCATCGCATCCAGGCCTATCACATCGTCAAGGACGAACCCAGCCAAATCCGGCCCTTGCTGGACTCCCTGCTGGAGCGTGAAGATATCGATACCCTGATCGTCAATGGCGGCACGGGCGTCTCCCGCCGCGACGTTACTTTCGACGTGATCAACCGGATGATTGAAAAACCGCTGCCCGGCTTCGGTGAACTGTTCCGCATGTTCAGCGTGGAGGAAATCGGCTCGGCGGCCATGTTGAGCCGGGCCATGGCCGGAGCGGTGGGCGGCAAGCTGATATTCTCGCTGCCGGGTTCCAGCGGCGCCGTGCGGCTGGCCATGTCACGGCTGATACTTCCCGAAATGGGTCATATCGTGTACGAATTGCGGAAATAACGCGGCAATAAACCCGTCTGCCCCATGCACCCAGCTTCCTTCATCCCGGCCCCCTGACATCCTCTCGTTTCCGATTGCCTCATGAGCACCAAGCCCCCTCCGATCCAGGAAGTCCAGCAGAAGCCCGCCGATGCGCCGGCCGGCGGCGAGGTCGTTTTGCCCGACGAATCGGATGCCATCATCGCCAAGCTGAAAGACCGGCTGCAATCCCTGCAACACCAATTGAATCAATCCCGCTCCGGCGGGCAAGGCCTTCCCAGTCCGGCCGGCGGGGAACTCCCCACGGGGAGCGTCCTGGACGGCGGCATGACGATGCGCATCGCATCGCGGCTGAAAATCCCGGCGGAAGAACTGACCGGCCGGTTGGAGCGTTTAATAGAACAGATTACCGACCCGGAATGGAAAGCCGAGTTGATCCAATGCCGCGAAACCGCTTTTTTCCTGTTCGACACCTTCCGCCACATCGATGAAAAGCACGAGGAACTGACCCGGTCGTTGACCGCGGAATATCAGGAAATGGACAAGGAAGAATTTCTCGGGCGGCTGGAAGCATCTTTGCATGACAGGAACCTGCCGGTAACGGTGGAGGGCGACCCCTCATTGCCCGACAAAATCGGGCTTCCCCCCAGCTCGGTGATCACCATCCTGGCAACCCTGGCCGGATTGGCGGTGGACATCTTCGACCGGCCGGGCACGGCCCTGGTGTCTTGTCCGGATTGGGATCCGAAGGCAGGGCAGGGAGAGGCCACATTGGAATTGAGATTGGTCTGCGAGCGATCCCTGCCGCGGATGGACCCGGACGAGGCGGTCTCCGCCGCGATCATCCGCTCAGGCGTGCGCTCCCGGTCGGTGGTGGACCTGCTCTATGTGGAAAAAATAATCGAAATGCGCGGGGGCAAGCTGGAATTTTTGCGCAGCGGGGATCAGGTGAACGGGTTCAAGGCTTCGCTCCCGGTTTCGGTTCCACAGGGCGTTTGATGCGCGGCGGGATGGTTTACCGGCCCGGCGGGGGTTGAGGCAGAAGGAGGAGCCTTGGTTGAGGCGTCCGGCGTTTACGGAGCCAACAGTATCCAAAAGCGAGGAGATTCTTTGATCGGATTCATCAGAAAGTGGTTGACGGCCGGTTTGGCCCGCTACATGGGCGGCGAGAAGGATTGGGGCCATCTCACCCGGCTGTTCAAGCTGATTCTCGAGTATAAAACCCTGGTGTTGGTGGCCCTTTTGGCCATGGTGGGGTTCAACTTATTCAACGCCCTGCCGGCTTGGTACGCCAAGGACGTGGTGGACTCGCTGCAAAAGGGCAATATCCCCGACCTCAACAAATTCATCTTGATCGGATTGGCGGTATTCCTCATTTTCGCCGTCAAAGGGGGGTTCTTTTTCACGCACAATTATTTGCTGGGCAAAGCCGCCCAGCGGGTGATCCACCGGCTGCGTTCGGAGTTGTACCGCCATTTGCAAACCTTTTCCTTTTCCTTCTTTTCCCACCGGTCCGCGGGCGACCTGATTTCGCGGTTTACCACCGATTTGATGACGCTGCAAACGTCCTTGCGGATCATCGTGCTGGGGCCTATGCGGGACATCCCCCAGATTTTCCTCTTCCTCGGGATTCTGATTTACCGCAGTTGGCAGATGTTCCTGTTTTCGATCGTGCTCATTCCCATCGCCATGTTCATCATCAACCGCTTCGGCAAACGCACCAAGCGGCTCACCAGCCAGCGCCTGGCCAGCTTCAGCGAGATGACCACCATTCTCCATGAAACCATCAACGGCATCCGGGTGGTCAAGGCGTTCAACATGGAGGAGTACGAGCGCGGGCGTTTCGAGAAGACCAACGACGATATATTCAACCGGTATATCCGCACCATCCGCATCATGGCCTATTCGGTGCCCGTGCTGGAAATCATCGGCTCGTTTTCCGCGGCGGGGATCATCATTTTCGGCGGCCACCTGATCATCATTGGGGCGATCACCCCCGGAGATTTCGTGTCCTACCTCTTCGCCCTGTTCATGCTCAACAATCCCATCAAAAAATTGAACAATTTCCAGCTACAGCTCCAGGAAGGCCTCTCGGCCGCCGAACGGATTTACGAGATCATGGACCTCGAACCCGAGGAGGTCGACGCGCCCGAGGCCAGGGAATTGCCACCCATTTCCAGGGAATTGCGGATCCAGGTGGACCAATTCCGCTATGCGGACCAACAGGAGCCCGTGTTGAGCGGGATCGATCTGAAGATCAAGGCGGGACAGGTGGTCGCGCTGGTGGGGGCCAGCGGCGCCGGCAAGACCACCCTGGTCAACCTGATCCCCCGATTTTTCAACCTCCAGCAGGGTTGCATCCGCATCGATGGAACCGACATCCGGGAGGCCACGCTGGCCTCCTTGCGCAATCAGATCGCCATCGTGACCCAGGAAATTTTCCTCTTCAACGATACGGTGGCGAACAACATCGCCTACGGGAATATAGAATGCCCCCGGGAACAGATCATCGCCGCGGCCAAGGGCGCCCATGCCCATGCGTTCGTGATGGAGTTGCCGCAAAAATACGAGACCCTGGTCGGAGAGGGCGGCCTGCTGCTCTCCGGCGGTCAGCGCCAACGCATCTCCATCGCCAGGGCCCTGATCAAGAACGCCCCCATCCTGATCCTGGACGAGGCCACCTCGGCGCTGGATTCCGAAGCCGAACAGGAAGTGCAAAAAGCCATCGAAACACTGATCCTCAATCGCACCACCATCGTGATCGCACACCGGCTCTCCACCATTCAACGCGCGGACCTGATCTGCGTGATGGATGAAGGACGAATCGTGGAACAGGGGCGGCATGACGACTTGATGCGCCTGGAGGGGGTGTATAAAAAATTATACGACCTTCAATTTCGCGATGTGCCCGAAATCCGGCAGGGAGGGCGCAAATGGAGGGGCTTATGGCAACGCCTCACCGATGGCGACCAAAAAGGAACCGCCAAGACAGGGTAATCCCTGTTCAAATTTCCCTCTCCACGCGATGTACACTCCGATTCGCGGGCGGAACCAACTCCTGGATTGTTGGGGGGGGGGAGAAAACAATGTGTTGAAAAAACGCCCCGATTTTGCGAAACCTCCAGGGGAGGGAAACGCCGCGTCTTCAGCGTCCGGCCGGGAGCGTTCCAGTCTGTCATTCCCCGGCCTGATAAATGTCCGGGGCGTTAACAGTGGATTGGCGTCATTACTGTTGGCGAAAAATCGCCGAAACATTATTTGCAGGATCAACCCAGCACCGAAAAGGGGGACGGACACTGCCCAAGGTGTCGTCTTTTCATTTTTCCCGCAGGTCAGCCCCCCTTCAAGATGAAAAAAGGGAGCCGCCATGGATGTAAATTGGAATATCTTAATCTTTTTCTCGATTTACGCCGGATTCGGCATTGTCGTACTTATCCTTTGGTGGTTGATTTACGATGCGATTTTGTCGCAGGGCTATAATTTAAAAGAGGCGATGTTCGGGTCAAATCCCAACCCCGCGGTGGCCGTGGACCTGCTGGGCGGAATTTTGGCCATGGGGATCATGCTGTATTCCATCGTGGCCCTGGCGGAACGGTCTTCCTTCCGGCTTAATTTTCAGGCGGTGGCCGTCAATATCCTGGTGCTGCTGGTGTTGCTGGCCGTGTTGCGCCTGTTTGTGGCCGCGTTTCTCAGGGTTTGGTTCCGGGACAGCCGCGATGCCCAGGGAGACATCATTACCTTCAACAACGAGTTGTTCAAGCAACGCAACATCGCCACCGGAATTTTTTCCACCGTGACCTACATCATCCTGGTCAGCGGGTTGGTGGAATGGGACCTGTTCGACCAGGGGGACAAGGGCTTGGCCACGGTCTGGAACATGGTGGGCGTCTGGGTGCTGGGATTCGCCCTGGTGATGATCCATTCGTTTTTTTATCTGGAATACGGCACCAAAAATCACATCCTTCACGAGGCTTTCCACGACAACAACCCGGCCGCGCCGTTCTCCCTGTTGGGCCTGGTGGCGGGAATCCTCCCCCTCAATCACCAATTCATTTCCTCCAACATATTTTTGATCAGCTCCGAAAGGATTCCAGGGGCCGATTCCCACATGTTCAACCAGCCAGGACTGTGGTTGTCGCTGGGCGTGGTGGTGTTGTTCGTGCTGGTGGCGCGGGGAATCCTGCAAATCGTGGTTTTGGGGGCATTGAGGATCAATCTGCGGCGGGAGCTGGTGGTGCACGACAACCTGGCCTGGGGCCTGCTGGATGGCGGATTGATTTTCGCCCTGGTGCTCATTTTCAACGGGCTGATGACTTGAAAGGCGCCTGTTAAGAATCCCCGCCGTCTTTTCCGCCGGAAACAGGCCGATGCGGAACAGCACCGGCCCCGCCAGTTGGTTGACCGCCACGATGGCCGGGGTGGCGGTTTTGACCACCTGCCCGATTTCCGGGAACCGCTGCTCCACAAGACTGGCGATTCCCTGCCTGACCCCCGCCTGGCCCACCAATCCGCTCCATCCAAGCCCCTGGCCTGTCGGCGGCCATAAAATCACCGGCCTAGAAAAAGGCGAACACCCCCAGGGAGATCACGGAGCCAGTCATATCGCCGGTTTGCTTGATCCCTGTAATCTGGGTGGTGTTGGAGGCGGTGCCCTCCCAGTTCTGGTATTGAAACCGGAAGCCGGCCATCTTGGTGATCCAGTCCATCCCCAATTTCAACACGGTCACCGATGTGGAATCGCTGGAGCTGGCCGTGCCCAGGGTTCCTCCCTCGAAGGAATGGCTGATGTCGGCGGTGCCCGCGTAGAGGCCCACCAGGAATTTCAATCCTTTTCGGCCCGCCTTGCTGAAATAGAGGTTGGCGCCGAACAGGGTGTAACTCACTTCTTCGACGACATTTTCCGAGATGGTGGTTCCGCCGGACTCCAGGCTGTAGGTGCGTTTCAGGGGGCTGATGGCAGTGTTGATTTCCAGGCCGAATCGCTCGGAGATGAGGTACTCGAAGAACAATTCATTGCCAATCGAGGATTCCGCGACGGTGACGGAGGTGGTTCCATCGTCATGGGTGTATTCCATCCCGGAGGTGGAGATCCGGCTGAGCCCGATCTTGATCGACATGTCCTGCCCGAAGACGGGAGCCGCCGCCAGCAAACCGCCGAGAAACACAACCCACATGGAGACTGCCAAGGCCGATCGTTGCATAATTTTTCAAGGGGTAAAGGTGCGCGCGGAAAGGCGCTCGAATTCATCTCCCGGTGAACGGAAAGTGATTTTCACAAGGACATTCAGGATCGATGCCAACAGGGGACGGTGAAACGGAATAATTTATCGCCATGACCGCCCCAACGCGGCGCCATGCCGGCCACCGGCTGCCGCCCGGCGCCTGGGTGGGAAAGCGGCTGGAAACCCCCATTGGGCCCAGGCCGCGTGGCGCGGTTCGGAGGGTCATCGATTGGTGGGATCAGGATTTTTTGGCGGAACCAATGGTGCGGTAAAGTGAATCGGGGGCCAGGCCGGCGCCATTTGGCCAGCAAACCGCCCCGAATTCATCGACCGGCACCCGTTGGAAAAATTCCGGGTTTTTCAGGGGTTCGAACATCGGGCCGAACAACCGGTCTTCCAAGGCAACCTCCCCTTTCCGTCCATGGTTGAACTCCACTTCCAACCGGAACTCCGGCAAGGCCCGGGCAAAAACGACTCGTTCCACGACATGGCTCCTCTTCACGGCGGCGAACCGCCCCCCGCCTCCGCCCGCGCCTCGTCGCGCAGTTCGGTGCGGCGGATTTTGCCCGAGATGGTCTTGGGCAGCGCCTCGCGGAACTCGATCTCGCGGGGGTACTTGTAGGGCGCGGTCTGCTGTTTGACGAAGTCCTGTATTTCGGTCTTGAGCGCCTCGGACGGCTCGTTGCCGGGAGCCAGGATGACGTAGGCCTTGACGATTTCCCCCCGCAGGCTGTCCGGCTTGGCGACCACGGCGGACTCGGCCACGGCGGGGTGCTCCTGCAGGGCGCTTTCCACCTCGAACGGGCTGATGCGGTAGCTGGCCGAGGAGATGATGTCGTCGGAACGGCCCACGAACCAGATATAGCCGTCGGCGTCGCGGGTGGCGGTGTCGCCGGTGTAATACCAGCCGTTGCGGAAGGATTTGGCGGTTCCCTCGGGGTCCTCGTAATACCCCCTGAACAGCCCCGGCGGCCAGGGTTTGTCCTGCGCGGCACCGGTGGTTTCATCATCGCCGGTTTTATCGCCGCCGGTTTCATCGCCGCCGGTTTCATCGCCGCCGGTTTCATCGCCGCCGGTTTTATCGCCGCCGGTTTCATCTCCAACGGCCCCGCCGGCGGGATCGCTTCCCGTGCGCACGGCGATGTGGCCCACCTCGCCGTCGGGGAGAATGTTGCCGCCGTCGTCGATGATGTTGACGTCCACCCCCGGCACGGGCAGGCCCATGGAACCGGGACGGATCGGCACGCCGGGATAGTTGGCCACGATGTTGATCGTCTCGGTCTGGCCGTAGCCGTCGTGGGGCATGGCGCCGGTGGCCTCCTGCCAGACCCGGATGGCCTCGGGATTGAGCGGTTCGCCCGCGCTGAAGGTGTGGCGGATCGAGCTCAAATCGTACTGGGAAAGGTCGGTCTGGGCGAAGATGCGGAACACGGTGGGCGGCGCGCAGAAGGTGGTCACCCCCAGCTTTTCCACCAGCCGCAGATGGGCGTCCACGTCGAAGCCCTGGGGGGCGTCGTAGAGCACCGTGGCCGCCCCGGCCAGGAAGGGCGGGAAGACCATGCCCCAGGCCGCCTTGGCCCAGCCGGTGTCGGATAGGGTCCAGTGCACGTCGGACTGCCTGAGGTCCATCCAGTAATGGCCGGTGATGACGTGGGCCAGGGCGTAGGAATGATCCCGGGGCACCATCTTGGGATGGGCGGTGGTGCCCGAGGTGAAGTAGGCCAGCATCAAATCCCCGGCGCGGGAGGGTTCCACATCGTCCCGGCTCAGATCGGGGGAAGCCTCGGCGCAGGCCGCCTCGAAGGAAGTCCAGCCCGGGCGCACGGTGCCTGGTTCACCGGCGGAATCACCGCCGGATTCGCCGCCGATGACGATGCGGTGCTCCAGCGTGGGACACTCCGCCGCGGCCTGGTCCACCTTGTCCGCGTGCTCGGCGGTGACGATGGCGATGCGCGCGCGGGACTTGTTGATGCGGTAGGCCATGTCCCTGGCCGTGAGCAGCACCGTGCCGGGAATGGCCACCACCCCGGCCTTGATGCACCCGATCAGCACCTGGTAGAAGGCCGGCACGCGGGGAATCTGCAACAGCGCGAAGTCCCCCTTGGCCGCGCCCAGGGAGCGCAGCACGTTGGCGAAACGGTTGGAGGCCGCCGACAAGTCCGCATAGCTGTGGCGCTCGATGGGCTCGCCGGAGGTGGGAACGTAGATGAAGGCTTCCTTGTCCGCGCTGGCGGCGCGGCCGTCGATCACGTCGAAACCGAAGTTGTAGAACTCGGGAATCTCCAGCCGGAAATCGTCCTTGTCGCTCTGATAGTCCCGCAGGTTGGGCGGATAGATCATGGGGCGCTCCGAAAGCTCAAGGTGAAAGGGTAGGTCAAGAGTGCTTCTTTATAGGGCATTCCTCGCCGGGCCGCCACCTGGAGGGGAAGAGGGTGCTGCTGGGCCGAATCACTTGAACTTCAGCGTGCCGGTGACCACCAGCTGTTTGATTTCGGTTCCTTCGTCGTTAAATAATTCTGCCTTGATGAACACCACCAGCCTGTCCCGGTAGGTATATGCGCTGGTGAAGTCATAATTGAAAACGCACCCCCTGGATTTGTAGAGCTTGCGGTCCTTTTGCAGAATTTTGAGCGCCCCGGATTGCCGATCTTTCACCCTGAGAATAAAAATTTTCATCTTGGTGTCGCCCATTTGGGCCTGGCAAAGGCCTTTGCGTTGATAAACCCTTTCAAACAATTCCAGCCGATAGGATTTTTTATTGGCCGTGAAATCGATCCTGAACCCGCCTTGGGCATTGGGAGACTTCTTCAGCATGATATTAATCTCCCGGCCGGGCCGCTCCCCCGGGCTGATCCCCAATCTCCGAAAAAGAATGCCCGCCTTTTCACGGGCTTCGCTACGAATCCCGTCCATATCCAGCTGTTCCTCAAACTCCACCACGTGTACGATGCGCTTGCCGACGAAACTGTTTTTGCGCACATTCACGATGCGGATGATGGAATAGGCCTCCGGTGAGACGGCGGATATTCCATATTCTTCATAGGCCACGTACTTTCCGTTGGGGGAAAAGCCGATGATGGCGGCCTCGGTTTCTCCTTGGGCCGGGGCCGCCAGGGCAGCCGGCGCCAGCATGAAAAAACAGGCCGATGGATGAACCTCCAGCTATATTTTCCGCTTTCATGATTTCTCCATGGGATTGGTGTTCTCAAGATTTTCCAAAAATCTTCCCCCGGCGATTGCTTGCCAACCTCTCCCCCGTTTCTACTGCCCAGAGGGCTATTACCCGTTCCCGCTTTTCAGCGGCGGTTATCCGGTCCCGCTCCCGAGCGGGAAGTGACAGGCCACCTGATGGCCGGGCGAGAGTTCCCTCAATTGGGGCGTCTCCACCTTGCATTGTTCCTGGACGTAGAGGCAGCGGGTATGGAAATGGCAGCCGGAGGGGGGATTGATGGGGCTGGGCACGTCGCCTTTGAGGATCACGCGCTTGCCGCGCTTGGCGCTGGGGTCGGGGATCGGCACCGCGGAGAGCAGCGCCTCGGTGTAGGGATGCCACGGATTGGTGAAAAGGGCGCTGCGGCCGGTGACCTCCACGATCCGCCCCAGGTACATCACGGCGACGCGGTGGCTGATGTGCTCCACCACGGCCAGGTCGTGGGCGATGAACAGGTAGGAGATACCGAATTCCTCCTGCAGGTCGATCAGCAGGTTGATCACCTGGGCCTGGATCGACACGTCCAGCGCGGAGACCGGCTCGTCCCCCACGATCAGGCTGGGATTGAGCGCCAGGGCGCGCGCGATGCCGATGCGCTGGCGCTGGCCGCCGGAGAACTCGTGGGGATACTTGGTCATCTGATCGGGGCGCAGTCCGACCCGCTCGAACAGGGCCGCCACCCGCTGCTGCTTCTCGCGGCCCTTGGCGATCTTGTGAATGGTCAGCGGCTCGCCCACGATGCTTCCGGCCGACATGCGCGGGTTGAGGGAGGAATAGGGGTCCTGGAAGATGATCTGCATCTGGCGGCGGTAGGGCCGCATGGCGGTTTTGCTGAGATGGGTGATGTCCTCGCCGTTCACCCGGATGGTTCCGGCGGTGGGTTCGATCAGCTTGAGCAAGACCTTGCCGGTAGTGGATTTTCCGCAGCCGCTTTCCCCCACCAGGCCCAGGGTCTCGCCTTTGGCGATGGTCAGGTCCACGCCATCCACCGCATGCACCTGGCCCGCCAGGCGCGAAAACACTCCCTTGCGGATGGGAAAATATTTTTTGAGGCCGGTGACCTCCAACAAGGGAGGAGGGGCGCCCGCGGATGGCGCGCTGCTGCCGGGTGCGCTGCTGCCGGGTGCGCTGCTGCCGGGTGCGCTGCTGCCGGGTGCGGTGCGGCTGGGCGCGGTTCGATCGGTCATGGCGCTTATCTTTCCAGGCGGTCGGTATGCCAGCAGGCGGCCAGATGGCCGGGGCGTTTTTCCTCCAGGGGCGGATATTCCGCCCGGCATTGATCGTCCGCGTATTGGCAACGCGGCTCGAAGATGCACCCCGGTGGCAGATCGTACAACGAGGGGACGATGCCCTTGATCTCCTGGAGGCGGGTGCCCCCCGGGGATTCCGCCGAGTCCCGGTCCATGCGCGGAATGGAACCCATCAGGCCCAGGGTGTAGGGATGGCAGGGTTCGGCGAAAAGCTCCGCCACCGGAGCTTCCTCCACCTTCTTGCCCGCATACATCACCACCACCCGCTGGGCGGTCTCGGCGATCACGCCCAGATCGTGCGTGATCAGGATGATGGCGGTGCCCAGCTTTTCCTGCAATTCCAGCATCAGTTCCAGGATTTGCGCCTGGATGGTCACGTCCAGGGCGGTGGTGGGCTCGTCGGCGATCAACACCTTGGGATTGCAGGAAAGCGCCATGGCGATCATCACCCGCTGGCGCATGCCGCCGGAGAGTTGATGGGGATACTCCCGCACCAGCCGCGCGGCCTCGGGAATATGCACCAGCCGCAGCATTTCCACCGATTTTTCCATGGCGGCCGATTTTGAGAGTTTCTGGTGCAAAATGATCGCCTCGGAGATCTGGTGGCCGATGGTGAGCACCGGATTGAGGGAGGTCATCGGCTCCTGGAAGATCATCGAAATCTCGTTGCCGCGGATTTGCTGCATTTTCTTTTCGCTCAAAGTGAGCAGATCGGTTCCCTCAAAGCGGATGACGCCCTCGACGATCCTACCCGGAGGGTCCGGGATCAGGCGCAGGATGGAAAGGGCGGTCACGCTTTTTCCGCAGCCCGACTCCCCCACCACCCCCAGGGTTTCGCGCCGGTTCAAATGGTAGGAGACCCCATCCACCGCCCGCACCACGCCCTCGCGGGAGAAAAAATGGGTGCGCAATCCGCTCAACTCCAAGATGACCGATCCCTGGCCGGGAATACCGGCCGCCGTTCCTTCCTGCCGCGCCGCGCCTTCATTTTCCACCATTATTCTCGGCTGAATGGTGCTGAAAAAAATCCCGCCTTTTCACTTCGCCGGCTCGCGCGCCCAAACGGACCGCAACCCGCACGGGGCCGGGAATCGCGTCCGGTTGGGTGTGTTGTATTTCGGCCGGTATCTGGCGAAACCCGCCACCCTCGAAACAGGCCGCCACACCGTTCCCCTGGCAAACCAATCCATAGCCAAAAAACCCGGTGAGCGCAATTGACCGGCGCATGGCGCAGCGAATGGCAATCGGGTTGGCCCGGCTCGCATGGATGGAGCATTCCCGCTGGAAAAAACCCTGGCGCAAGGCCGGCGCGGCCCTGGGATGTGGTAGGATAAAGAAGGGCCGAAGGTTTTCACCGCGGGACAACGGCCCGGCCAAGGTGAAGGCGATGCGGGAAACCAGTGACGGGAAAGAGATGAACGAAGGTGAAGAGGTCCGCCAATTCACGGAAAAAATGAATGCATTCGTCCGGGCGCACCAGAGAATCATCGAGGAATTCGGACGCAGCCTGGTCAACGCCAACCATTTTCTGCAACTTGCGGATCGCTCCATGGACAAGGAACCGCTGGAGACGGTTGCCATGCTGGAACAGATCAGGGAAATCGACCTGCTGGGCAATTTGAACTCCCAGGTCGAGGAATACCGCGGCATCGCCGGTTTCCTGCTTCCCCCCAACACCCCGGTGGACGACCTGGCCCTCCAGGGGGAGGTGGCCGAACTGGAGATCAAATACGAAGGCCTGCTGGAAGAAGCTGAAAAGCAGATGGAAAAACTCGAAATCCTGCTCTCCACCTTACAGACCTGGCACTGATCCACGGCAAATTTCCACGGCGGCTTTTCCACGGCGGCCTTTCCACGGCGGCCTTTCCAGCGGAGGGTTTCCTCCCGGAACGCACCGCCTGAAACACTCCGCCTGAACCGCTCCACCTGACATGCTCCGCCTCAGTCGGCGTCTCCCCGGGAAACCGTCCCTCCAATGGGAAGGGCATCGCGTTTCAATTTCGGAATCCGCGGAATCCCGCCTTGCCCCGGCGATTCGGGATAAGGGGGGTCCATGAAACTTCCCGCCCGCCGCTCGCGCTCGGCCTCGACCACCGCTTCGTATCGCCGCGTTTCGGCAATGGCCTTCAGCCCGCCACCCTGGCCCGCCCCGGCGCGCCGGCTTGAAAAGGCCTCGTCCGTGGCCTCCTCCCGGACGCCACCTTGGAGGCGCGAGTCCATGGCCGCCCCGTGGCCCTCGCCGGAGGTGGTGCGAACCGGATCGGGAACATGGCCACGCCCGGGAAACGGCCCGGCGATCCAGCGCCTGAGACGGCGGATCAGCCGCTCGATCTGATAGCTGGAAAAAGCCATCGCAACGCTCCGCGCCGGTTATATGGTGATGTCCTGGAACAACCCCGCGGCATCTTTCAGCCGGGAGGCGCGGTCCAGGAACTTGTCTCCGGGAATCTGCTTGAGCACCTCCCCGGTGCGCTGGTTTTTCACCACGGCGAAAGTGCGCCCGGATTCCTCGTGCACCTCGAAAGTGATGCCCTTGAACAGAATCGAATTTTGGATATGGCTGTTCACCTCGGCCACCTGACTGGCCAGCCGGGCCTTGGCTTCGAGGCGAACCTTGGCCGGATCGATCGGGTGGAACTGCTTCAGGTTGGCCTTGATCGCCGGATTGTTGCTGATGAAGAAATCCGGGTTGACGATGGACGGGGTCTTCATCTTGACCTTGCGGATGATGCCCGAAGTGTCCGCGGGCAGCCTGTTTTCCTTCGGGTCCAGATTGGGAAAAATTTTCATGGTTCTCTCCGAAAAGTTTCCAAGGGGATGGGCGCCCGATATTTCCGGGTGAGCCCGCGGGGGCTCAGTGCTCCCTGTTGAGCCCATGGGGGCTCAGTGCTTCAGGTTGACCGTTCCACCCTTGTCCGTTGATTTTTTCAGGTATTGCTTCAACTGGGATTCCTGGTCGAGGCCACGGATTTCTTGCCGCAACCGCGATTGTTCTTCCAGCAGACGCTCTTCCAATGCGCGCTCGTTTTCCAGCACGGCCTCCACCAATTCCGCCAATTCCACCCTCATGGGTTCGCTGTCCGGCGGGTCGCCATCGTGGAGGCCGAGGGCCTCGTCAATGAGCCGTATTTCACTGATCAAGCCGTCCTTGCGTTCCAACAAGGGCGACAGTCTTTCCAGGTCGACCATCAGCAGTTCCTGCTGGGTGATCGAAAGGAACTCGTTCATAATGATCACTTTTTGCCGCAACAGTTCCGTCACGGAGTCGTTTTTCAACATGTCTCAAGGTCCACGGCAACTATGGTTTTAAATCCATGGTTTTAAATCCATGGTTTCAAGGTTCAGTTTTAAAAGGCCTGTTTCTAAGGCTCTGTTTTCCATAAAAATCTACTTTCCAATGCAAAACTCCGCGAAGATGCGGTTCAACAAGTCCTCGGCGGTGGTTTCGCCCACGATGGCGCCCAGGGCGGACAGGCCACGCTCCAGGTCGATGGCCAAAAGTTCGTCGCCCAAACCGGCCTCCAAGGCTTCCCTTGCCGAGCCAATGGCCTCGGCGGCTTCCCGCGCCGCATTTTCCTGGCGCAGGTTGGTGATCAGGGCGTCTTCCAAAACGGGCCGGTCTCCGCTCAGCGCCCAATCGTGGATCCATGCCTCCAGCGCTTCCAGGCCTGCTCCGGTGACCGCCGAGACCATCACCGATGGCCGGCCTTTCAGTTGGGCCATCCAGCCGGGCGGGGACTCGCCCAGCAGGTCCGCCTTGTTCACCACCACCAGCGAGGCCTGCCCGGCGGTTTCGCCCATCAACGTCCAATCCTCATCGCTCAAAGGCTCGGCGCCGTCGAGCACCAGGAGCGCCAGGTCCGCCCGGGCCATGGCCGCCCTGGAGCGGGCGATGCCCTCGCGTTCCAGCCGGTCCGCCGTGTGCCGGATGCCCGCCGTGTCCACCAGCCGCAGCATCAACCCGCCCATCTGGACGGTCTCTTCCACCGTGTCCCGGGTGGTGCCGGGCAGATCGGTGACGATGGCCCGGTTTTCCCGCAGCAGGCGGTTGAGCAGGCTGGACTTGCCCACATTGGGCCGCCCCACGATGGCCACGGCCAGCCCCTCGCGGATGATCCGCCCCCGCCCCGCCCCGGCCAGCAGCCCCGCCAGTTTTTCCTGCACGCCATCGAGGCGTCCCCGGATTTCGCCGCGGTGGGCGAACACAACATCCTCCTCCGGAAAATCGATCCCCGCCGCGACCAGCGCCGCCACCTGGGCCACCTGGCCGGAGAGGGCCTTGATTTCCTCGTACAAACGGCCCCGCAACTGGTCCACGCTCACGCGCAATCCAAGGGCCGACCGGCTGCGGACCATATCGCCCACCGCCTCGGCCTGGGTCAGGTCCACCCGTCCGTTGAGGAAGGCCCTCAGGGTGAACTCGCCCGCCTCGGCCATCCGCGCGCCCCGCCCACAGGCCAGTTCCAGCACCATGGTCAGGATCAGCATGCCCCCGTGGCAATGCACCTCCACCACATCTTCCCGGGTATAGGATCGCGGCGCCCGCATCACCACGGCCAGCACCTCGTCGATGGGACCCTCCTCATTTTCGATCCACCCATAAACCATCCGGTGCGATTCCACCCGGCTCAGCCGGTTTTCCGCTTTTCCTCCCTCGGGACGGAACAGCGCGTCCGCGATGGCCACGGCCCGGGATCCGCTGAGGCGGACGATGCCCACCCCTCCCACGCCGGGCGGGGTGGCGATGGCCACGATGGTGTCCTCACTTCGAATTGCCATGATCCATCCATGGTGTTGGCATCCATGGCATTGGCGCCCGCGATGAGCGCCCAGCGCCCGGAGAAGGCCGGCGCGGCGCGGTCTGTTCCGCGCCCGGCGTTGAGCCGGATCCGGGCCAGCTTCCGGCCAACGGCGGCCATCCACCAGTCTCCCCATCCAACGCCAACACTCTCCCTCACCGAATGTCGTTCCTGAAAATTTCCCGGTACCGGGGGCCGTACAAATCCACCACCACACCCGGGTCCTGGTCGCGCATATTCGATGTTATCAACTTTTGGAACAGGAGGTTGGATTTTATCAGGTCGATGGCCTGCCGCCGCACCACCGCGTCGAAATCGTGGCAGTTGCGGGTGGCTCGGGCCAACAGCACCGAATCCTGGCTGGCCTGGTACGATTCGCTCAGCGCGGAATCGACCCGCTGTTGAAAATGCAGCGCCAATTTATCCTTGGCCTGATCGAACATGGCCATGGACAGGTCGATCCGGCGGTCGCTGCACGCCGGCAGCACCACTCGCTTGACGCCACAGCCGGCCAACAGCAAGGCCGTCACCGCCAGCAACACCAGGCCCATGCCGGCCCTTCGGCCCCGATGGGTTCGGCCGCCCAATCGCGCGCCCGGTGTTCCATCGGTTTTTTCGTAAAGCATCATTTTATTCTCCTCGATACTGTTTCCGCCTGCGATAGTGAGAAACCCGGGGGGGAGCCTCATCGTTCCCCTTGCTTGCCGCGTTCCCAGCCATGTTCCCTGTCTTGTTTCCAGTTTCGTGTTTGGGCCCTTCCGGGCTCTGTGTTTGGGCCCTTCCGGGCTCTGTGTTTGGGCCCTTCCGGGCTCTGTGTTTGGCGCTGTTTCAGGCTTTGTATTCGAGGCCCCGTGTTTGGCCTCTCCATGGGCGCCGTCCGCCAAACCCGGCGCCGCCTAGGTGATCAACGAGATCACCTTGGAGGGCAGCTGGATGGCCTGGGCCAACGCCGCCGCCCCCGTTTCCAACAACAGCTTGTTCTTGGTGAACTCCGCCAGTTCCTTGGCCAGGTCGGCATCCCGCACCACCGATTCGGCGGCCATCAGGTTCTCCGCCGTCACCCGCAGGGTGGCGATGTTGCTCTCCAGCCCGTTTTTCTGCAAGGCGCCCAACCGCCCCCTCACCAGTGTCAAATTGTCAATGGCCGAATCCACCAGCCGAATGCTGTCCCGCGAGCCTTGCTGGGTATCGACCCGAATTTCGGACAGGTTGTGAAAGTTGCTCTCGTTTTCCACATCCCTGGCCAAAAAGCCTGCGTTGATCTGGGGCAGCGCCACCAGGATTTGCTGGCCATGGTTGGGCCCCGTCTGGAATTGCAGGGCGTTGTTGGACACATTGACCACGCCCGCGATCCCCGTGTCCGGTTCTCTCCGGAAAACGGGGAGGCCGTCCGGCCCTTCGTCGTCCACGATCACCCTGGGTCCCGCGTAGCGCACCACCAGGTCCTGGGTGTTCTCGTTGCCCGGCAACCCGCGCAGCAGTTGTCCGGAGCCCGAGGCCACCTCGCCATGGATGGTGCCCGCGACGTCCTGCCCGGGAACCGCCGCCTGCAACTTGCCGGCTTCATCGGAAAGAATGCCGTCCTGGGAACTCGAGGCCTGAAAGGTATTGGCGCTGCCGAATTTGCGGTGCACCACCGTGATCGCCTCGTCGTCCATGGAAAGGTCCAGTTGCAACCCGGCTTCCTCCGAGGCGCGCCGCAAGCGCCCGAAAAAACTGGCCGGTGTGTCGGTTTCCCGCGCCGTCACCTGTACGGTGCGCCCGCCTTCGAACAATGTCAGTTGAAGGTCCGCCAGGTCGTCCTGGTCCATCGCCGAGGAACCCTCCAGGAAAGACCGGGTGGGAATTTGCTCGATTTCCACCACGTACCCCTCCAAGGGGGAAGTGCGGGTGTTGACGCCCCCGGAAATAAAGGTGAGGCCGCCGCCCAGCGCCTCTCCGGTCACCCCTCCGCTCCCGTCAAGCAGTTTGCGGTTCCCGAATTGGGTGTTTTGGGCCACTTGGTTGATGGTGCGCAGGGCATCGTCGATTTCCAACTGGTTCGCCGCCAGGGTGGTGGAATCGTTGGCGCCTTCGTTGTTGGCCTGCAGGGCCAGTTGCCGCATCCGGATCAGCAGGTTGTTGACCTCCGAGAGCGCGGCCTCGCCGGTTTGCACCATTGAGGCGGCCATCTCCGAATTGGCGATGGCCTGGTTGATTCCGACGATCTGCCCGCGCAGTTGCTCGGAGATCACCAGCCCGGCCGGATTGTCCGCGCCCTTGTTGATCTTGAACCCCGAGGACAGGCGCTGGAGCGATTCGGCCAGCTTGCGGTCCGTATCCTCCAGGTTGCGCACGCTGTTCAGGGCGGCGATGTTGGTGTTGATTCGCAAAGTCATCTTTCCCTCTATTTGGTTAGGCCGTTCTTTCCGCCCGATTTGGCGCTGCCCGCTTCCGCCAATATGCGGATGAACGGGCGCGCGCAAGCGCCGTGATTTCATTCACGGCCCGGGAATCCTCCCGGCGGGGCGCCCGTATCAAATCCGGCGCCCGGATGGATGGCCGCGGCCGCCGGCGCAGTACCGGAGCCGCAAGGTTTCAGGGCCGGCTTCTCTCCCGGCCGTGTCAGTGTTCAGGCGTCCCTGCCCGGTTTCCCTGTCCGGAGTCTCTACCCGGTTTCTCTCCCTATAAAATACAACCCGATCCCGCCCTTCCGGCGGCGCCGTGCAAATTCAACTGTTCATGTTCAGCCGTTCGGGTTCAGTCGAACCCCGTCCGGTCGATCCACCCCTGGGCGGCCCCAAGGTCAAGGTCAATTCAGGCGTGTTTTGTCTCCCGGCTCGGCCACCAGCAGTTCCAGCATGGAACCCCGCGAGGGCTTGGCTTGCGCGTTCAAGGCGCCCCTGCCTTCGTGTTGGAAGGCCGCGTTGAGGCGCCTGACCAGTTCCATGGGGGAAACATCCCCCGCATCGCCGGAGATGGCCGGGTCGGCGGCGTGAAGGTTCTGCGCCTTGACCCGCCATTGGGCCAGCATGGCCGGCAGCCGGTGCGAGGACAGGTTCCGCAGGCCCTCCATCCTGCCATGCAGGTCGTGCAGGGCACTGCCGATCAAGCCCGCCGAGTCCCTGGCCTGCCCGGGCGTATCCATCCGGATTTCGGCCAGTGAGGAAAACCCGCTCTCGTTCTCCACCCCCCCGCCAAGCGCGCGGGGGCGCACCGAATCCAGCCGCAGCACCGCCATCCCTTCCCGTGGATCCGGCATGCGGAGTTTCAACGCCTGTTGGGCTACGATGACACGCCCGGCGAACACCGCTGGCTCCAGGATGGCCGGTTTGGAACGGGGCAACCACCGATTCGCGCCGGTGAACGGCAGTCCGCTGTAACGGATCACCAGGCCGCTGGTGGCCGTGTTGCCATGGCGCCCGGTGAGGGTAAGCCCATCGCCCTCGGCCGGTTCGCCATGGATGGTGCCGGCGATGTCCTGGCCATTGGCCACCCACAGCGGGCCTCCATCCGCGCCGGACAGCACGCCGGGCTCGGAACTGCCCGCGGAAAATCCGAA
>JACZSY010000038.1 GCA_022573975.1 SAR324 cluster bacterium | reverse complement strand
GAAGGCGGTGTGCAGCGAAATGTGGAAGCCGTATCTGAAAGTGATTGCCAAGAAAGCGGGCGATGCGGAACTCCACGTCAGGCAACAGGGCCGGGTCATTCTCGCAGGACTCGTCCCACCAATCAGGAAGAATCGCTGGACGTGCGAATTCCCTCTTAAAACCAGCACTAGACAGGCGGCGCATCAGAGTTTTGAGTGTTTGTTGAGCCAGTGGATTGCCCCCAAGCTGGAAAGTTGTTTGCGCCACATGCCGCCAAGCTCCCAAATCGACAGCGACAAGAATTAACCAGAGAATTATAGCATAGCTAAAACACTCCAAAAAAGCGCTATGCTCTGATTTTATTGTGCTGGCGGTATAGGTAACAGACGAAGTTCGGAACTGGCCGATAAATTCTTATATGCAACCCGTTTTATTTTTCTCCCTGCGGCGCTGCATTTGATTTTTCAAGGGCCGCTGTGTAAAAGGCACGGTGTAAATGGCGCTGTGTAAGAGGCAATGTCGCCGGCAATTCAACATACGATGATCACAACCTGAAAGTTCAAGGCACCATGCCCACTTACCGGCTAGGAATAGACATCGGCGGCACCTTCACCGACGGCGCGTTGGTGGATGAGGACAGCGGCGAGCTGTCCATCGTCAAGGTGCTGACCACCCCCGCCAATCCGGCGGAAGGCTTCATGGAGGCGGTGGAACAGGCCCAGCAAAAGACCGGATTCCCCCCGGAGGCGTTGAAGATGGTGGTGCACGCCACCACCATCGCCACCAACGCCCTCATCGAAGGCAACAAGACCCGCATCGGCATGCTGGCCACGGAGGGCTTCCGGGACGTGCTGGAAATCGGCTACCAGACCCGCCCCCGGCTTTACGATATTTTCCAGAAAAAGCCCGTGCCGCTGGTGCCCCGCCGGTGGAGTATCGGCATTCCCGAGCGGCTGGACCACCACGGCCAGGTGCTCAAGCCCCTGGACGAGGCGGCGGTGGAGCGGGCGGTGGCCTTTCTCAAGGCCGAGGGGGTGGAGGCCCTGGTGGTGTGCTTCCTTCATTCCTACATCAATCCGGCCCACGAACAGCGGGCGGCGGAAATCGCGCGGGCGGCGTTTCCGGAGGCTTTTCTTTCCGTGTCCTCGGAGGTCTGCCCGGAGTTCCGCGAGTTTCCCCGCGCCTCCACCGCGGCGGTCAACGCGGCGGTGATGCCGGTGGTGTCGCGCTACGTGGATGATATCCAGTCCCGCCTGGCCGCCCGCAAGATCGAGGCGCCTTTTTACATCATGCAGTCCAACGGCGGCGTGATGAACGCCGAGGCGGCCCGGGACAAGCCGGTGTTCATGGTGGAGTCCGGCCCTTCCGCCGGGGTGATCGCCGCCGCCGCGCTGGCCCGCGAGATGGGTTTCGACAACGTGATCAGCTTCGACATGGGGGGCACCACGGCCAAGGTGGGGCTGGTGCGGGGCGGCCAGCCCACCCTTTCCACCGAATACGAGGTGGGCAGCCTGTCCCATTCCCCCATCGGCGAGGGCAAGGGCAGCGGCTACCCGGTGCGCACTCCGGTGATCGACCTGGTGGAGGTGGGCGCGGGAGGCGGGTCGCTGGCCTGGATCGATCCCGGCGGCTCATTGCGCACCGGCCCCCAGAGCGCCGGCGCGGAACCCGGGCCGGCCTGCTACGGACGGGGGGGAACGCGCCCCACCCTCACCGACGCCAACCTGCTGCTGGGGCGGCTCAATGCGGACTACTTCCTGGGCGGCCAGTTGAAACTGGACACCGCGGCCGCCCGCGCGGCCCTGGAGCGGGAAATCGCCGCGCCGCTGGGCCTGGAAATCGAACGGGCCGCCCAGGGCGTGGTGGATATCGCCAACGCGGGGATGATCGCCGCCATGCGCCTGATTTCCGTGCAGCGCGGATACGATCCCCGCGATTTTTCGCTGGTGGCCTTCGGAGGGGCGGGGCCGCTCCATGCCGGGGCGCTGGCGGCCGAGCTGGAGATTCCCACCGTGATCGTCCCCCCCAGCCCGGGGGTGGCCTCGGCGGTGGGGTTGCTGATGACCGACATCCGGCACGAATTCGTGGCCACCCGCCGCCACCTGCTGGCGGCCGGGGGCGCGGGTGGTGAAGATTCGGGCCATTCCGCCGAAAACTCCGCCGAAAACTCCACCGGAAGCTCCGCCGAAAACTCAGCCGAAACCATACCCGGGAACATCCTGGCGCGGAACGAGGCCATCGCCGCCGACCTCAACGCCGTTTTCTCGGGATTCGAGGAGCGGGCCGAGGCGTTGTTGGCCGGCGATCGGGAAAGCTGGGGGGAAACCTCCCTGGTGCGCTCCTGCGATCTGCGCTACAAGGGCCAGTCCCACGAATTGCAGGTGGTGTTGTCACCCGGGGAGGTGGGGGCGGCGGCATTGGCCCGGCTGCGCGGCCAGTTCGAGGAGGCCCACAAGCGCGCCTATGGCTATGTGGCCCCCGGAGATGCCATCGAGATGGTGAACCTGCGTCTCACCGCCGTGGGAAAACTCCCTCCCCTGCCACGAAAGAGAGCCAGGAAAGCCGAACGCGCTACATCCGGCGGTGGCGGCGGCCCAGACGCGGCGTTAAAGGAACAACGGCCGCTGTGGCTCAAGGAGGAGGGGCGGGCGGTGGACTGCCCGGTCTACGACCGGTATGCCCTCTGCGCGGGAGACGCCCTGGATGGACCGGCGGTGGTGGAGGAAATGGACGCCTCCACGGTGGTGCCGGGAGGGTTTTCCGCCCGGCTGGACGATTACGGAAATCTGGTGATGACCCGCAAATGACGGTGAGGTAACCCGACGGTGCGGCAACCCGACGGCGCGGCAACCCGACGGCGCGGCAGCGCCGGGCGAAGGGATGGGGGGCCGGGGATCAGCCCTTGCTGGCCTGCCACTCCCTCAATCTGTCGTGCGGCTTGGTGAGGGCGGGGTCCATCCCCTCGTCATGGTTGTCCCGCTTGGCGGTCAGCTCGATCACATACCCGTTGGGATCGCGGAAATAAATCGAATCCATGATCTTGTGATCGGCGATGCCCCGGGTTTCGATGCCCGCCGCCTTGCCCTTGTCCATCATCGGCTGCAACTGATCGGGCGCAACCTCCAGCGCGATGTGCAGGTCGTAGTCGTCCTGCGCCTTGAACTCGAACGGCGCATCCGGAAACTCGAAAAAAGCCAGGCACGACCCGTCCTCCATCTGGTAGAATGAATGCAGGACTTTGACCTCCCGCCCGGTTTTGGTCACCTTGATCTCGAAGGCGTTGACCAGCGGCAGCCCCAGAAAATCCTCGTAGAACCCCCGCGTCTCTTCCGAATCGCGGCAGCGGTAGGCATTGTGGTGAAGGCCTTTCAACATGATGTTCTCCGGTGTTTCTTCGCTCGACTGATAAAGGCCGTGACGGGTTGCCCGCCAGGGCCGGTTCCGCCCGGCGCTATTCCGTTTGATCCAACCGATCCATAGGCAATAATTTACACCCCGATTCGTTCAATGTAAAACGGTTTTGCGAATTTTTCATCGGCCCGGAAATCCGTTTCGGTTTGCTCCCGCCCCTCCCAGCGGATTCCATCCCGCTCGGCCCCGGGAGAAACGGCCTGAAGGTTGCCGGGCCGGAATCTCCCCGGAATGCTGTCTATTTCCGGCCTCCATACGCGGCCTTGCGCTCCACCGAAGCGGTTCAATGAAATGAATATTGCACGAACGATCGGGAAAGGATTGACGTCCCCCTGGACGAGATGGTGCATTGCGGAGAGAAGGCGCTGGGCCGAGGGCCGGGCGGACCCCGGCCCAAAACCGCCCGTTCACCCCGATTTTCAACACCACCCAGGGGGCAAGCATGACCCAACGCTGCGAATGGTGCGGGGAAGACCCGCTGTACGTGAAATACCATGACGAAGAGTGGGGCGTTCCTGTTTACGACGACCGGACGTTGTTCGAATTCCTGATCCTGGAAGGCGCGCAGGCCGGGCTGTCCTGGATCACCATTCTGCGCAAGCGGGAAAACTACCGCGAAGCCTTCGCCGGGTTCGACCCGGAAAAGGTGGCCGCCTTCGGCGAGGATGAGATCGCGCGGCTGCTGGACGATCCCGGCATCGTGCGCAACCGCCTCAAGGTGCGTTCGGCGGTGACCAACGCGCGCCTCTTGCTGGAGCTGCAAGCCGAATTCGGCGGGTTCGGCAAGTACCTCTGGGGATTCGTGGACGGCAGGCCCCTCACCAACGCCTGGCGCGCCATGGCGGACATTCCCGCCACCACCCCGGTCTCCGACGCCCTGGGCAAGGACCTCAAGCGGCGCGGCTTCAACTTCGTCGGATCGACCATCATGTATGCCCACATGCAGGCCACGGGCATGGTCAACGATCACGTCACCGGCTGCTTCCGCTACCGGGAAATCCGGGGAAAAGGGTAGGGGGAGCGGCAAGAGGAGGTGGACCCCCCATGCTGGCTTCCATGGATTTCGAAGCGAATATTGTGTTATGCAGGTCGGGGTTCGGAATTTTCCCTTGAGAAGACTTCACCGCGAGCTTGCGGATTGAAGTAACCATGGGGCGGCAATGGACACGACGGAGACACCACGCCGGGAGGAGGCCGGCCAATCACGGGTAAAGCTCGGCACCGCCTATTTCCTGATGGTGCTGGCCATGGCGTGCTGGGCGGGAAACTGGTTGCTCGGGCGGGTCATCCACAACGAGGTGCCACCCATCACCCTCAATTTCTGGCGCTGGGTGGTCGCATTGTTCATCCTGCTCCCCCTCACCTGGCGGCAACTCCGGGAGGGGCGCTCGGTGATTCGGCGCGAGTGGAAATTTTTGGCCGTGCTGGGTATTCTCGGCGTCTCCCTTTTCCATTCCCTGGTGTATATCGCACTGAATTATACCACTGCGATCAACGCCGCCATGTACGCTTCCACCACGCCGGTCATTATCGTGGCCATTTCATGGGGGTGGTTTCGTGAACCCCTGGCGTTCAGGCAAATCGCCGGTATCATACTGTCCCTGCTGGGCGTTCTGGGAATCCTCTTTCGGGGAGATCCCGCCTTGATCCTGGGATTGCAATTCAATCCCGGGGATCTTTGGGCCATTTCATCGATCCTGGTCTGGGCTGTTTTCACCGTGTTGTTGAAACACCGCCCGATGGATCTGGAGGCGTTGCCCACGCTTACGGTGATGACCATTATCGGGCTGGTGGCCCTGACGCCGTTTTACCTGTGGGAAGCCGCAGGCGGACGCGCGATGATTGTGGGTTGGACCAGCCTGGCCACGATCGGGTACATGGGTGTCTTTGCTTCGGTGATCGCGTTCACCGCCTGGAATGCCGCCCTGCCGGTGGCGGGTGCCATTCGCGCCGGGCTGTTCGTTCACCTCCTTCCTGCCTTCACCACCGTTTTCGCCATCGTGTTGCTGAGCGAACCCTTCCTTTGGTATCACGCCTCGGGAATTTCTTTGGTTGCGCTGGGAATCTACCTCGCGACGAGAAACCCCCGGGTGGAGGGGCAGGCGTTAAAAGCCGAGTGATCAGGACGGCAGGACCCCCCCCAGGGGGGCAGCTCACACGATCAACAGCCGGTTCTTGTGGACGGCTTCGCGGCCGTGGCCGGCTTCCTTGTCCTGCAACAATTCGCGCAGGGCCTCCGAGGCCAGTTCGGCCACGCCGACCCCCAGCTTTTCCTCCTTGTGGTTGAGGATTTCCACCACTTCGCCCTGTTGGAATCCTCCCTCGACCCGGGTGATGCCGGCGGGCAGCAGGCTTTTGTTGTTGCGCAGGGCCTTCTCCGCCCCCGCGTCCACCACCAGCTTCCCGCTGATCAACGCCCCGAAGCGCAGCCATTGACGGAACGATTTGAGCCGCTTGCCGCGGGGAGGAAAGCGGGTGCCCAGCATTTCGCCGCCCATGATGCGGGTCACCACGTCGGGCTCCTTGCCCGAGGCGATGACGGCCTCGATGCCAAAGGAAGTGACCATTTCCACCGCCTTGAGCTTGGAGTACATGCCGCCCCGCCCGCCCATGGACAGGGTGGGCTGACACGATTGCCACATGTTGGGGGTGATTTCCTCCACCGTTTCCAACAGCCGTGCCTTCTTTTCGATTTTCGGATCTCCCCCTTGGAAAAACCCGGCCACGGTGGTCAGCAGGAACAGCCGGTTGGCGCCGATGGTGGAGGCCACCGCGGCGGAGAGGTAGTCGTTGTCTCCGAAGGTGAGCGCCTCCCCGGCGACCACGTCGTTCTCGTTGACGATGGGCACCACGCCCCGTTTCAACAGCCCTTCGAGCACTTCGCGCGCGCTCAGGTAGCGCTCGCGGTGGCCGAAGTCGTAGCGGGTCAGCAGGGCCTGGGCGATGGTGAGGTTGTGCTCGCGGAAAAAATCGGCGTAGGTGTTCATCAGCCGCGGCTGGCCCACGGCGGTGCGCAGTTGCAGCCGCAGCAGCGGTTTTTTCTCCCGGCTCAGCCCGGCCAGGCCGTAGGAAGCCCCCGCGGCCCCCGAGGTGACCAGCACCACCTGGTGTCCCTGCCCGCGCAACGCGCCGATCTGGTCCACGATCTGGTGGATCACGTTGTAGTCCAGGTGTTGGTTGGGCTGGGTCAACACCCCCGTGCCCACCTTGATCACCAACCGTTCGGATGCCATGGCTGATAGCGGTTCGGATTTTTTTTCACGGGTCCATTTCCCGCCGTTCGCGGCGAAAAATCGGACGGTTGTTCGATGCCCCGCTCCTCGCGGCCAGGACGTTCATCGAGGGAAAATCAGGGTGCGCCTGAAGGCCCAAGCCGGCGGGAGCTCTTCATATCCCGGCGCACCGGGGATGACCCAGGCCAGCGATGCAGACATCGGGCCGGGTCTGGGCTGGCGCACCGCGGGGGTGACCTGGGCGGCGTTCCGCTGGGGGGGGAAGATCAACTTTTGAGCGCCTCCCAGGCCTGGTGCAGGCCCGAGGCCATTTCGGTGAAGGACCCCCGCAACACCAGTTCGGCCTTCAGGCTCTCGGCCGGCTCCAGGTTGATTTCGATCACCCGCCCGCCCTGGCGGCGCACCTGCCAGGGAATTTCCGAGGCGGGAAACACCTCGCAGGAGGTGCCGGCCACCAGCACCAGGTCGGCGTCCCGCACCAGCTTGGCGGCCCCCGCCAGCGCGTCCGGCGGGATGGCCTCATCGAAGAACACCACGTCGGGTTTGAGCACGCAAGGAAACCCGCCCCCATCGCGAGGCCCCCGGCCGCAGTCGCCTGGCATGGGCATTTGGCTGTCTGACTTCCGGGTCATGCCCCGCACCGCATCGCGGGGAAAACACCGCCCGCAGGGCAGGCAGGTGAAGGTGCGGCTGGAGCCGTGAAATTCCACCACGGTGGCGCTCCCGGCCGCCTGGTGCAACCCGTCGATGTTCTGGGTGACGATCCCGCTCAGGGCGCCTTGGCGCTCCAGCCGGGCCAGGGCCTGGTGGCCGATGTTGGGCTGGACGTCCATCACCTGCTCCATTTCCGCCAGCATGCGCCAGACCTTTTCCGGGTTGGCCTGGAAGGCGCCCAGGGTGGCGTATTCGGCTGGATCGTAGCGGCTCCACAGGCCCGACGCGCTGCGGAAATCGGGAATGCCGCTTTCGGTGCTGACCCCGGCCCCGGTAAACGCAATGGTTTTCCGCGCGGACATGATCCATTCCGCCGCCTGTTTGATCCGCTCCTTCATCCCGCGCCTTTCCGCTGGATCATTGAACCATTTCCTCCCAAACCCCGGATGCCCCGCCCCGAAGTCATGGAATTTGCATTTCATTCATTTCATGGTTCCGCATCGAAACGACATGAAATTATGGCCAATTCTTATACCCCGATTTTCCTGATGGCAATGATTTGGAACACACCGGGACGGTGGGCGCGGATTTCCCTGCCTGGGTTGTTTTGTTTTATCGTGTTCCTTTTCATCCTGACACCATCCCCCCGGGCACAGCAACCGGAGATTCCGCTGGCCCAAGCCCCCGTGCAGGCTCCTGGCGCCGAGCCTCCGGTTGGGCCGGTGGCCCCGCCCGCCGCTCCGCCCGTGGGCCTGGGCGAGTTCAAGCTGCGCACGCAACTGGTGATGTTGGACCAAATGGCTTACGAGACCCATCCCTTCTTTCAGATCACCGGGGATGGCGGGTATGCCAGCGGCAAAGGCACCGCCTCGCATGTCACCTCGATCGGTTTCCGCGAAACCGACGAGGAAAACAGCTTTTTCAAAAAGCTGATCCATGCCCTGCCCCCGTTCGGGGTGGAGGGGGTGACCGCTCTGGCAATCCCCTTTCCCCGCGGCCTGGGAATCGGGATGGATTACAATATGTTCTCCCAACACGATACGGACGCCGCGCAAGGCGTCTCCACCGTCACCGCCATCAAGGCCGAATCGTTCATTTATTCCGGCGTGTTGCGGTTGTATATTTTCAATCCCAACGAACCGGGAATCAACTATTTCGTCGGCTTCAGCCTCGGCTTTTTGGAGGGCACCATGCGCGTGCCTTTCTCCAGCGGGGCTGTCCAATACATTCCATACCGCCAATCCGCCGTGGGATCGACCAGGCTGGGGCTGGAATCCCGGGGAGAGACCTGGGGATTCCGCTATGAACTGACCGTTCTCAAGGCGGATGCCGTGGAGTTGGACAGCAATCCCTATCCCAACGCCCGCAACAGCCCATCGACAACCATCGACTTTTCGGGCAGCGTGATCCGCATATCGCTCTTCATCCAATTCGATTGAGCCGCAGCGCCGCCGCCCCGCCGGAACCGCCCAATCGGGAGCCGGTTTCCGTTCCCGCCGGAGCAGGAGGCGATGATTTTCGCGATGATTTTTCCGGCGCCCCGGCGCCTTGGGCGGCCCGTCATCCCGATCCCCATCTTGTCTTGGAAACCCGCGCCTTGGAAACCCGCGCCTTGGAAACCCCTGCCCTGGAAACCCCTGCTCTGGAAACCATCGCCTTGGAAACCATCGTCTATCTGACCCGGCACGGGCTGAGCGAACACAACCTGAAAACCGATGTCTATATGGGACGCTCGCCGGAATCCAGGCTGGTGGCGGCCGGCAGGGAGCAGGCCCGCCGGTTGGGCGCGCGCTTGGCGGGCGGCGAATTCGCTGGCGATGGCCTGGCCGCCGAAAAAATGGTGCAAAAAATCATCGCCTCCTCGCTCCCCCGCACCGAGGAAACCGCCGGATTGATCGGCCAGGCGCTGGGCCTTGAGAACGTGGAAACCGAGGACGCTTTCTGGGAATTGAGCAAGGGGGACTGGGAAGGCGTGATGCCGCGTTGGGAATTGCCGGAACCCATCGCCAGGGCGTTGGCGGAGGATCCCTTCGGCTTCCGCTATCCAGGCGGGGAGTCCTACCGGGACGTGACGGCCCGGGCCGCTCCCGTCTTCGACGCCCATGTGTCGGCCAACCCGGGCGTCCCCCTGTTGTTCGTGCTGCACGGAGACGTGCTGCGCGCCCTGCTGCACCACACGCTAGGGTTTCCGCCGGAGAAGATCGGCGATTTCATCATCGATCCCTGCTCCCTCACCGAGTTGCGCTGGATTGAAGGACGCTACCACCTGGCCCGCTTCAATGACGGGGCGCATCTGGGGTGACCCGCTTCCGGCTGGGGGCGTTTTGCGGTGTTGCGAGGGTCTTCCGCGGGCGGATTTTCAGGCAGGAGGCGGGTGAATTTGTTGAGATTCCATTTCTGTCCCCTACGGATCAACCTGCCCGCCGCGCTTCTGGGAAAATCAATGGCGATCAGCCGTGGCGGCGCTCGAATTCCTCCATGAACGAGGCCAGGGTTTCCGCGCCTTCATAGGGCATGGCGTTGTAGAGCGATGCCCGCACGTCCTGGCGCATGAGGGGGGGCGCCATGCCGTGCAGTTCCTCGGCCTCGGCCTCGGCGAAGAACGCGGTCAGCAGGTCCGCGCCGGGCAGGCCGAAGGTGAAGTTCTGGGTCGAGCGCGAGCCGGGCCGGGCGTGGCCGGTGTAGAAGTCCGACGCGTCGATGACGCCGTAGATGCGGGCGGCCTTCTTCTCGCTGAGGGCCTCCATCGCTTCCACGCCGCCCTGGTCCCGGGTCCATTCCAGCACCAGCTTGTTCATCCAGATGTTGAAGACATTGGGCGTGCTGGGCATGGAGCCGGTCTCGGCCAGCACCCCGTAGCTCAGTTGCCGCGCGATCTCGGGCAGGGCCTGCTCCAGCAGGTCGTCGCGGATGAGGATCACCGACTGGCCCGGGGGGCCCAGGTTCTTCTGGAACCCGGCGTAGAGCACGCCGAACTGGGTCGCGTCCACCTTGCGCGAGAGGATCTCCGAGGTGAAATCGCCCACCAGCGGCACCGACAGCGGGTGCGGAAATTCCTGCCAGCGCGTGCCCATCATGGTGTTGTTGGTGGTGATGTGCAGGTAAGCCGCCCCGCCGCCGTTCGCGCCACCGTTCGCGCCACCGTTCTCACCACCGTTCTCACCACCGTTCTCACCACCGTTCTCACCACCGTTCGCGCCGCCGTTCACCATGGCCGGGTCAAGATGGGGAATGTGGTCGAAGCCGGTTTCCTCGCTGCTGACGATCACCTCCACCTTGCCGAAGCGGCGCGCCTCCTCGATGGCCATCTGGGAGAAAAAGCCCGTGTTGGCATACAGCGCTTTTCGCTCCGGGTGCCCCCCCATCAGGTTCAGGGGCACCGAGGAGAACTGCATCGCTCCCCCGCCGTGAGAAAACAACACCTGGTAGTTTTCCGGCAGCTCCAGCAACTCGCGGAAGAGGGCCTTGGTCTCGGCGATGATCTCCATGAAGTAGGGCTTGCGGTGGTTCATCTCGATGATCGACATTCCGGAGCCCTGGTAGTCCAGGAACTCCGCCCGCACCTGCTCCATCACCGGTACCGGCAACATGGCCGGCCCCGCTCCATAATTGAAAACCTGCTTGCTCATAGAGGCCTCATTTTTCCAGATAGAATGGTTGATTGATGATTGTCAATATTCGCGGGCCATCGCGGCCCGGGCCAGGCCGGCGCCAATCCCGCCCGCGGATTTACTCCGTTCAAGGGAGGTGTGGGAAGAGTTGTCCCCTTATTGTTGTTTTTTTTGCCGCGCCTGACAACACATCGATTGGGTTCGCGGACGGCGGAGAGGGAAAGACTCAATGGGCGTGCCAGCCGTCGTCCACGAACAGGGAAGTCCCATTGACCCGCCGGGCGGCGTCCGAAGCCAGCCAGAGGGCCGCGGCGGCCACGTCCTCGGGAGCCAGCGGATCCCCGCCGGGATGCCGGGCGGAAAAATGCCGCAGGGCCTCCCCGGGGCTGAGATCCATGGCCGCCCCCAAGCCCCGCACCAGGTCGGTGGCCACCGTGCCGGGACAGACCGCATTGACGGTGATGCCCTGGCCGGCCACTTCCATGGCCAGTGCCCGGGTCAAGCCAATCAGGGCGTGCTTGGCGGCGGTGTAGGCCACACCGGTGCCGATGCCGCGGTGTCCCGCCACGGAGGCCACATTGACGATGCGGCCCCATCCCTTTGCCGTCATGCCGGGCAGCACACGGCGGCAACAATGAAAGGCGCCGGTGACGATCACGTCGAGTTGCACCCTCCATTCGGCCTCCGAAACGCTACCCAGGGGATTGAGCGCGATCACTCCGGCGTTGTTGACCAGGATGTCCACGCCACCGGTTTCTTCCTCCACCCAGCTCACCGCCCTGTGAACCGCATTACTGTCCCGGACATCAAATACGATAGAGTAAACGCGGGGGTGAATTCGGCGCAAGGCGGCCTCCGCTTGCGCAAGCGTATCGGGACCGGAGAGTGGATAGGGAATTTCGGAAATATTCGCGGCGATATCGCCGATAAACAAGGTGGCCCCCGCTTCCGCCATTCCCTTGGCGATCGCGAATCCATTTCCACGGGCTCCTCCCGTCACGAGAGCCACCTTGTCTTTCATCAGGCCGGGATCCGATCTGGCATTGGTGCCCATGCGCGATTAAGTTCGTTCCATCCTAAAGCAGCCCTGCCGGGGTACTCTTCCTTGAGTTTCGCTCCTCATCCCATGATGGGCCCCCGGCAGGGCCACTCCAAAACCGCCGTCCCCGCCAGTGGATGGCGAGGGTTTAAAAAGAACCGTCGTTTTTTTACGCCGCGGGCGCCGGAAAATCACACACCGGTCAACCAAGGCATAAAATCCCCTCATCCGGTATCGGCCAGCGCATCGCCCTCTTTCGCCTCCTGCCGGACATCCGGTTTGGGCGGGAACAGCATGAATCGGTGCTGTTGGCCATCCTCCCGCGCGGCGCGCTTCATCCGCCAGGCTCCCAGGCAGCCCCGTTCCAGCAGCAGGTTCAAATCGGCCTTGATGGCCTCCAGGGCGCGGTACCGGCCGGTGGGGCTGACCCACAATCCCGCCTCGGCGATGAGTTGGTCCATTCCCCGCTCCACCATTTCCGGCGCGGCGCGGCCGGCCCAACATCGCCGCAGGTAGGCATAAAGCGAAATCAAAAAAGGGTGATGCTTCCCTCCCGCCGCGCACAGAAATTCGGGGAGTCCGCGGAAAAGGCGCGGCAGGCTGCCGGCGCCGCAGCGATGGAGCACCGGGTCCACCACCAGACGCATGGCCGGCGCCCTTTCCATCGCCGATGGGGTTGCGTCTTCCTCCGGCGAGGCGCTGGAAATTCCCTGCCCGGCCGCCGGCGCTTCCGGTGGAGCGCCGGTTGCGCCTGTCCGCTCCACCACCGTCACCAACCGGGAGGCGTGGACGGTTTCCTTTCCCGCCACCCGTGAAATGCGGGTCAGTTCCACCCCGCCCAGCAGTTCCATCACCTTTTCCAGCCGCCGGAGCCTGGCGGCCACGCCCCGGGAAGAGAGATCGTTCAGCGCGGCCGCGGCCGCCACCTGGTTGGCATCCAGCTCGAAAGGCTCGCCTGGGGGGGCTTCCGCCAGGCGCCCCATGGTCAGGGCCAGCAGTTTGACTCCTTCGGGGCCAAGGCGGCGATGAATCAGGGCCAGCAGGCTGGCGGGGAAGGTATCGGGATCGAAAGGAAACAATTCCAACTGGCCCGCACCGGTGGCGCCGCGGCCATCCAGACGGCAGAACACCTGAGGCCGGGAAGGATCGTCGGGGGCGGGTTCGCTCCGTGTGGAATCGCTCCGTGTGGAATCGCTCCGTGTGGAATCGCTCCGTGTGGAATCGCTCCGTGTGGAATCGAACCGCGGGCCGGGTGGATGGCTGCCGCTCTCCCCAGCCGCTTCGCTGCCCTTCTCCCGCGGATGCCTGGAAACCGTATCGCCGGAAACCGGGTGCGTGCCGCCGATCCAGGTCTCCCCATCCTCGCCCAGCTTTTCCACACCCAGCCCTTCCGGGTCCGGCCGGCCGTTTTCCTGCAATTCCTCCGGCCAGGCCGAGCCAGCCGAATCCCTGCCGCCGGTCAACCGCCGCAAGGCGTGGAACAGGTCCAGGCCCAGGAACTCCCAGCGGCAAAGGGGATTTTCCGGCCGCCACCCAGCCGGCGCGTCGCCATGAGCCCGGTGGCCGCCCTCGCTGGAAAACTCCCAATGGTGCAGGGGGAAATCGCCCCGCTTGAAATGGAGCAGCGCATTGGCGGAGGCACCGTTTTCCTCCAAACCGTTTTCCTCCAACTCCAGGTTGAACAGCGCCACCAGGGTCAACAGCCTTCCCAGGTGCCCCTGCCGGTCGCTGAGGGCCAGCTTGCAACGCTCCGGATTGGCGCCCATCCCCGGCCAGGGCGACTCGCAGAGGGCGTCCATGCCCCCGGCCAGCACTTCGCGAATGGCGGCCCAGCGGCTGGCGGCGGTGCGGTGGAAAAGCAGATGCTCGAAAACCGTCATCTTGAGCGGCGTCAACGCTTTCGGCTCCATCGCGAACCGATGCAGGTCCCTGGCCCGCAGCAGCAGATGGAGATGGCTTTGCAACCGTTCCTTGCCGCGCGGAGAACCGGTGAGGCACCCCTCGATTTCCTCGCCGATCAATTGGTTTACCTCCGGGAGAGGCGCGCCGCACCCATCATAGAAGCGCAACAACACCCGCAGCGCCGGCTCCAATTGAATGGCCTGCCGGTGCCGCTGGATGCGGTTTCCAATCCTCATGGCGCTCTTGAATTCAATCATGCTGATCCGTAAATCGTTGCGGCCCAATCACCGGGCAGGTCTGTTACCGGGAGCAGAGGCAGCTGGATGGCGCTGTTGGCCGGATGTCGCTGTTGGCCAGATGTCACTGGGCATATCTATTCCCCCCGCCAAGATGGCGGCGTAAACCGGGAAAATTTGCTAATAGTTGGTACGGTGGGATTAACAGGCCCGCTCAGGAAAACGCCTGAACGGTCCTCTTAATCCACGGCAGGCCCGCAATTGGTGGAAAAATCCTTTTTTCAATGCGGATGAGATTCTCGCCACAATTTCTCCAAATTACGCGGACAAACCCCTGGGTGACACGGCCCCCGCGACACCCCCTGCTTTCGGCGAAAAAGCAATCTCGCCGGACTTTAACCTGGAATTCCAAAAGGCGGATTCACGATCACCCTTTAAAGTAACCTTTCACAATGGGATTGAAAATCCAAACAAAAAAAAACGATTGTGCCATTAAATTTTCTTTCTCATTGTTCTCATGGATTAATTCGAATTATTAATTTTACCGGGTTTTCGATGAAATAAAAAAATTAGAGCAGGCCCCGTTTCAAATCAGATGGTTAATTCCAAGATATTGTTTTAGTTAGTAATTTCAACTAAATTTGCCTGTGGCGATTGGATAAGCGTGGAAGATGAACGAAGCATGAAACCTATGGCACCCAATCATGGAATGAGAAAAAATGCCGTGCGGCCTGGATGCGCGAGCCGGAAATATTATTTTTGTGGCGCGTTTTTTTATCATCACGATTGTTGAAAATGGCTGAGGCGCCCCGTGTCCATTCCTGAAAACCTGGCGGCCTGCCGGATGCGGAATTTTTGCATCGCGGTCTTTTCCCCACGAAGACAAGCATCGTGGAACGGCATGGGAAACGCCAGCATTCTTCCGGGGATTCCATTGAACGGCAGGCAGGCCTGGCCGGCCGCGGGGGCCGTCATGCCCGCTGCTCCCATGGGTTGGGATGTGCGCTGGAGGAGGCCTTGAGGTCAAGGTTTTGCCTCCACGGTTGTGAAGCCGGGGTTGTGTGGGCAATGCCTTTCGGGGGAAGATGGCAACGCCACGCCGCGGAGACAGCGGAAGCCCCAGCACAATTTCGCCGATGAATGCATATGCCTGAAAACCTCATGCCTGAAAAACCGTATGCCTAAAAACCGTATGCCTAAAAACCATCAAGCCGCGGCGGCCGGCGGCGGGGAAGAGAGCGCCGAGGGACGCGTCGCGGCCATGTACGCCGACCGGTGCCTGGTGTGGAGCGAAGGCGAAGAAGTGGTCTGCGCCATGCGGGGCCGGTTGAAGGGGCGGCTCACGCCAGTGGTGGGCGATCGGGTGCGGATCGTGCGCAATCCCGACGGCGGCGGCACCGTGACGGTGATCGAACCCCGAACCCGGGTGCTGATCCGCCGCCAGGCCAACCGCAAGCGCATTTCCCGCGCCTCGGAGGCGCAGGTACTGGCCGCCAACGTGGATCTGCTGGTGGTGGTGGCCTCGCTGCGTCGCCCGCCGTTGCGCACCGGATTGGTGGACCGGTTCCTGGCCGCGGCCGCCATGGCGGAGATTCCGCCGCTGATCTGCATCACCAAGTTGGACCTGGACCCGGGCGGGGAATTCGAGGCGGTGCGCGAAGCCTATGCCGGCCTGAAAATCCCCGTGCTGGGCACGGACATCCATCGCGCGGAAACCCTCGGCCCCCTGTCCGATGCCCTGGGGGGAAGCGTCTCGGTGCTGGTGGGTCATTCCGGCGTGGGCAAGACCAGCCTGTTGAACCTGCTGACCGGATTGGAGATGGAGGTGGCCGAGGTCGGTTTTCAAAAAGACCGGGGCCGCCACACCACCAGCACCGCCCGGATGATCCGGTTGTCCGGGGGCGGATTCGCCATCGACTCGCCCGGCATCCGGGAGTTCGGCTTGCATGGGGTGGAACCGGCCGAGCTGGCGGGGCTCTACCCGGATTTCCGCCCTTACCTGGACGGCTGCGGGTTCCGCGACTGCCTGCACCTGAGCGAGCCCGGCTGCTCCCTGGTGGCCGCTCTCAAGGCTGGACACATCACCGAAGCCCGTTACGCGGGCTACCGCAAGCTGCTGGAGGAGCTGCGGGAGGTTTAGCCAGGGGCGCCGCCGCCTTTTTCGCTCTTATTCCTCTCACCGCCCCAACGCCCCTGCCCGCCCGATGGGTTCGTTATGCACCGGCTGGCGGTCCGCGGCTGGCGGGGGCTTGACCCCGCCCCATCCCGCCATATGGGTTCGATTCGCACCGGCGGGGGCGTCAACCCGGCCAGCCATGGTTTCACCCCCGGCGGAAGCGTCCCCATACCCCACCAAGCCGTCAAATGGGTTCGTATTGTCAAATCGCTATTTTTTGCCTATTTACCTGTTATCATTAACTATATCTATCACATCCCGGCCCAAAAGTCCAGCAAAAAATACCCGCCGCCCGATGCGGGAATCCTCGCTCCTTGATTTGGGTGTATTTATTCCAGCATAAACCGCTTCCTTTCGAAGCATTTGATGGATTTTTAAATTATTCAGGGGAAATAATGAAGCGTTCGAATTTTTCCTGTTTATTGTTCCTGTTGCTGACATTGCTGCTGGCGGCCCCATCCATGGCCCGGCAGGGAAGCCAGCCCCTGGACAAAACCGGGTTGCCTTTCGGACAGAACAAAGCCCCCTCCCCTTGGACCAAATCACCGGCCGCCTCCTGCGCACGCTCAGTGGGCATTCCGGCGATGTAACCAGCGTGGCGTTTTCCCCGGACGGGCGGCTGGCGCTTTCCGGGTCGCACGACAAGACCGTGAGGGTTTGGGAGATATTTGCGGAGTAGGGGGGGTGGGTAAGGCCTCACCCCGGACAGCGGCCTCACCCCAGACTCACCACAAACAGCATGGTGAGTCTGACCCTCGACCATGCGGAGAGGGTGAAAGCGTTGTATTTACAACGATTTACAGGAAGGAAAAATACCCTCTCCGCATCGGAGAGGGTCAGCGCCGTTGTTGGGCGCTGGGGTGAGGCCTCGTGGTAAGGCCTACCCGCCCACCAGCCACTTGGCGCGAACCAGCCAGGCCAGCACGCCCGGGGACAGCGCCACGGCCCCGATCAGCAACAGCATGGCGGCCAGGGGCAGCAGACGGCGCATGGCCAGGCCCTCCTGTCCGTGCAGCCCGGTCATGGTGGCGGCGAAGACCACCCGCGCCGGAGACATGGCGCTGAACCCGGCCGCCAGCAGGGTGTGCACGGCGGTCACCCACAGCAGGGGCAGCCCCGCTCCGCCGGCCAGCAGGGCCTGCAAGTCCAGGAAGAGCGCGTTGGCCCCGGCCACGCTGCCCGTGAGAAAGCCGCCCAGCCCCGCGATGGGGGGAATGAACCAGCCCGCTCCCGCGCCGCCGGAGAGGGAGGTGATGGAAGCGGCCAGCGCCCGCAGCAGGCCTCCCTCGAACATGAAGCGGGCCAGCAGGATCAGCACGAACAAGGCCGACACCACGCGCCACCACTGGCCCAGCACCCCTTTCAACACCGTAGTTTTCAAAACCGCATTTTTCAAACCCGCAGCCCCCGGCCGGCCCCGGCCTCTCCCCCGTTCATCGGGGCCGGAAGCGCTGGCCACCTTGAACGCCACCGCAAACGTTACCGCGCAGGCCACCGCCAGCGCCGCGCCGGGGTTGTATAGCAGGGGCAGGGAGAAACCGCTGCCCGGCAGCCGCAACACCAGCGCCTGGTTGAGCCAATCGCGGAGCGGATCGAAAAAACGGGTCGCCACCAGCACAGCCACCAAAGCCAGGTACGGCGCAGCGGCCCTCAGCAACGCGGCCCGGGGGGGCCGTCCTTCACCGGCCCCCCCGCCCAGCAGCAACAGCCACCCCGCCAGCAGCGCGGGACCGGCCAGCCCCCCCAGCTCCGGAGAGACCCAGCGGTTGGCGGCCCAGATGCCGCAGCCGAACACGGCCAGGGCGGCGGCGCTTCCCGCCAGGGGGCGAAGGCTCCAGGCTCCGGCCGGTTTGGCTATCCACAGAGCGGTGCCCCAGAAGGCGGCATGGACCGGGAGCGCCAGCACCGCCGTCGCCGCCCCCAGCATCGGCAGGGACAGCTTGGCCATCGCCGCGCCCAGCACCATCCCGATGGCCAGCGCTCCCCAGGGCACGGCCAGTTGGCTGATCAGGGAGAGCGTGAGGGCCTGCGAGGGGGTATAGCCCAGCCCCAACAGCATCGGCGCCACGATCATGATCGCCAGGCCGAATCCGCTGATCGACTCGAACAGCGGCCCGAACACCAGCAGCACCCACATCAGCCGTTGCGCCGGATCGCGGCCCAGGCTCCGCACGCCGTCCAGCAACACCGCCAGCGCACCCGAATCGTCCATCAGCCGATGCAGCAGCAGGCCGAAGAACAGCGTCAGGCCCACGGTCAGGGTCAGCAGCAACGCATCGGGCAGCGCGGACAACCACGCCTCCCCGGCCGACGGCACCACCCCGGGAGAAATGGACAACGAGGCCAGCAGCAACAACGCCAGCAAGGCCGCGCGGCGGGCGGGCAGGTTGAAGGCCAGCATCGCCACAATCAGCAGGGCCAGGGGGGCCAGGGCCGCCAGGGTTTGCATGGTCATTCAGGCGGGATGGGAACAAGCTGTTTCGGCATTGCCATGGAAAGCACCGCGGGGGGAGGGCGCCGCCGCGGGTCGAAAAACTGGACCGGCGCCCGTTAATATGGTAAGGATGAAGACAGCCTGGAAACGGGCCGTGGGCCATTTCACCAACGCGCCATTTCACTATCATACAGGCGCCGGGAAGGGAATCCCTGGCGCTCTCCCGGTGAATCGGCCGTAAATCGAATCGCCCGTGAACCGCGCGTGGATCGGCCGAGCGAGAACCGTCCCATGACCGAACAGCAACCGTGGATTTGCCCATCCTGCGGTCAGTCGTATCCGGCGCCGCCGAAACACCGCGGCTGCGAGCCCTATCCCATGGCCCCGCCCTGCTCCACGTTCGTGCTGGCCCGGCGCGGGCAGATCACGGTGGACGAGGGGCTGGGCGCCATCGGCATCTCGGGCGGCCTGGCCCTGGACGCAGGCGAAATGCGCGGCGCCATCGAATTTTTGCGGGCCGAAGGCAGGGTGCGCGACGTGACCGGCGATGCGGTGGGGCAGGCGGTCACCGTGGACATGACCTGGCTGGGCGGCTTCGAGCGCACCGACGGCCTCACCGAAGCGGACTGCCTGCTGGGAGAGATTTACACCGAACAGGGCGTGGAAACCTTGAGCGCGGACACCCTGATCGAACTGCCGCTCACCGGGGAGGAATACCGGCGCCTCACCGAACGCATCGAGGCCGCCCGCCGCGAGTCCGGGAAAGCGGGAAAGTGACCTCACCGCGCCGGCCTTCGCACCCAACCGGGCCGGCTCACCCGGCTCATCCGGCGCCAACCAACCAGGCCGACTCCACCACCAACCCAGAGGAAATTCCGCGGCATGCGCTACCACATGATCCAACTGAACGAAGACGGCGGCACAGCCGACGACCTGGAACTGCGCAACGACGAATGCCGCCGCATCCTGACCCATCTGGTCAGCATGGAGCGCATCCGCGAAAAACCGGAACTGGTGGATCCCTACGCGAACCCCCCGGGAAAGTTCCGGCTGGTCGAAGGTGAAGGCGCCCTGCTGGCGCGCTTCGAGCGGCGCCCCCCGCCCGAAACCGTGCGCCACCTGCTCCGCGAACGCGAAGACGATGGCGATAGCGAAGACAATGGCGATAGCGAAACCGATGGCGGCGCGGGAGACGAGTTGCACCTCAGCCCGATGGAATACCGCCTGCTGAAACAGATGATCCTCTCCACCCGCGAGTTGGCCGCTAAAAAAAAGGGGGAGGCTTCTTAAAAATCGCTTTCCTCCGGGGGGCGGCTTCAAGATGCCGCGCAAAACTTTTGAAAGGGTGTAAAACCAAGATACTTGGTCTGCTTTCCTCCCTCCTCTCCGCACAAGGACGTGCCCCATGGAAGCCACACAGACAACCACCGATTCCGCCTCTGGCCTCCTGCCCGGCGACTGCCGCGAAATCCTGCCCTCCCTGGCGCCGGAAACCGTAAGCCTCATCGTCACCTCCCCGCCCTATGCGGACGCCCGTTCGCGCAGCTACGGGGGGATTCACCCGGACGATTACGTGGACTGGTTCCTGCCCATCGGGGCGGCGTTGCTGCGGGTGCTCAAGCCGGACGGCTCGTTCGTGCTCAACATCAAGGAGCGGGTGGTCTCCGGCGAGCGGCACACCTACGTGCTGGAGCTGATCCTGGCCTTGAAGCGGCAGGGGTGGCTCTGGACGGAGGAATACAGCTGGCACAAGAAGAATTGCTACCCCGGAAAATGGCCCAACCGCTTCCGGGACGCCTGGGAACGCTGCCTGCACTTCACCAAGGCCAAGCGCTTCAAGATGAACCAGGACGCCGTGCGGGTGCCCATGGGGGATTGGGCGGACAGCCGGTTGAAGAACCTCAGCGAAACCGACCGCCGCCGCGACGAGTCGAAGGTGGGCAGCGGCTTCGGCAAGAACGTCTCCAACTGGCTGGGGCGCGACACGGTCTATCCCACCAACGTGCTGCACATGGCCACCGAATGCGCCAACCGGGGCCATAGCGCGGCCTTTCCCCGCGCGCTGCCGGAGTTCTTCATCCGCCTCTTCACCGATCCGGGCGGCCTGGTGCTGGACCCCTTCCTGGGCAGCGGCACCACCGCCGCGGTCGCCAAGAAGCTGGGCCGCGGCTACATCGGCTTCGAGCGCGACCCGGGCTACGCCGAGATCGCGCGCGCGCGCCTCGGCCGGTTCGACGCCGATGTTGCCGGGCTGCGCCTCGGGCCCGCGTTCGGCCCATTCGGGAAGCCGCTCCCAGACCTTCAGCCCCGCCGCCGCCATGCCCTTCCCCAGCTCCGCCCCCTCGATGCCGAGCGCCGCGAGTACGAAGGGCCCCCAGGCCCATTCGGCCGCGGCCATGGCACGGGCGATCGGCGCGGCGTCGTCACGTTCCTTCGGCAACAACGCCGCCAGTTCGTCGAGCAGCGCGGCGGCGGCTTGGCCGAGCGTCCTGGCTTCGTCGTCGCGGCTTTCGGGCGGCGGAAGGCCGAGCGCCGACGCGACACCCCTTGGCGTCGGCAGCAAGAATGAGGCGGGGCGAACGAAGGCGAACAGTTCGAGGACATCGAAGGCGGCGAACGGCGGGCAGCCGAGCCGGCGCGCCGTCGCCGGCAGGTGGCAGACGATCGGCGGCGCGGACTTCACATATGCCGCCGCGCCCGCGTGGGACAGCGTGCGGACCTGGCCCTCGGGCGAAAGGATCGCGGCCCCGCCCGTTCCCGCCACCAGGGCCGCGGCGTCGGGGACCGAGACCCGTCTTGGCGGTGGATGGGTTGGCTTGGCCCTGCTTTCGCTTGCGCCGCTCATGGGGAAAGTATACGCCCTCGCGCCGGTGCCGGCCATGGCACGACGCCGGCGCCCGTCCTTTGGCGATCGCCGCGGTTGCGCTTGGCGCCGCCTTGCGCCGATCATGCGATGCCCCTATATCGAACCGGACCGGGGATAAACGCCCCGGCACGCCATTTCAGCGAGCGGAGGAGGTGATGGAAATCGCGGTGCTTGTATTCGACGATCTCACCATGCTCGACGCCGCCGGGCCGCTCGAGGTGCTCGCCCGGCTTCCCGACGCAGAAGTCAAGATCGTCGCCAAGGACAAGGGGCAAGTCCGCGCCCATAAGGTCAGTGGTGGCATCGGTCTGATCGCCGATCACGCGCTCTGCGACGTGCCAAGCCCGGACATCCTGCTGGTTCCGGGCGGTTTCGGGACGCGACAGCTGGTCGGCGATGGGACCGTCACCGGCTGGATCGGCGAGGTCCACCGGAACACGATGTGGACCGCTTCCGTTTGCACCGGCGCGCTGCTGCTTGGCGCCGCCGGGGTGCTCGACGGCCTCAAGGCCACCACCCATTGGCGCGCGATGGATCGGCTCGCCGACTACGGCGCCATCCCCACCAGGGAAAGGGTGGTGATCGACGGCAAGGTCATCACCGGCGCCGGCGTCTCCGCCGGCATCGACATGGCGCTCCAACTGGCATCGATGATCGCCGGCGCCGATCTGGCCCAGGCGATCCAGCTGCAGAT
>JACZSY010000260.1 GCA_022573975.1 SAR324 cluster bacterium | reverse complement strand
CGGTGATCAGGGCCTTGCCGGACCGCGCCGCCGGCGGCGCGGTCGCCGCCCGCGGTTCAGGCTTGGCCGGCGGGACGTCCGCCTTGGGTTGGGCGGAGACCGGGGGCGGCGGAGGCGGCGGGGCCTTGCCCGGCGGACTCAACAGATACGCCGCGATCTGCCCGGCTTCCTTTTCATTCAAGTCGAAAGGTTTGAAGACTCTGGGGCCGAAGGGGTACCCCAATCCCATCAAAGTGCCCGGCTTGATTTTCTGGGGGTCCAGGATCCAACGCACCAGATTGGCCTTGTTAAGATCGATCATGCCGGCGCCCAGGGTCTGGCGGGCCGGGAGGTTGGTCAGGTTCGGCGCATAGCGTGTCTGGGGGAAGGGGCTGCCGAGGGGGATGTGGCAACGGAAGCACATTTTCTGCGCGAACAGGGCTTTACCGGCCTTGGCGTCCGCGCTGACGGCGGCCGGGGCCTCTTTTTGCTGCGCCCGCCATTCATCGAAATCCACCTGGGAAACCACATGCACACGAAAGCGCATGTTGGCGTGGGAGGTGCCGCAAAATTCCGCGCATTGCCCGTAATAGGTGCCGATGTTCTGAGGCGTGAACCAGATTGAATTGACGCGGTCCGGCATGGAATCTATTTTCCCCACCAGCCGGGGCAGCCAGAAGGAGTGAATCACATCCACCGAGGAGGTGTCCACGATCACCGATTTTCCGACCGGCACGTACATCTCGTTGGCGGTGACGGTTCCCAGGTCGGGGTATTGGAACTCCCACCACCATTGATGCCCGATCGCATTGACCCGCAGGGCATCCTCGGAGGGGGGTTGATTGGCCCGGAAAATTCCCTCCCAGGTGGGCACGGCGATGAAAATCAGCAAAATCGCCGGGATCAAGGTCCACATGACTTCCAGCAGCGGATTTCCATGCACCTGCTTCGGAATCCGGTCCTCCTCGCCCTTTTTGGCCCGGAAGCGGATGATCCCGTAAAAAAACAAACCGACCACCAGAATCAAAATACCCACGTCGATCCAGGTTACCAGGGCGTAAACATCCTGGATCACCTGGGCCGAATCGGACTCGGGCCGGATGGTGCTCTGCCTTCCATCTCCGAAACAACCGGAAACAAGGCCGGATAAAAATATCGTGACCGCCAGGGGCAAAAATGCCTCAAAGCCCTTGATAAACCTGAAATTGTGAATACGCTGCATTGTTCCCTTTTTCACAAATTGATTTTCAACCGCACCGGGGATTCATCTGTGATGCAAAAATCCTTTTCGGAACGGTGCTAAAGGAAAAGATTTTCCAAACCATGCCAAAGCTGTTGCCAGATATCAACCGGAAAAACTTTTCCGCCGGCATTTTTCGAAGGAAAGTCCCCAACCCAACGCGAAGAGACAAGCGGGGTGACAGTAACACATTTTCCAGCCATGCAATCTGTATCGTTTGGGCCGATATAACCGTTTCCAGGCCCTCGAATGCTGGGCTGCTTTCTGTCACCTCACCTTGAAATAAATCAGCAGGGACACCACCAGCAGCCAGATGGACATCATGTGCAGCCTCCAGACCACCCTGCTGTTCACGTCCTCGGATCGCATCAACTGGTCCTCGGCCTCTGGCGGGCGGAGGCCGATTTTTTTCAACAAATCCACCCAAACCGACTCCACCTCACGCTTTTTTTCCGAGTAGGTCCAAAGGGCCTGCAAATGGTGATGATAGGGAGCGCGGTAAAAAAAACGCCTCCGCTCGGCCTGAGGTCTTCCTTTCCTGATCAGCACCCATTTGAAGTATAAACGCTGAATGATGGTGGAAAGTGTCGTCAACACGAACACGCCTCCCACAATGGGGAGAAAAAGCTCCGCTTTGACGAGAATGAACATGGTGGAAATGGTGCTTCCCAATGCCAGGGCGCCCAAGTCTCCCATGGTGATCATGGCGGGGGGTGCGTTGAAACGCAAGAAGGCCAATGCCGCGCTGATCACGGCGGCGGAAAAGACCACCACCTCCCGGACATCGTTGGGAAGGGGCGCCAGGCGCAGCCGTTGCTGGATGTCCGGATCGCTGCCCGCATAGGCCACCGCCGCCACGAACACGGTGCAGGTCAAGATGGGCACCGTGGCCAGGGAGTCCAGGCCATCGGTGATGTTCACCGCGTTGGCTCCGGCCACGATAATGACGATCATGAAGGGAATGAACAGATAGCGGGGAAGATATGGAAACCACCACTTCAAGGGTATGAAGGGCACCACCAGATGACCGTCGATCTCGATATACCAGTACAACCCCAGCACCACCATCGTGGCCACCGTGAATTCCATCAGCAGGCGCACCCGGCCCGAGATGCCGTCGGCTTTGTCCGTGTAGGATTTCTTTTCCTCCTTGCCCTCCTCGATGCGTTTGCGGCGCCGAATTTTCTGGATATCGTCCAACGTCCCAATCAAGCCGAAGGCGACCAGGATCAACAACAAGGCCACGATGAACTGGTTGAACTCCATCCAGCACACCACCGAGATCATGATGGCCAGGATCAACAACCCTCCCCCCATGATCGGCTTGCTGCCCGAATACGGGCGGACGCCCGGCGTGACCACGGTAAAGTCCGAGGTGATCCCCAACTGGCGGAAGGTCTTTATCATGCGCGGCATCAAAAGCACGATCACCAGATAGGTGGTCAGGAAAGACATTCCGCCCCGGAAAAATATCGATTTGAAAATCTGGTAGGGCCAGAATGTATATAAATATTCCGCGATCATGAAAAGAAAATGTAAAAGGAAATCCCATCCAAATTCCGCCGGCTTCCGGGGCCTGCGGCGGAATGGTGTGAATTATGATGCTCCCCGGAAATACTTTAAAAAACCCGCCCCTTCGCCTCCACGGCCCGCATCAAACCGTCATCAGGTCTTCCTCTTTTTGCTTGACCAGGTTCTCGATGTTTCGAATGTGCTTGTCCGTTTCGGTTTGAATCCTGCCTTCGGCATTTTTTTCCTCGTCCTGGGAAATATCCTTGTTTTTTTCCAGCTTTTTCACCTGATCGTTGGCATCCCGGCGGATGTTGCGGATAGCGATTTTACCATCCTCGCCCAATTTTCGAACGTGCTTGACCAGTTCCTTGCGCCTTTCCTCGGTCAGCACGGGAACCGGCACCCGGATCAGGCCGCCGTCTTCGCTGGCGTTGAGTCCAAGGTTCGATGAATTGATGGCTTTGGCGATCTCCTTGGCCGAGGAGGGGTCGAAAGGGGTCACCGTGATCAACTGTGGGTCGGGCGTGTTGAAGGTCGCCAATTGGTGCAGGGCCGTTGGGGTGCCGTAATACTCCACCATCACCGGCTTGAGAATATCTCCCGAAGCGCGCCCTGTGCGCACGCCGGCCAGGTCATCGGTCACCACCCGTACGGTTCGGTCCATCTTGTGTGAGGCCTCGTCGAAAACATCTGAATTCATCTTCTTACCTCTCTGGAAAGGCCATGCCCCCCGGGAACCGATTTTGGGGTTTTGCCGCCAGGGCGGCGGCCCGGTGAGGTTGCCCGGAGCCCGCGGAGGCAAGGCGCCCGGCCGGCGCGCGCCAATATCAATGAACGAGGGTGCCGCCCGGTTCCCCGGTCACGGCGGCGTAAAGCGCATTTTTCCGCCCGATATTCAGCACCAGGATGGGAATACGGTTGTCTTTGCAGAACGCCACCGCCGTCGAATCCATCACCTTCAAGTCCCGATTCAACACCTCGTTATAGGTCAGCGTGTCGAATTGGACCGCATCGGGGTGAATCTCCGGATCCTTGTCGTAAATGCCGTCCACCTTGGTGGCCTTGATCAACACCTCGGCCCCAATTTCCGATGCCCTCAACGCCGCCGCGGTATCGGTGGTGAAAAATGGATTGCCCGTTCCGCCGGCGAAAATGACCACCCGCCCCTTTTCCAGATGCCGGTCCACCCGCCTTTTGATGTATGGCTCGGCGAATGCGCGCATCTCGATCGCGCTCATCATCCGGGTTTGCACGCCCTGGCGCTCCAGGGCATCCTGCATGCAGATCCCGTTGATCATGGTGGCCAACATTCCCATATGATCGGCCGCGACCCGGTCCATGCCCGGCGGGGCCGAGGAGGAGCCCCTGAAAATGTTGCCCCCGCCCACAACCACTCCCAACCGCACGCCCAACTGGCTCAAATCCCGCACCTGGGAGGCCAGCCGGTCGATCACCTTGTAATCGAATCCGATGCCGGCCGATCCGCCGAAAATCTCTCCGCTCAACTTGAGCAGGATGCTTTTGAATCTCAACTCCAATGTCCCAGGACTCCCCTTGTTTGGGCGGCCAGACCGTTACGGCGCCAGGTTCAATGCGCACCGGTGAAGCCTAATCATGGATATGAACGAGAGCATCGGCCTCTCAACCTTTTTCATCGGCCCTGCCCGGGGAAAAAACCAAATCAACGCCGCCGTATTCATCCCCAAGCCCGCCCTCCGGCCAAATTGGAGACCCGGCATCAAGCATCGCAGTGGCCCGCGCCGGCCCCCCCCCACGGGAATCCCCTTTCGGATTCGATGAAACCCGCTGTTTGCCGGGAGAGCCGCCAGCCGGGGTCAAAATTGAAACTTCTCGAACCGCTGTACCGTTAATTCGGCGCCCAGCTCCTTGCCCATCCCGGCCAGCAGTTGCCCGACCGTGTTATCCGGGTCTTTTACGAAGGGCTGATTCATCAAGCTGACCTCATTGACGAACTTGTCCAGGCGTCCCTGCACGATTTTTTCGATGATGTTTTCCGGTTTGCCGGACTCCTTGGCTTGACCGGCATATATTTCTTTTTCCTTGGCGATCACCGCCGGATCGATATCGTCTCCGTGAATCGCACTGACCTGCGAAGCGGCGATATGCATCGCCAGATCGTTGGCCAAGCTCTCCAGATCGGAGGCCGGGATCGCCTTGGCGCTTCCCAGCGCCACCAGGACGCCGATTTTCATGTTGGTGTGGACGTATTCTCCCAGGGTTCCCTCGCCATCCACAGCTATCCGCGAGGCATTTACCAATTGCAGATTTTCTCCCATTTTTCCGATGGCCTCGACGATCAGGTCGTTCACGGTTCCCTGGCCCGCCTCGAGCGCCTGTTCCTTCAGGTTCTCCGGGCCTCCCGTCAATGTTTGCGCCGCCAGGTGGTGCAACAGGGCGCCGAATTGATCGTTGCGGGCCACAAAATCGGTTTCGCAGGCCAGTTGCACCATGCCAGCGGTTTTTCCATCCCCGGCGGCAACGATGCCAATTCCGCCTTCGTTGGTTTCCCGGGAGGATTTTTTCCGCGCGATGGAGATTCCTTTTTTGCGAAGAAAATCCCTGGCCGCTTCCATATCGCCGTCAGCCTCCTGCAGCGCCCTTTTGCAATCCATCATTCCGGCGCCCGTGGCGGCCCGAAGTTCCTTTACCTGGGAAGGACTAACCGTCATGCATCACTCTCCTCGATTCGATGGGTGTCATTGGTGGGGATTCGCGGCCGATGGCCGGGAATGGACCCCTGAAAAAAATTGTCCCACACCCCCGGTTATCCCGCCGGGGGTTTGCCGCTGTCCTTGGCATCGTCCTTTGAGGAGGCGGCCCCGGAAGCTTTTGCGCCATTGCCGGCCTCGGCGGCGCTATCGGCGGGGTTGGCCTCTTTCTCGGCGGCCGTCTTGGGGGCGGTGTCGGCCCCAGTGGCTTTTGCGGCCTTTTCCTTTGGCGTCTTGGCCTCGGTTTTGGTTTCGGTACTGGATCCATCCCCGGACTCGGCACTGTCTTTGGTCTTCGAAGCCGCTTTGGTTTTGGCGGCTTCCCCGCTATCGCCCCCCTCGCCCTTGGCGGCCTTGGGTTTTTCTTCCGTGGCTGCTTCCGGCGATGTTTCGACCGCTTTTTCCGTAGCTTTTTCAGCGTCCTTCCCGGCTGCTTTTTCGGGGACCTTTTCGGTGGCCTTTTCGGTGGCCTTTTCGGTGGCTTTCTCCGCGGGTTTATCGGCGGCTATTTCGGGGGCCTTGGCTTGGAGGGGCTCGGTGGCCTTCTCCGCGGCTTCCCCTGGG
>JACZSY010000037.1 GCA_022573975.1 SAR324 cluster bacterium | reverse complement strand
TCTTCCAAAACACCCCAAATCATAAAAAAACAAGAAGATGCTTCGCTTCGCTCAGCATGACGTGGTGTTGGTTTAATTATCTTTTCAAACTGACCCACTACCGTATTTTTCGCGGCAGTGGTTTTTTCTCTTGCCGCAAGAACCCCGCCTTTGGGCCCGGGCCGATCCGGAATCCGGTCCGGGAAATTCCGCATCCCGCGAAAAATGCAGGGCATCGGCGCGCTTTGCGGGAGGCGTGGCGGAAAGAGGCGCTTCGGCAGGGGCTATATTTTTCGCAACATCACACTTTTTACCGAATGATCCTTGCTCTTGCCCAGGATCAGATGGGCGCGTTCCCGGGTGGGCAGGATGTTTTCGTTCAGATTTTTCTCGTTGATTTCATGCCAGATGGCACTGGAGCGCTCAACCGCTTCTTCATCGCTCAGCTTGGCGAAGCGATGAAAATAGGAAGACGGGTGTTGAAAAGCGGTAGAGCGAAGCGTGAGGAAACGGTCGATGTACCATTGGCGGACATGATTGGGGTCCGCGTCCACGAAAATGGTGAAATCGAAATAATCCGAAACGAACACCCGGGGATGATGGGGCAGGGAGGTGTCGCCGGTCTGCAACACATTCAATCCTTCCACGATCACGATGTCGGGTTGATCCACGGTTTGGATATCATCGGTCAGAATGTCATAACGCAGATGGGAATACACCGGCGCGATCACATGGCGGCGGCCCGCCTTGACCTCCGAGACGAAACGGATCAGGTTGCGCAGGTCGTAGCTTTCGGGAAAACCCTTCCGCTGCATCAGGCCCCGGTGCTCCAGCACACGGTTGGGAAACAGGAAACCATCGGTGGTGACCAGATCGACCTTGGGATGATTCGGCCACCTCGACAGCAGGGCGCAAAGAATGCGGGAGGTAGTGCTTTTTCCAACGGCTACGCTGCCGGCCAGGCCGATCACATAGGGCACCTTGGCGGCCGGGTTGCCCAGAAAGGTCGCCGTGGCCTTGTACAGGTCCTGGGTGGCGGCCACGTACAGGTTCAGCAGGCGGGAAAGGGGCAGGTAGATTTCCACCACCTCGTCCATGGAAACGTTCTCGTTCAAACCCCGCAACTGCTCCAGATCCGCCTCGGAAAGGGTGAGGGGCGTGTCCGCCCGTAATTTTCCCCACTCCTCATGAGAAAAAGTGATGAAAGGAGAAAGGCTGGGGGGATCGGGCGAAAGGAAATCCATCAATGCCGGGGGGCCACGGTCATCGGGATCGTCGGCAAGGCCGGTGCCGCCGGGGTTTTTGGGCTGCATGGTGTTTTTGGGCTGCATAACGTGTTTGGGCTGCGTGGTGTCTTTGGGCTGCGTGGTGTCATTGGGCCGCCTTTCTCCGGTGAAGGCCGGGTTGGCGGTATCTTTTCCGGTTTCACCGGAGGGGGTGGGTGCAAAACGCTTGTCCATGGTGCTTCCGCTGGCAGGCCGTTTTCCCGAGGGCGTCCGTGGGGATTATTCAGGAGATTGGGTGAGGTAGCTTTCGGGATGGGCTTTCCAATAGGAAAACCGGGTGCGCGCCTTGAGATACCGCCTCAAGGCCTCCTGGTCCTCACCGGTCAAGGCGAGGCCGGTGGTGATGCGTTTTTTTTCTCCGATCGGATTAAAGCTGATCAAAAAGAACTCCACCCGGTCCAACTCGTACTGCTCGCCCGCCAGGGTGTGTACGATGATGTCGATGGACACTTCCAGGGTATGGGTGCGGACATAGGTGACCCGGGACACCATCTCGATCCGGTCGGCGGCGTTCAACGGCCGCTTGAACACCACGTCGTTGACGGAAAGGGTGATGGTATGGTCATTGCGGGTGTACTGCATGGCGGTGTAATTGGCCAAACGATCCAGCCGGATTAACAGCTCTCCCGCCCGCACCCGCCCGTCCGTGAAATTGCTGGGCGAAAACACCTGCCCCTTGAGGCGCACGATGGTTTCCTCCGGGGTCAGGGTCTCGTAGCGCTCCACCGGAACCGGCTCCACGACGTCGTCCACCCGCAACCGGTTTTCCCGGTCGATCCATTCCAGGGCGCTTTCCCGCTCGATCAGTTGCGCGCGCCGGTGCGCGGCAAGGGACTTGGCTTCATTGCCTCCGGGGGTGTCATAGGAGAGCGGCGGAATTTGCCTGGCGGGTTGGCCTTGATTGTCGATGGCCACCATGGTCACGAACCCCACATGGCAGGGATTGAATTCCCGTTCCGAGGGTCTTTTGGCGAAACAGCGCACCTCGATCACCATGCTGGACCGCCCCGCCTCGACCATTCTTCCCTCAAGGCGCACCAGGTCCATGTGGCAAATCACCCGGGTCAGGTCGATCCGGTCCAGGCGAAGCATCACCGGCCGGATGCCGCAATGGCGAAAGGCCACGGCAACCGCGGTATCGTAAATCATTTTGAGGATTGGCCCGGCTTGCATGCGTTGCCCGGACTGGGACTCCGAACCCACGATTTCCGCCAGGAAGTCCTGGGACTCCTCCACGGTTCTCGCCGCGGGGCTGGCGATCTCAGGCGTGAGGTGGGGGGAGGTGGCGCCTGCTTCTGTCATAAGTGTGTGTGTCCGGATGGTTTACATCGAACCCGCCGATGCATTTTCCCCGTGACCACATTCCGGCGACGCGGTTTCCGCCGCCAGCCTTCCCGAATGCGAGCGCTTCCCCGGCCGGGCTTGGTCCCCGCCGGGCATGGGCGCTGCCCTGTAAAACGGTTCCTCCTCCAAAATCGAAACCCTAGGAAAATCACTGTTAAATTCCCATCATTTTTATTATTTATCAAGTTGACACGAGAAAAATGAGTGTTTGGAATCCATTCGAGGCATCGGGGAGGCGGAATTTGATATTGCAGGACCCCGCCGCAACCAGCGGGGTATCAAAGCGCCGGGGGGGTTGATCCCCGCCAGCGGCGGGAAATGGACCCGTATAAAAAAAATTCCATCCTCCCAATTCGTGTGATATGCACTGGCCTCTGCCCGGGCGGTTGCGGGGCCGCCGCATTCGGAGCACCAGCGCTGACATCTCAAGCTTCCCGCCAAACCGGAAGAATCACCATGACCACGGATCCCCTGCATTTTTTAAACATTCCCGAACTGGGACGGCGTTTTCGGGACGGATCGCTGAGCCCCGTCAATTTGACCGAACACCTGATCGGACGCATCGACCGGCTGGATGCGAAACTGGGCGCCTTCCGCACCGTGACCCGGGAACGCGCCCTGGGAGAAGCACGGGCGGCCGAAGCGGCCCTGAAGGCCGGCCAGGATCTGGGCCCGTTGCACGGAATACCCTATGTGGCGAAGGACCTCTTCGACGTAAAGGGGGAAGCCACCATGGCCGGCACGCGGCTGCTGGAGGACAACGTCGCCGAAGCCGATTGCCACGTGGTGCGAAAATGCGCGCAGGCCGGGATGGTGCTGCTGGGAAAAACCCACACGGTGCAATTCGCCTTCGGGGGCGTGGGCATCAACAACGATCTGGGGACGCCGCACAATCCCTGGAATGCCGTGCACCACGTGCCGGGGGGATCCTCCAGCGGCACCGCGGTCTCCGTGGCCGCCGGCCTGGCAACCGTGGGCCTGGGGAGCGATACGGGCGGGTCGGTGCGCATACCCGCCGCCCTCTGCGGCATCGCGGGACTGAAAACCACCATCGGCCGCATCGGCCGCAGCGGGGTCTATCCGTTGAGCTGGACCCTGGATTCCGTGGGTCCCCTGGGCCGCGGCATCGAGGACTGCGCCCTGTTCTACCAAGCCCTCACCGGGGAGGACCCGGAAGACGAAACCACCCATGGCATTTCACCTCATCGCATCGCTCCCCACGGCACCGCTCCCCACGGCACCGCGCCGCCGTCAGGTGACGGGTTGCGGGGCATGCGGATGGCTTTTTGCGAAACGGTGTTTTTCGACGATGTGGACCCCGAAGTGGCCGGGGCGGTGCGCGCCGCGGGTGGAGTGTTCGAGTCCCTGGGGGCCCAGGTGGGCGCCATCGAATTGCCGGAGGTCGCCGAGTGCTTCACCTTCGGAAAGCGGGATTTGTTCATCGCGGCCGAAGCCCTGGCCGTCAACGGGCATTGGATGGACAATCATTTCGAGCAACTGGACCCGGTGATCTCCACCCGCCTGCTGCCAGGGCGGGAAATGACGGCGACCGATTACTTTCTGCTGCTGAGGAAGTGGGCCGAATTGCGGCGGAAGGTGGTGGAGCGGATGGGGGATGTGGAGGTCTTGATCGTGCCCACCACCATGATAACAGCCAAACCCGTGGAAGTTGCCGGGGCCAACCAGGACGCCTACCGGGAGCACAACACGAAATACCTGCGCAATACCATCCTGGGCAACCGCCTCGACCTTTGCGGCGCCACGGTGCCCTGCGGCTTCGACGGCGCCGGCATGCCGATCGGGTTGATGCTCTACGCCAAGCCTTTTCACGAGGAACTCGCGCTGCGGGCGGCGGTTGCTTTCGAACAGGCGGCGGGATTTCTTGGCCGGCGGCCCGATCTCTCCTGGGCCGGGGATTGAGCGATGCGTCATGGTTCCCGATCCGATCTCTCCGGGGCCAGGTGGTCCCACCCGCCCCTGGGCAGTGGCGCGCCGTCCAGGAAGACGCCGGAGCCTTCACCGACTTCACCGATCACGGTCACTGGGCTTGCGCCGATATCGCCCAGGTGTTGGGGGGGAAACGTGAACAGCAGCCGGTAATCCTCCCCCCCATGCAAGGCCCACCTCAGCGGGGACTCGCCACGGGCCTGGGCAAAGGCGGTGAGAGGTTGCGAGAGGGGGAGCAGGGCGCCCTGAATGTCCATGCGCGCTCCCGAGGCCTGGGCCAGATGGTGCAGCTCGGCGCTCAGCCCGTCGCTGATGTCGATGGCCGAGGAGGCGACCCGCTGAATGAGGGGCACCAGGGCCACTTCGGCCCGGGGCCGCCTGTGCCGCCGCACCAATTCATCGGTTCCGGAAGCGGCGCCGGTGGCGGACTCCAACAGGGCCAGCCCGGCGGCGGAATCGCCCAATGTGCCGCCGACCGCGATCCGGTCGCCCGGCCGGGCGCCGCCGCGGGACACGAAACGGGGGGTTTCCCCCAGCATGAACATGTCCACCGAAAGCAGGGCGCCGCCGCTCACATTGCCGCCGATGACCCTGAATCCATAGTCGGCTTCCGCCTCGGCCAGTCCTTCATACAACGCTTCCAGGGAGTCCGTGGTCTGGTGCGGCGGCACCACCAGCGAAACCAGGGCATACCCCGGCAGCCCGCCACAGGCGCAAATGTCGCTGACGCTGGCGGTGGCCACCCGCCATCCCACGTCCGCCATGCCCGTTGCTCCGGATTTGAAATGACGCCCGTCCACCATCACGTCGCAGGTGAGCAACTGCACGCCGCCGCCGGAGAGGGGCAATGCCGCGCAATCGTCACCGATCCCCACCACGCCTTCGGGCAGTCCCCCCTTCAATCTCGCCGCCATCCGGGCGATCAGCGCGAATTCGCCAGTGTCTTCTCCGGAAGCTTCCGCGGAATCGGTTGAGGTCTCGGATGAAGTCATGGTGGACATTCATTCCTGGTTGGGGTCTGAAAAATTTTGTCCGGCCAGGGGTTTTTCCCCATTCAGGCGGACGTTCACGATTTTGGCCGGTGAGGGAAATTTTCTGGCGCGCAACTCCAATTTTACCCATGGAGCGCCTTGGCGGTGGGCCGGCCTAGCCTGCCAGCTTGTCCCTCAGAATCGTGTTGACCACCCCGGGGTTCGCCTGTCCGCCGGTGGCCTTCATCACCTGGCCCACGAAATACCCCAATACCTTTTCCTTGCCGGCCTTGAACTGCTCCACCTGCTCCGGGCTGTCCTCCAGCACCTTGGCCACGATGGCCGCCAATTCCCCGGCGTCGGAGACCTGTTGGAGGCCTTTTTCGGCAACGATTTTCGCGGGCGGTTTTCCGGTGGCGACCATTTCCTCGAAGACTTCCTTGCCCATCTTCCCGGAAAGCGCCCCCGATTCGATCATCACCAGCATTTCCGCCAGGGCTTCCGGGCCGAACTTGAGTCCATCCGGGCCAATCTTGTCCTCGTTGAAGCGGGCGGACAAATCGCCCATGATCCAATTGGCGGCCCGCTTGGGGGATGCGCCGCCTTCCAGCACCGCCTCGAAGAACCCGGCGATTTCCCGGCCGGCGGTGAGGGCCTCGGCGTCCTTGGCGGAAAGGGCGTATTGCTCCCGATAGCGCGCGGCCTTGGCATCGGGCAACTCGGGCAGGCCGTCGCGGATGGCGTCCACCCAGGCCTGTTCCAGCCGCAACACTGGCAGGTCCGGTTCGGGAAAGTAACGATAATCGTTGGCCTCTTCCTTGCTGCGCATGGGGCTGGTGGTCTTGCTGACGGAATCGTAGAGCCGGGTTTCCTGGACGATTCGTCCCCCGGCGCGCAACTCGCCGGCCTGCCGCCCGATCTCATGATCGATGGCGTCGCGCACGAAGCGGAAGGAGTTGAGGTTCTTGGTTTCGGTGCGGGTGCCCAGCTTGCTTTCGCCCACGGGCCGCAAGGACACATTGGCGTCGGCGCGCAGGTTGCCCTGCTCCATGTTGCCCCGGCTCACCCCCAGGTAGGTCACCAGGGCGTGCATTTTTTCCATGTAGACCCGCGCCTCTTCGGCGGTGGAGAGATCGGGCTCGGAAACGATCTCCACCAGGGGCACGCCCGCCCGGTTGAGGTCCACATAACTGGCCCCCGCATCGCGCCCCTCGTGCACCAGCTTGCCCGCGTCCTCCTCCAGGTGAATGCGGGTGATGCCGATGCGTTTGGTGTTTCCGTCCACCACGATCTCCAGCCAGCCGTTCTCGCACAGGGGCCGGTCGTACTGGGAGATCTGGTAGGCCTTGGGCAGGTCTGGATAGAAGTAGTTCTTGCGGGCGAACTGGCTGTCCAGCCGGATGGTGCAATGGGTGGCCAGCCCGAGGCGCACGGCCAGCTCGATCACCCGGCGGTTGGTGACCGGCAGCGCGCCGGGCAGTCCCAGGCAGACCGGGCAGGTGTTGGTGTTGGGGGGGCGCCCAAACTCGGTGGAACAGCCGCAGAACAGCTTGCTCGCCGTCGCCACCTGGGCGTGTATCTCAAGACCGATGACCGGTTCGAATTCCATGGGAGTATTCTCTAAATTGAAGTTCCCTGGGGCACATGAAGTAATCCCCAATGTTATTAACTCCCCCGGTGATTTTTTACAGCCAAATGGGGAAGGGCAGGGGATGGGAGTTGCGACGCTTGAATCCTCCCCCTTCCGGCCTTCGGCCCGGCGCCCGAATCCTCCCCCTTCCGGCCTGCGGCCCGGTGCCCGAATCCTCCCCCTTCCGGCCTGCGGCCCGGTGCCCGAATCCTCCCCCCTCCACGGGCTGTTAAACAACACAGTGGAGGGGGAAAAGCGTCGTATTACAACGATATAGGCAAATAAGTCACCCTTGCCCCGGTGATTTCTTACAGCCCAATGGGGAAGGGTCGGGGATGGGGATTCCCCTGTCGCCCCAACGCAGGGAGGGGAGCTTTCTGTCCATGGGGTGGGTGGGATTTGGGGGGATGGGGGTTTCGACGGGGGAAGCCTCAACTCCCGGCCTGCGGCCTCCTTCCCCCTCCACGGGCAGTTAAACAACACAGTGGAGGGGGAAAAGGCGTTTGATTTACAATGATATAGCGATGGAAGTCACCCCCTTCTCCATACGCTGTTTGAAAACGCCGTGGAAAAGGGGGACGGGGGGTTGAGGCTTCGTGGCGACACCCGAAACCGCCAAAATTACACCGGAGAAAAAATTCTCAACGACTTTGTGGACACCCTGACGGGCCATTATTGACGGCGGTCATTCAACCTGACAAGCTTGGGGGACAAGATCGTTTTCCTTGATGGGTGAGACGGTTCCAGTCACTGCCCAAGGCGAACCCAATTGTCGTCCCGCGATGCGGAAAACCCACGCCCCGGCTCGAATTCACCAACAGCGGCGCGATGCAAAACCCGTCCCCCGAATTCACCATCGGCCCAGCGCATTCGGCCGACCTGGAAGCCATCGACCGCATTGAGCGGGAGGCCTTCAATACGCCCTGGAGCCGTGATCTGCTCCGTGGAGCGGTGGTCAACGGCCAATACCGGGCGCGGGTGCTGCGTTCTCCCGAGGGACACCTGATCGGATTTTACATCGCCCACATAATGGGACGGCAGAGCAACCTGGACAACTTGGCGGTGGACGCCTGGGCACGGGGAAGGGGGTATGGCAGCCGCCTGATCGAGGACTGGATCCGCCAGGCCCGCATGGATGGCGGCGAAATGCTCACCCTGCAAGTCAACACGGCCAACAAGGACGCCCAAAGATTGTACGAACGGTTCCGCTTTCAGACCGCCAAATTGTTGGTCTCGTATTATCCCAATGGGGACGACGCCTACCAAATGGCGCGAAATCTCAAGGCTTCCCCCGAAACCAAGGAAGGTTTGCTGCGCCGGGGACGCAACCGCCGAAACCTCTCCGTGGTTTCCTGATTTCGGCCCGGCCCATTGAAATTCCTCCGCCAAATCTTCTCCCGGATGCTCCGTTCCCTGGCCAGGTAAATCCGCGCCCTTATTGCTGAAGCTTGGCCAACGCCTTTTTCGACGCGGGCCGTTCCAGGCATCCGTTCAGCCAGGCCGCCGCGGCGGGAAAGGCCGTCAGATCCACTCGGGCCCAAGGCGCCCAGGCCGCCACGGAGGCCACGTTCAGATCGGCGGCGGTGAATGCATCCCCCAGCAGAAAAGCGTGGGATTCGAGAGCCGCGTTGAGCACCCCCAGGGGTTTTTGCAGGGTCGCTTCGGCCTGGACGGCCTTTTCCTCGTCGCGGTGCGCTTCCGCGGCCAGCAGGCGGTGATAAATGGCGGTGAACAGATGCGGGTCCAATTCACCGTTGGCCCACAGGCCCCACTGATAGACCAGGCCCCGCGCTTCGGGGGTCTCGGGCCAGAGCGTCCCGCCATATTTTTCCGCCAGATACTGATTGATCGCCAACGATTCCCAAAGCACCAGCTCGCCATCGCGCAAAGCGGGTATTTTTCGGTTGGGGTTGATGGCCGTGTATTCGGGAGAATGCCAACTGCCATCGCTTGCAGGGGACTTTTCCAACCGATAGGGCGCGCCAACTTCCTCCAACATCCAGATGCAACGCAGCGTGCGGGAACGAGGAACACCATAGAGCGTGATCATTTTTTCAGGGCAGTTTAAGGTGCGTGGTATTTTGGATTTGAGGGAATTATCAAAATCGGTTTATAGCAAATCCCGCCAAAAACGGGATCGTTCATCCGTTGCCGCATTCCCCGGTAAAGGGCCGGTGAATGTCCGCCCTTGATCCCATCGGCCATTTCCTCAATACTGAAAGCCGCCATATTGCAACGAAAATATTTTTGCGGCGGGGTGTGGCGCCAGAGGAGGGAAAAACAAGGCTGGCCTGCCCGGAATCCCAGACCCGGAGGGTGGAATTCCGGCTCCCATTATTTTCCGCTTCGCACCCCAATGGAAACCAAACACCTTCAAAGACGAGCGATGAGCAGAATCAAGGCAGGGGACATTCATCTCGATTACGAGACGCGCGGCAACGGCCCGCCGCTGATGATGATCAACGGGTTCCGGCGCAGCAGGGTGGTCTGGCTGGAGCCATTCCTGGAACCCATGTCCGCTCATTTCCAGTTGATCCTGTTCGACAACCGGGGCACGGGCCACTCGGACAAGCCCGAGGAAGGATATTCCATGGACGCCTTCGCGGAGGATTGCGCGGCGTTGCTGGAGGCGCTGGACATCGATCGGGCGCACGTTTTCGGCACCTCCATGGGAGGAATGATCGCCCAACGTCTGGCCGTCAGCCATCCCAGCCGTGTGCGGGGCCTGGCCATCGGGTGTTCCCGCTGCGGACAGTCCGAAGGCGTTTCGCCGGAAAAACGCATTTGGGAACTGTTGCGCATGATGCCCGGCGACGAGATGGATGCCCGCAAGGTGGCCTACTTGCAGGAGGAGGCCTATGTCACCGATGATTTCCGCGCGGCCAACCGCGAATTGCTGGACCGGTTGTTCGATGTGGTCGACGAGGACCCCCCGCCCCCTCATGCCGTGAAAGGCCATCTCAAGGCCATTGAGGATTGGGAGGGCTGCGCGGCCCTGTCCTCCATCGCCGCCCCCACGCTGGTCATCACCGGCGCCGAGGACCGGTTGATCCCGGCGGAAAATTCGCGGTTGATGGCCAAAAAAATTCGCGGCGCCAAATTGACCCTGCTCGCCGATGCCGCCCATTTCTTCTGGATCGAAAAGCCGGAGGAAACCGCGGAAGCCCTGAGGAGGTTTTTCCAGGGCCTGAGTTGATTAAAGGGGTTGCCCAGGGCGCGGTTCCCGGCGAAGCGAGTGATTTGGCCCGTCCAAATTTCCCTTCCGCTCGACAGGAGTCTGTTATCCGGCTTGGCGGGCACAGCGGAAGCCGACCATGTCCAGGCCGATATCAGGTGGGTTGCCGTGGCGATAGGACACCCGCAGGCAATAGGGATTGTTTCCCCATCCCCCCCCGCGCAACACCACCTGTGCGCTCCGCCCCGGAAAAGAACTGGCGGTCCATTCCCACACGTTGCCGGCCATGTCCAGCGCCCCGAACGGCGAGGCGCCCTGGGGAAAGCTGCCAACCGGGGCAGTGAAAAGGTAACCGTCCAACCCATCGGGAGCGCAGCAGGCCATGGCGCCAAAATTCGCCCGGTACAGTCCATCTTGGCGGGGCTCGGCATTTCCCCAGGGGTAGCGGCGTCCATCGGTGCCCCGGGCGGCGAATTCCCACTCGGCCTCGGTAGGCAGGCGCAATCCGTAAAAGGCGCAAAACCGGGCGGCATCCCTGGCGGAAACCTGCACGGCGGGATGTTCCGGCGCCGCGGAGGGGGTTCCCGCTCCTTTCGGGTTTCGCCAACTGGCGCCTCGCACCTGCCGCCACCGCCGATCCCAGACCCATCCCCGGCCATTGCGTTCCGGGTCCGTGCGGTAACCGCTGGCGCCGATGAAGGCGGCGAACTGACGGTTGGTGACCTCGTGGCGCATCAGGGCGAACGGGCCAACCCGCACCTCCCTTGGCAGCTCATCCGGTTCTCCCTTCGGATCGCCCATCCGGTAGGTGCTCCCAGGCACCTGCACCCATTCGGTCTCCAGGGTGGACGATCCGGCGGATGACACAGGACCTCCCAGCAAAACGGCCACCCCAATCACGCCAAAAGCGCCCCAGGCACGGCGATACATGGAGAAACCCCTCCATCGCGGAATGACCCGGCCCACCCAAAAACTCCAGCCAATGCGATGCTTCATTCGCCATCCCAGGCGAACACCGGCGCGCCCTTGTAGAACACCTTGAACCGATCGTTGAGGATGGGGTTGTAGGTCAGTTGCGGCAACAGAGCGCCGCGCAGGGGGCCGGAGACCGCCTCCCCGTTCAACCAGGACCAGGTGCTTCCCGTTTCGCGATCCCGCACCAGAGCGTTGCCGAAGCGGTCCCGGGCCTTGGCCAAGGTGAAAGTCAGCAACCGGCCCCCAACCCGGCGGCTCCAGGCCGTGGCGGTGCGCATCCTGGCGGAATACACCACCAGCACGGGGGTGTCCCGCACGCGATCGTTGATGACCGGGTGGCGGGCCAGCACATCCAGGGGATAGAGCTTGGCCTTGAAGCGCACCAATACGGCCAGCCCCAGCCCACGGGTTTTCCGCATGCCGTCGTAGGTGCCCATCGCTGAACCATGCCGCGGAATGCCCGGCAGCACCCTGGTGTGTGGAAAGCGTTGTTTCCAGGCGTCCCAGGTGGTGACCGTGGAGGGGATGAATTTCAGCTTTTTGCCCTTGAGCGGACCATGCACGGCTGTTCCGGTGACATGCACCCACAGGGAGTCCGTTCCCTTGTCGTACATCACAAAGGAGTCGTTGATCAGCATTCCGGCATGCCCGAAGCGGAGCGTTTTGCCGTCCAGTCTGCGATCGTACACGATCGACGATTGGCAGAGCGGTCACCAGGACACGGCGATCGGGATTCCGCCCACCGTGTCGTTCCCCAACTCGTGAAGACCCATGATGTTGATCGGATACGCCCGCGCGTCGCCATTGATGACCACCCCGATCACCGCCGCCCGCGCAAACACAACGCCTTGTTTCTCCGCCGCCTCCCCGGAAATCATGGTGGGATTGTTGAAGACCGGAAACATGTCCCGGCGGACGGTATAACCGAATCCCCATGCCAGCGGGCTGGTGAAGGCCGTTGCCGACGCGACAAGGAGCAAAAGGGAAAACACCGCGCGGAGAAGATGGTTCTGGTTCATTGGCCGGGGCCGGTTGAAATGGACAGAAAAGAATCGGTGGACGTCTACGGAGTCTTCCCAGCAAAATTGAAAATCGATCCTGCCACAGCGGCTCCCATGTTTCAGTGTCGCGCCCTACATTCTCCCCGGTCAGGAAAGCGCCTTCCAATTGAACAGAACGTGCAGCGCTGAAATCAAATAGAAATTCCGCCATCGCAGCAACATGCCTCCCACCACCAGGGCTCCGAGAAATGCGGTGGCAAGCTGGGCCAAGGATTGCGGCCAGTGCAATGCGGCGAAATATGCGCTGACCATCACCAGCTTGAAGCCCATCGGAAGAAGGCTGTCCGCCTCGCGGGGGCGCGGACTTTGCGCCGGCGCCCCGGCGTTTTTTCCGGCGTCTTTTCCGGTGGCCACCCACCGCCACAGCAGCGCCACCCGGAAGATCCATTCCTCGGCAATGGCTCCCGCGGCCCAACCAACCGCCCCCGCGGCCCAACCACCCGCCCCCGCGGCCCAGCCCAACGCCATGCCGTCCGCAAATCCATGGCCACCCCCGCCCAGGGAGGCAAACACCGGCCGGGGATCGAAGAGGGCGATCAGTTCAGGCAGCGGAGGCGGCAAAAGGGATCGCGGCCACGAAAAAGAGAGCAGCAGGAAGGAAATGGCCATCAGGGCCGCGAAAACGGCAAGCGCGGCGGCCAATCCCGCTCCGGGAGCGCGGAACAAGGGACGCACCCGCGGCCATCCCCCGCCAAGCCGCAGCGCAACCAGGCTCAACAGCAGTCCCCCTCCGTAGAACAGCACCGTTCGGGTCCCTCCGCCGGGGAAGCTCCATTTGACCAGGGGCAGCCAGCACACCAGTGCGGCCGTGGGCCAGCGCCGCCCCAGCAGGTTCCAGGCGGCCGGGGAAATCGGTGTCACCGGGGGGGGCGCCTCCCGAGGGTCGCGTTTTGGATTCATACCCGGAGCATATCCCATTTCGCGGGAGGAATGGGCGGGAGGCGAGGGAGAAGGCGGGGAGCGGCGGATTGGCGGAGACGGTTTGGCGGAGACGGTTTGGCTGTGGCAGGGAGAATGGCGGAGGCTACGGGGTAATGGCTCCGCGCAAGGAACTCACCCCTGTTCCAGCAGCCTCTTCATCAGGGTATGGCCGTCCCGGATCACCAGTCCGCTCGCCTCGGCTTCCCGTTCGCCGTACTTGACCGGAGACCCGGCGCGCTCCAATTCCCCCGAGGTCACCAGGGTGAACGGCACGGGGTCGGAGGTATGAGTCCTCAGGGAGACCGGCGTGGCGTGGTCGGAGACGATCACGAATTTGAATTCACCGAGGGAGGGGAGGTTCTCCAGCAGGGGGCCGACGATGTCTCTGTCAATGGCTTCGATAGCCTTGATTTTCTCCGCCCGGTCGCCCATGTGGCCGGACTCGTCGGGCGCCTCGATATGGACGAACACCAGGTCATGGTGTTGTAGCGCCTTGAGGGCGTGGCGGCCCTTGGCGGCGTAATCGGTGTCGATGTATCCGGTGGCGCCGGGGACATCGATGATGGAAAATTTCGCGCAGACCGCCACCCCGCGCACCAGATCGACCGCCGAGATGCAGGCGCCGCGCAGGCCGTGCAGCTGCTGGAACGACGGCATGGAAGGCACCCGGCCCTGTCCCCAAAGCCAGACCTGGGTGACTTGCGCCAGGCCGGCGGCGCGCAGTTCCTCGTTGACCGGATGTCCGGCCAGCATCTCCCGGGAAGCGTCCATGATTCTCAGCAAATGCTCCGCGCCCTCGCCCTGGGGCAGGTGGCGGGCGGCGGTCTGTCCGAGAATGTCATGGGGCGGGGTGGTGGTCATGGCGTCCAGCCCCTTGCGCCAAACCAACAGGTGCCGGTAGCTCACTCCCGGATAAAACTGGAAGCTCTCGTCCGCCAGGGCGGCGTTCAGGTCGAAAACGATCCGTGCCGCCGGAGCGTTGGCGATATGCCCCGCGGAATAGTCGGCCATTTCCGGCCCGGCTCCCCCTGGCGCGCCTTCCTCCAGTGTCACCAGATTCATCCGGAAGGCCACGTCCTCCGCGCCCAGCGGCACGCCCATGGCCGCGGCTTCGAGCGGGGAACGCCCGGTGTAATAAAGGGCCGGGTCATAACCGAAGAGGGAGAGATTGCCCACGTCGGAGCCTGGGGGATATCCTTCGGGAATGGTGTGAATCAGGCCGAAACGCCCCGCTCCGGCCAGCCTGTCGAAATGGGGCGTGCGCGCCGCCTCCAGGGGAGTGGTGTCGCCGGGCGCATCTCCGCGCCGGTCCGCCATGCCGTCTCCCTGGATGATGACGTATTTCATGGAGGACCGTGATTGGCTCCCCGGAACCGTTTCAGGCGCCGGTTTGGAGGGTTCGTGAAATGGGACGCATCCCATCTTCGGCGATGGGTCATCCTGTGAGAAACTTCACCAAAAGGGGTAGCATTCCCCCGCCCTTTCACACAAGGGGCATCGTAGGGGGAGGATAGGGCAATCGCATGATCGGTGAGGGCTTTTCGCACGGTGTAATTTGGCCGGTTTCGGGTATTGCGGCGAAGCCTCATCCCCCCGTCCCCCATGTTATCTTCTCCACGGAGTTTTCAAACAGCGTATGGAGAAGGGGGTGGCTTCCTCCGCTATATCATTGTAAAAACGGCGCTTTTCCCTTCTCCATGGAATGGAGAAGGCCGAAGGCCGGGGGGTGAGGCTTCGCCCTGCTTCACCTGGCGATCTTGCGATTGCCCTGCCGGGGAGGATGCCGGGCGGAGACCGGAACACTGTAATCCGCATCCTCATGCCGAAAGAGCGGGCAGCCAAAAGGGGTGGATGCCCCCACCCGGAGGCGGTTATTTTTCCCGGAATAATCCTTACGCAACGGGTTGGCGATCAAACGGGCGTCCCGTTTCCGCCTGAGATGGCTCCTGCCCCGAGGCTGGCATGGTCTGCGCTCCTGATGCAGGACGTCCGGCCCGCCGGAAAATCACCGCGCGATCTGTTGCCGAAAAAATTCAACCCCGGGTTCAGGGAAAATGGGCGAAAGGCTACTTGTACCCTTTCTCCTGGAGTTTCCGCAGGATCTTCCTTCCGATCGCCATTCCCCATTGCTGCCCGGCGGACATGGAATCCCGAGTGATCAGGGGCTGAACCGAGACCAGTTTCTTGCCCACCGGCGATTGATAGAAGCGGATCATGCCCTTGATGTCCTCGTGGCTGAAATAGCGGGCGTAAATGGGAGCGATCAGTTCGATCAACTCGTTGGGATCGACCTCGTTCATGAACTCATCCCAAAACGCCTGGGGAACCTCCGGATTGACCTTCTGTTGATATCGCAGCATTTGCCGCATCACCTGGATGCCGATTTTGGCCGAACCCGACAGTTCCAGCATCCTGAAAATGTCCTGGATCTTCGTGTTGGGTTGGGCCAGAACCGGAAAGGGAGCGATGGACAGCGTCAACCACAGCAAAAACACGATCAGGGCAAATTTTTTCATGATGGATCCGATGCCGGAGGTTGAAGGACCATATGCGGATTACCCCTCGCGGGACCCGGCCTCGATGATGGCTGGGGTCACGGTAAGGGTTGAGTGAGTGTAATTCCAAATCGGGTTCGGGGGCAAGAATAAGGATGCGGTGAAGGGTCCACGCGGTGCGATTGCGTTCCCTCGGCCGGGGTATCAGTCCCCAAGGGTTTGGTTGATGAAGGTGAAATCTCTTTTGCCACCTTGCCCGAAATTCCCCGGGCGCGTTATAACCGATGGTGATGTTCGATCCTGCCCCAATTCTCCCCCTCGCTTCCGGCCTTCGGCCCTGGTGGAATTTTCTGCAAAAGCGCCCATGGAGTGTTCCCCTGCCGCCGGTCATGCTGTTGGCCATGCTGTTGGCCATGGCGCCGGCCACCGCCGCCGGTGAGGTTGTGGCTGGTAAAACTTCAGGGGCCGGCGGTGATCCGGCAGCAGGTAAAATTACGGCGGGTAAAATTACGGCGGGTAAAATTTCAGCGGGCAATTTCATCGTGGCCGCCGCCTCTTCGTTGCAGGGCCCTTTCCGGGAGCTGGCCGGGGCCTTTGCGGAGAGCCATGGCAAACGGCCCACCCTGGTGTTCGGCGCCAGTGGAAGCCTGGCCCAGCAAATTGGCAATGGAGCGCCTTACGACGTGTTCGCCTCGGCCGATGAGCGATGGATCGGGCGGTTGGCCGCCCGGGGCCGGATCGATGCGGACAGCGTCGCGGTCTATGCGGTGGGCAGGTTGGCCCTGGTCACCCACCGCTCCCAACACCTGGCGGGCCTGCCGGAGGTGTTGACGGCCCGGCATCTGCTTCTGTTGACCGGGCCTGGGATCAAGGTGATCGCACTGGCCAATCCCCGTCATGCGCCTTATGGGGCGGCGGCCCGCGAAGTGCTGCGCAAGGCGGGGCTATGGGATCGATTGGCCCCCCGGCTGGTGTTTGGCCAGAACGCCCGCCAGACACTGACCTTCGTGGAGTCGGGCAACGCCGATGCCGCCCTGGTGGCCGCCTCGATGATGCCCCGCGGCGCCCGGCCCTGGCCCCTCATTTCCGCCGCCCTGCATCAGCCGATTCGTCAGGCGGTGGGCCGGGTTTCCGGAACCCCCCGGCGCGAGGCGGCCGGGCGGTTCATCGCCTTTTTGCTCTCGGCCGCCGGACGGGATATTCTGCGGGCCTACCGCCTTCTCCTTCCTCCTTCCCCCCCATCCGCCACCAAGGCCCGCTTCCCGTGAGCATTTCAGACTGGTTTCCGATTTACCTGACCCTCAAGGTGTCCCTCACGGCCACCTCCCTGACCGTGGTGATCGGCCTGGGGATCGCCTGGGTGCTGGCCAAGAAGCGATTTTGGGGCAAGAACCTGCTCGACGCGCTGCTGATGCAACCGCTGGTGATCCCCCCCACGGTGCTCGGATACTATCTGCTGGTGACCTTTGGCCGGGGGGCCTGGTTGGGCCGGTTCCTCGAGGAAAACCTGGGGCTGACCCTGATCTTCACCTGGCGCGGAGCGGTGCTGGCCGCCCTGGCCACCTCGCTGCCCCTGTTCATCAAACCCGCCCGGGCGGCCATGGAAGGCGTCGATCCCCATCTCGAAAACGCCGCCCGCCTGCTGGGCCGCTCCGAGTTGGGCGTGTTCCGGGCCATCACCCTGCCCCTGGCCTGGCGGGGAGTGCTCGCCGGGGTCATGATGGCCTTCGCCCGATCCATGGGGGATTTCGGCGCCACGCTGATGGTGGCGGGGAACATTCCCGGGCGCACCCAAACGGTGTCCATCGCCATCTACGATGCCATGCAGGCGGGAGACGTGGGCGTGGCCAATACCCTGGTGGTGATCATGACGGTGTTTTCCATCTCGGTGCTGCTGCTGGTGGGTTGGATCACCGCCGGCCGTTATTGACCCGGCGCACCAATTAAAAAACGGAATTTAAAAGAAGAGGACATGCTCGAGTTCGACCTTTCCAAATCCTATGGCGGCTATTCGCTGCATGTCGCTGAACAGGTGGCGGATGAATGGCTGGTGCTGCTGGCGCCCTCCGGTGCGGGCAAGAGCCTCCTGCTGAACCTGATTTCCGGACTGACCCGCGCGGATGGAGGATTCGTGCGGCTCGATGGGGAAACGCTCTACGATCACGGGTTGGGAATCAACCTTCCCATCCGCAGACGGCGGATCGGCTACCTTTTTCAGGATTACGCCCTCTTTCCCCACCTCACCGTGGAGCAGAACATCGCCTTTGGCCTGCCTCCCGGCCAGCCCCGCGATGCGGCCGTTCGTCATTGGATGGGGTTTTTTCAGTTGGCAGGCCGGGAAAAATCATATCCGGGCGAGCTTTCCGGGGGCCAGCAACAAAGGGTGGCCCTGGCCCGCACCCTGGCCTCCCAGCCCCGCCTGCTTTTGCTGGACGAACCCTTCTCCGCCCTGGACCGCCGCATTCGGGAGATGCTCTACCGCGAGGTGGGGCAACTCAAAAAACAATTGTCCCTGCCCGTGATCCTCGTGACCCACGACTTCGTCGAGGCTCAGTTGCTGGGAGACCGCGTTTCGGTGCTGCAAGACGGGCGGGTGCTGGAATCGGGGCCCAAGGATTTGATTTTCGCCCATCCCCAGCGGCACGAAACGGCAAGGTTCCTGGGGATCGGCAACGTATTGCCGGCCACGGTGTCCGTGGGCGGTGGCGCGGACTCCGCTGCCGATCCCATGGGAGAAGGGGGTATCGGGAAAGATGAGACGGTCACGGTGAGGCTGGGCGGATTGAGCTTTCTGGTGCGGTCGGAGCGCCGGTTCGCCAACGGTGAAGCGGTATTTCTCTGTATCTATTCCGCGGACGTGAGGCTGCTGCTGGACAACACCCGGCGGCCCAATGCGGTGGTGGCAACGGTGCTGCGGATTCATCCCCAGGAGGGCACCAACCGCCTGACCATGGGCCTCCATGACGCCGGTGGCGGGACGGCGGTGGAACTGGAAACCCTCGTCGACGACTACGTCCTGAGCCGTCACGGCATCGGCACGGGCCAAACGATAACCCTCTGGCTCCCAGAGGACAAACTTTTCCTGACCACATGACCGATTTTCGTGCGAAATGGGAAATTTCTTTTCTACCCAATTTCAAGGCCACCCTGGCAAAAATCGGCCGAAACGGGGAAAAATTTCTGGGCATGGGGTATTCACACCCCTTTTGATGGATTTTTCCGTTAATAAATACTAGATGGAAAGGTTCGTGGGGAAAGAATGCGGGGCTTTTGTCCGGAAAGAGAACAGAGCGCCGGGGCTGAAGAAAATGGAACCAAAAACCCGTGAGTCAAGACAAACCCGATGAGCGCAGGCGCGCCCGGCGCTCCCTGATCGAAAGCCTTTTCACTACCATTGAACTGGGGGGAAAAGAATACCGCGCCCAGGTGACCGACATTTCCGAGGGGGGCATCTGCCTGATCCTTCCGGACTCGCTCGATCTTTCCCCGAAAGAATTGGTCAAGATCTCCCTCGACGATGTGGTACCAACGATCCGGGGCAAAATCCGTTGGGTCACCGGGGAGCAGGGGGCGGGAGAGCAGAGACTGATCGGCATTCAGTTCGAATCCCTCGAAATCCGATCCCTGGACAAAAGGGGTTTCGAGGGGGAGTTGGACCTGCCGATCGAATCCCCGTTGTCCAACGACTCGCTGGGCCGTTTCCTGGGCATCCTGGAGGGAATCGACCATAAGATCATCGATGGCGAAATTGAGGATCTATCCGAGGCGGCGGCGGCCGCTTCCTCCTGGATAGAGCGCACGATCGGTCCGCTGAACGTCTGGTACGTCATCAAGGAATCCGGCGATGAACATAGCATCCAGCCAATGGTCAACCGGGGGCATGGAAAAGAGGGGGATTTGCCCAAGCGAATGGAGAAAGTGAAGCAGGTGGCCGATGTGCTGGGCGCCGTCCGGATGGGAGACATTTCCTACCAATTCGGCGATCCGCTGGTGCTTGAATTTTTCTGCGACCTGGATGGCGAGGAGGACCCCACGGAAAAAATCGCCAGGGCCTTCGGCACCCGCACCAAAACCTGGTCCAAACTGATCATCAAGAACCTCGCCATTAAATTCATTGGAGACGAGTTGGACCACCGCATCCGGGAACGCACCCGGGAGCTTGAGGCGGGCCTGCGCCTGGCCAACGAGGCCAACACCGCGAAGACCGAGTTTCTGTCCAACATATCCCATGAATTGCGGACGCCGTTGAACGGAATTCTCGGAATGACCCAGATGCTGGAAAAAAGATTGATTGGCGATTTGAATGAAAAACAGGCGGAATATGTCGCCGATATTCTCACCAGCGGCCGTCACCTTTTGAGCCTGATCGACGATATTCTCGATCTGTCCCAAATCGAGTCCGGAAATGTGCAACTTTCCGTGGAGGAAATCGGCCTGGAAGCCTTCCTGGCTGGGGTGATGAAGGTGTTTCAAACCACGGCCATGAAAAAACGGATTCGGATGAATGCGGTGTTGGCTCCTTCAATCCCGGGTTTGAAAATCATGGGGGACAACCGATTGCTGAAGCAGGTGTTGTTCAATTTGATTTCCAACGCCATCAAATTCACTCCCGCGGGTGGAACCGTCACCCTGAGCGCGGAACGGAACGGCGGCAGGGTCTCCATCTGCGTGACCGACACAGGAATCGGCATCGCTGCGGAAGAAAGGGAAAGAATTTTCGAACGGTTTTACCAGGTACAATCCACGATGGCCGGAAAAAGCCCGGGGTCGGGGATCGGCCTGTCGATTTCCCGCACCTTCGTATCGCTCCATGGGGGACGCATCGAGGTGGAAAGCGCCGGCGAGGGAAAGGGAAGCCGTTTTGTGATCGAATTGCCAATAAACGGCCCTCCGCAATTGGAGAAGGGCAAGAAAGAATCATAGGCCTGAAAACCGGAATACGAGGATAAAATTCCATGCACCGAATTTTAATCGTGGAAGACGACCGGATCAACCGCACCTTGTTCCGGGACGTTTTGCAGTCCCAGGGATACGCCACGATCGAGGCCACCAACGGAATCGATGGCGTCAAAGCCGCCGAAAACGAGGCCCCCAAACTGATCCTGATGGACATTCAATTGCCGGACATGGACGGCATGAAAGCGGTCGAACGCCTCAAATCCAATCCGGCCACCCGAAACATTCCCGTGGTCGCCCTCACCGGATACGCTTTGAAGGGCGACCGTGAGCGGCTGCTGGCCCTGGGATTCGACGATTATCTCTCCAAGCCCGTCGATATCGATGATTTATTGGAGAAGGTGACCGAATGGTTGAAGCATTGATCCCGCGCCCCTACGGAAGAGACGCACCGATCTCCGGAGCCTGGACGCTCCGCGGGGAAGGCGCCGGCCGGGGATGCGGCACGAGCCCATTCCTCCCCTGAAAACACACGACCCCTCCGCCGTCCGCCGGGATTATCCCCCGGTCTGCTCCGGATAGGCGGCCATCAACGCCTGCCGGAAATCGTTCCAACACACCCCGATTTCTCCGGGTTTTCGCAACAGGTAGGAAGGGTGAAAGGTGGGCAGCACCCGCCATTGCCGGAAATGGAAAATCCGGCCCCGCTCCCGGGTGATGCCTCCCGCCGAAGGATTGAGCGCCTTCAAGGGAACGTTTCCCAGGGTGACGATCAGGGCGGGGTCCAGCAATTCGATCTGCCTGTCCAGGATCGAACGGCACGAAGCCACCTCCGCGGGGGCGGGATTGCGGTTTCCCGGCGGGCGGCATTTGACCACGTTGGTGATATAGACATCCTCCCGCACCAGGCCCATCGCCTCGATCAACCCGGTCAACAGCGCCCCGGCCCGGCCCACGAATGGCAACCCCTGTTGATCCTCATCCGCCCCGGGCCCCTCCCCGATGAACAACAGGCGCGGCTTGCCGGTTCCGGCGCCAAAGACAAGGCGGTTCCGCGTCGCGCCCAGCGCGCACTTTTGGCATTCCCGGTATTGAAAGCGGAGGGATTCCAGGGTGTCGATGTCCGAGGGATGGGGTGGTTCCGGCGGTGGTTCCGGCGGTGGCTTCGCGGGTAACGCCGGTGGCGCCGCCAGTGGGGGCCGGTTTTCCGCGACGGCGGGCGGGGGCGGGGAGGAATCCTGGCCAGCGTCCGGAAATCCGGTGTTGGAGGGGGTGGCCCGGGCCGGAGGCTTTTCCTCTTCCTCCGTTGCGGAAATCGACGGAACGGCCTGTTCCAGTTCAGCCAACAATGCCGGATCGGCGGACACGCTCAGCCAGTTCACCCCGCCGGCGGTCAGCGCCTCCAACCGGCGTTCCAATGCCAGCAGAATATCGCGCCAGGCCCTGTCATCAATACCGGTCATGGGAATTCCGGGAAAACGGGTCGCGGTTGCATTGGGCCAGGGGCGAACCCTCGGAAATCGATACCGGGAACGGCCCTTTCCCATCGGCGGGGAAGGCCCAATCTACCCGAAACCCGGCGTATTGTTCAATGGATTTTCCGCCGAGGGGGTGGGGCCGCCATTTTTCCGGCGGTGACGCAAACCGCCACGGCGTTAGAAGGGCTGTGACCAACCCAATAAAAGCAGAAGAGGGTGCCTCCGGCGGCCCTCCGGGGGCAAACTTTGAAAAGTTTCAACAAACTTTCTTATAGGAAAAGCAAGTATTTTAAACTCTCATTCCAATATTTTATTAAGAGTTTTCATCCATTTTTTCCAAAAAATGGTCGGGGGTGTGGGGGATGAAATCCCCCACGCATT
>JACZSY010000036.1 GCA_022573975.1 SAR324 cluster bacterium | reverse complement strand
CCCCAGAAGAGCAGAACATGAGTGAAAAGACGCCCGGGTTCGATCCCACGCAATACAAAAGCTCCACCCGTGATCAGTGGAACCGCTCCGGCGCCGGCTACAACGCCTGGGGGGAAACGCTCCGCCAAATTATCAACCCGGCGGGAAAGCGGATGATGGACATGGCGGGGATTACCGTGGGAAGCCGCGTGCTGGAATTGGCCGCGGGAAGCGGTGGGCAGACCCTGCAACTTGCAGAACGGGTGGGCGCGGATGGCGCTGTGCTGGCCACCGATCTTTCCCCGGGCATTCTGGCGTTCACCGGTGAAAACGCCAAGGCCGCCGGGTTCAGCAACATCGAAACCCGGGAGATGGACGGAGAGGAGGTCGATGTCCCCGAGGCATCCTTTGACGCTGTGGTATCGAGCCTGGGGCTGATGTTTTTTCCCGATCCCCTCAAATCGGTGCAGGGTCAACGGCGCGCGGTCAAGCCGGGAGGAAAGGTCGCTGCCATGGTGATCTCCACCCCGGAGAAAAACCCGTTTTTCTCCGTCCCGGCCAAGGTAATCCGGGAGCGGGCCAACCTGCCGCCCCCGCAACCAGGCTTGCCCGGCCCATTCGCGCTGGGCACGCCGGGGGCGGTAGAAGCCGTTTTCGAAAAAGCCGGATTGAGTGCCGTATCCAGTGAATCCTTCGGCGTAATGTTGGAATTGCCATCAATCGCCGAGCATCTGCGTTTCCTGGGGGATGCCTTCGGCGCGTTGCACATGATGATGGCGGGCATGGACGAGGCCGGCAAGCAGGCCACCTGGGACGCCGTGGCCGAGGCCTTGGGCCCATTCGAGGGAGCCCAAGGGTTCCAATCCCCCGCCGAACTGATCGTCTGCGTCGGCACACGGTAAGACCGCCTCCGGGGCGGTATCCAGCGCCGTCCTGCCCCCCCTACGCCAGCACCATCCCCCCGGAGAGCACGAGGGCCTGTCCGGTCATGCCGTCGGAATCGGCGGAGGCCAGGTAGAGGGCCAGCTTGGCGATTTCCTCTTTTTCGATCATCCGCCCCAGCGGCACCCGTTTCAGCATTTCCGCCCGCAGTTTTTCCGTATCGCCGGCATCCACATGCGGGCCTACGGTTTCCAGCACGGTGTCGAACATGTCCGTGTCCACCATGCCGGGGCAGATGGCGTTGACGTTGATGCCGTGTTCGGCCATTTCCATCGCCACGGAGCGGGTCAGCCCGATCACCGCGTGCTTGGAGGCGTAATAGGCCGCCCGGTAGGGAGCGCCCATGCGCCCCGCGATGGAGGAAAGGTTGATCACCTTGCCCCGCCGCCGGGGAACCATCCGCCGCAACGCGGACTGGCAGCAGAGGAAGGTTCCGGTGACGTTCACGTCCATCAGCAGCTTCCACCGCTCCAGGGGATACTCCAGGAAGCGATGGCTCTGGAACACCCCGGCGCAGTTGACCAGGATATCGATCCGCCCGAAGCGCTCCTCCACCGCCTCCATGGCCGCCTCCACCCCATCGGGCTGGGTGACGTCCAATTCGCAATGGCCGGCCTCCACCCCCAGGGCCTCGACTTCCGCCGCGACGGCGGGCAGGGTGCCGGCCTTGCGGTCCATCAGGAAAATGTTCGCGCCCTGGGCCGCGAATTCCAGGGCGATGGCTTTGCCGATGCCCTGGTTGCCGCCGGTGATCGCCGCCGCTTTGCCTGCCAGTTTGCCTGCCAGTTTGCCGGCCGGTTTTTGTTCGTTGCTCATGACCTTCCTTCTTGCTCGGATATGGGTTGCCGCGGGTTGAAGGGCGAGCATAGTGCGCCATGGCTCCGAGGGCAATATGGGAATCAATGTGAGTTTTACAATTGAAAACGGCCCGGTGGCCGGGGGTCCCTGCCCGGGTCAGGTAAGACTCGGCGTTCAACGGCGGTTGAATGTTTCCGGGGCGCGCTAATTGCGCACCACCAGCACCGCGCCCGCCAGCAACATCAGGGCGCCCAGTATCTTGAACGCGGAAATTGGGGCCACGGGAGATTCCAGCCAGCCATAATGGGAAATGACCATCCTGGAGACCATTTGCAGGGCGATCACGATGGCGAACAGATTCACCGCGCCAATGCGGGGAATGAGAAAGGTGCTGGAGCCGACCACCACCGCGCTGATCGCCCCGGCCAGGAAATACCAGCGGGGCGCCTCTTTCAGCGCCATCAGGGCGGCGCGGTTTCCCGCCAGCAAAAAGGCCGAGCCGATCACCGTCAGGCCGATGGCATAGAACAGAACGGTGGCCAACAACGGCGATTGAATCCGATCCCCCAGCGCCCCATTGATGGGGACGTGAACTCCCCCCATGATGCCGATCATGACGGCCAAACCGTACAACAACAGCAACTGTGTGCTCATGCCTGCCTCTCTTGCTTTTGGTGGGGTCTCCCGCCGCCCTCATTGGCGGCCTGCACATCATTCCCGCTTGGAGGGCCGATTGTCCACCGGCCCCAATGGGTCTTCCGGCGCGGATGCTGAAAGGATTGCCCGATGCATACCATCCGCCGGGCTTTCCTGTTAGGATGACGGGAGAAATAAAGACCGACGGAATTTGGGCCGTTTCCCTTCTTCCCTGGAACCCGCCATGCGAACCTCGACCCTGCTGGCCGGCCTGCTGGCCTTGATGTTGCTGCACATCGCCCTCACCGCGTTGGGGCAGAAAACCAGGCATCTGGCGGGGGCGGTTCATGTGATCCAGGTGCGTCAGGCCATCACGGGCGGGACGGCGCGGTTTATCCAGTCGGCCATCGACAAGGCAACCGCCACCGGCGCGGAATGCCTCATCATCCAGTTGGATACCCCCGGCGGACTGCTCAGTTCCACCCGCGACATCGTCCAGTCGATTCTCAACGCCAAGGTTCCGGTGGTGGTGTACATCTCGCCCCAGGGCGCCCGGGGCGCATCGGCGGGCACCATGATCACGCTGGCCTCCCACGTGGCGGCGATGGCGCCGGCCACCCACATCGGCGCGGCCCATCCGGTCTCCCTCTTTGGCGGGAACGACAACAAGATCATGAACGAGAAGATTCTCAACGACACCTCCGCTTATGTGGAGGGGATCGCCGAATTGCGTCATCGCAACGCCAAATGGGCCATCTCGGCGGTACGGGAATCCAAATCCATCACCGCGGGGAAGGCCAAGGCCCAGGGCGTGATCGAGATCATCGCGGAGAACCTGGACGACCTGATCGAGCAGTTGAACGGACGCGAGGTGCGCATGGACAAGGACACCGTGCGCACCCTGACCACCGCCGGGCGGATGGTGATCGACCAGGAAATGTCTTTTTCACAGAATTTCCTGACCACCATTTCCAATCCCAACCTGGTGTTCTTTCTGCTGGCCCTGGGGGTTTTGGGGCTGTATATGGAGTTTTCCAACCCCGGCCTGATCCTTCCAGGCGTGGCCGGGGCCATTTCTCTCATCATGGCCCTGATCGCCATGCAGACCCTGCCCATCAGCTATGGGGCGCTGGGACTGATCCTGTTGGGCGTGGCCCTGCTGGTGGCCGAATCCTTCGTGCCCAGCTTCGGCATTCTGGGCTTCGGAGGCCTCGCGGCCATGCTCTTCGGCTCGCTCTTTTTGCTGGACCAAGACCAGACCGACCTCCAGGTCTCGCCCCCGATGGTGTTCATCACCATAGGCACCATCGCCGTGGTGATCCTGGTGATCGGCCGGTTGTTGCTGAAGAGTTTCAACAATCCGCTGCAATCGTTTCAGTCCAACATGGAAGGACACACCGCCGTGGTGAAAGCTTCCATCGATCCGCGGGGCGATGGCATGGTGCTGATCAATGGAGAAATGTGGAAGGCCCGGGCCGGCGTGGCGATTCCACCGGGCGAGAAGGTAGTGGTGGAACAGGTGGATGGGCTGGTGCTCCACGTCAAGGCCGTGGCCACCGATGCGGAAGCGGAAGACCAAAACCCGGATGCGGGAGGGTAATCGAATTTTTGGAGCCACTGACATGGACATTGGAATTGGTATCGGTATCGGCGTCATCATCGTGCTGGGCATTCTGTTCGCCGCGATTCGCATTTTGCCCGAATACGAGCGGGGGGTTATCTTCCGCTTCGGCCGCTATCTCGACACCAAAGGACCCGGAATTTTCCTCATCATTCCCATCGTGGACAAGATGGTCCGGGTCAGCCTGCGCACGGTGGTGATGGACATTCCCCCACAGGACGTGATCACCAAGGACAACGTCACCATCAAGGTCAACGCGGTCAACTACTTCCGTGTCACCGAACCCAAGCGGGCCATCATCGAGGTGGAGGATTTTCTCTATGCCACCGGACAACTGGCCCAGACCACCCTGCGTTCCGTGCTGGGCCAGGTGGAGCTGGACAACGTGCTCAGCGACCGCGACAACATCAACCGCGACCTCCAGGAGATCCTGGACCTGCGCACGGACCCCTGGGGCATCAAGGTTTTACAGGTGGAATTGAAAGACGTGGACCTGCCCCCCCAGATGCAGATTTCCATCGCCCGGCAGGCCCAGGCCGAGCGGGACCGGCGGGCCAAGGTGATCATGGCCAAGGCCGAGGAAGAGGCCGCCCAGCATCTGCTCAACGCCGCCGAAGTCATCTCCAAGAACCCGGTGGCCGTGCAGATCCGCTTCATGCAGACCCTCACCGAGATCACCGGCCCCAACAACACCACCACCATCGTGCCCATTCCGGTGGACCTCATCAGCCATTTCATCAAAAATTTGCACCCCTCGCCCCCCGCGAAAGATGACGGCGATGCTGCTGGGAGCTTGGCCGCGAAAGATGACGGCGATGCCGCTGGGAGCTTGGCCGCGAAAGATGACGGCGATGCCGCTGGGGACTCGGCCGCGGAAAAAGATCGAACCGAAACCGGATAGCTCCTCTCATACCTTGTAAGCGTCCCCGCGTGGGGTACGGGCCAGAGGCGCGTCAAAACGATGCTCCCTGGCCCCCGCGTCCGGGATGCGCCGGGGGGAATGGCCAGCCATCGGTTTGGATGGCCAGCGCCCCCACGTGGCTTCGACTTGCCCGCCAGGCGCGTTGCCGGCAGGAAGCCAACCGCCGGGCGCGCGCAAGGAACATCGCTGGCGCGGGGCGTCAGTGGCGGGCCGAACCGTTCCACCGATTCATCACGGCAGGGATGCGGAAAATGTGGCCGGCGCGGGTTTTTTCCGCGCGGCCTGGCTTTTTCCTCTCAGGAGAAAAAGATGGCCAAGCAAGCGCGGCAAAAAGCAGGGAAAACAGGAAATGCGGCAAAATCACATATCGATATTTCCATCGTGCTGGATCGCTCGGGCTCCATGGCGTCGATCAAGGACGACACCATCGGAGGGTTCAATACCTTCATCTCCGAACAAAAAAAGGTGGAAGGCGAGGGAACGCTGACCATGGTGCAGTTCGACAATGAATTTGAATTCGTGCACAAGGCCCTGGGGTTGCAAAAGGTGCCCTTGCTGGACGACACCACCTTCGTCCCCCGCGGAAGCACGGCGCTGCTGGACGCCATTGGCCGCACCCTGGAATACACCGGCGCGCGGCTGGGCAAAATGAAGAAGGCCTCGCGGCCCGATCAGGTGTTGTTCGTGATCATCACCGACGGCCAGGAAAACGCCAGCAGGGAGTTCTCGCTGGAACAGATCAACCGCATGATCGGCGAACGAAAAGAAAAGGATCTGTGGCAGTTCGTGTTCATCGGGGCCAATCAGGACGCCATCGAGTCCGGGGCCGAGTTGGGCATCGACGCGGGCAACACCCATGCCTTCGCCGCCGACGCGCAGGGCACCCAGGCCATGTTCCAGCGTGTTTCCGGCTCCACCGTGGCCTACCGGGAATCCGGCGTGGCCCAGTCGGCCGGTTTTTTCAAGAAGTAATCGCTCCAGCCCGGCCGGGAATTCCTGGCCGATGCCGCTCCCCTGTGCAGGGATCGTCCAACCCAGGGATCGTCCACCGCGGGAATATTTCACAGCCCAGGCGGGGGCGATCCCTGTTTTTTTGCTCCCCCGAACCATCGCCATGCGCTACGCTAAGCTGGACGTTGAATTCATCGAGGGTTTGATGGAAAAAGGGGTGTTGGGAAATTGATTCTGTCACGCCGAGCGTGATACCAAAACAGGATGGAAAAAAGTAAAAAACAAAAAAAGTAATCAAAACAATGGAGAGGTGGCAGAGCCAGGCCGAACGCGGCAGACTCGAAATCTGTTTCAGGGGCAACCTTGACGGGGGTTCGAATCCCTCCCTCTCCGCTTTAATGGTTTTTGCAAGGCGGTTCCCCTGGGGATCGCCGCGCCACTGTTTTCGTCAAAAGCTTGTTGTGTTAACCTATCGGCATCATAATGCGCCCAATGGGAAAATCGCGGAGGACATTGAATGTACGAGAAAAGTTGCGGGCATCTGACCGAGGGTGAGGCTCCCACGCCGAAATCGGACACCTGCGAAGAATGCGCCAAGGCCGGACAAAAACCGGTGCAATTGCGCATCTGCAGAACCTGCGGGCATGTAGGATGTTGCGACAGCACGCCAGGCAAACATGCCACGGCGCATTTTCAAGCGTCCAAACATTCCACCATGCAATCGTTCGAACCCGGCGACGATTGGGGCTGGTGCTACGAACACCGAAAAGGAATTGGTCCGTTCCCGCCCGCCAGATAGTTTGCCGCCCGATCCCATGGCGGCCCTTGCACCGGGTTCGTCTCACCAATCCAGGGCCAGGCAACCGGCCCTTCACCCTCCCTTTGCCTTGGCGGATCCCCTGCCGGGGGCACCCTTCGCCCGCACCACGATGGGCAACCATGGGCTGGCGGTCAACGTAGCGGAGGGGCGGCCCCTTCCTGCTTTTTCAGCCAGCTCAACCCAGCTTGCGCCATTTGCCGTGATGACGCAGCCGAAGCCGAAGCGGCAATAGGCCGCGATGAAAGCGGCCATCCGGTGGCCAAATTCGCCGCCACTCGCACGGTCCATCCTCCGGGGGAATGGCTCCTCGCCGGGCGCCATCCGTCTCCGTGTTGGCCCGGTGGTGTTGGCGGAGAGAATGGATTTTCAGCGCCAATGGTGAGAGGATCGTGGAGCCTGCGGGGAGGAGATTGGCCCGCGGCCTGGATGGGCTGTGACCAACTCAATAAAAGCGGAAGGGGGTGCCTCCGGCGGCCCTCCGGGGGGAAACTTTGAAAAGTTTCAACAAACTTTCTTATAGGAAAAACCACTACTGTCCGGTTTAGCTTTTTAAAAATGTCTGATAAATACATTACATGCCTATCCCCTTAGCTCAGCGTAGGTAATTGGGTTTGCAAAAATACAGGCCGTGAGTAGCCGCAAGGTGATCTGTTTTTCCCATGCACGCCGGTTGAAGCGGTAGCAGAATTCATCGAGATAACGTTGCAGGTGCTTATGGCTAACACCGTGATAGGTTCCCAACAGGAATCGCTTGGCATTGGAGATGGCGGTATGCACCCAGGGCAGGTCTTCGGAAGCCTTCTTGGCCGGAACCGGATTGCCGTCGTGTCGATGCCCCATCTCGGTCAACCCGGCAAAAGATTGAAAGCCATCGGTTCGGATTTGCTGGGCGGGAGCGATGTGCTTTTTAACGAGCATTTCCACCTTTTGCTTTTCCATCGATTCAATGGTTTGCATGGAGATAAAACCGGCATGTTCGCCTTTGGATTCCACCATCACCAACACGGGTGTTTTGTTCGCCGCTCCCCGGCCCCTGCGGCCTTTAGCGGTGCCCCCGAAAAAAGCGTCGTCCATTTCAATAAACCCCGAAAGCGTATAACCGCTGTCCCTTTGGGCCATGGCCTTGCGAATTTTATGAAGCATCAGCCAGGCGGTTTTATACCCAAGTTCAAGTTGCTTGGACAGGCGCATGGCGGAAACTCCACCTTTGTCCTGGCCGGCCAAGTAAATGGCCCAAAACCACTTGAGGAGCGGGGTGCGGGTTTTATGAAAAATGGTTCCAGACGTGAGGGACACCTGAAAGTCACATTTCGCACACTGCAACAGACGCCGGGTGGTGATCCGGAAAGCCTTGTCATGCATGCACTTCGGGCATATGAAGCCCTCGGGCCAGCGCATTTTTTCAAGCGCCTTTTGACAGGCCCGCTCGGAGGCGAAACGTTTTTTGAATTCAAGCAGGGACAATTCGGGCTGGATCATGGCAAACCTCCATGTTTGCGTTAAGTCAATGATTTGCATGATGATTATACATAATTCCCTGTGCTAAGGGAATAGGCATTATAATTTATTTGGATCGATAATTTCCGAAAGCATCAAGAGATTGAACATTTTCTTCGACGGGGAAAAGGCGAAGGTTGAATTGATTGGATTGGAGCACCCCTATCGGAACAAATCCATCTCGGGATCGCGGATGAGGGCCGCGCCGCCGGCCGGTTGTTCCTCGCGGGGGCGTTCGAAGCGATAGCCGCGGATTACCGCGGCGGGCACGCGCGCGATCTTGCCGCAGACCAGGTCCGCGGCGCAGGCCAGCTCGTCGGCCACGGCGATGATGGTGGCGTGCAGGGTGCGCCCGTCCACATCCGGGGAATCGCGCAGGTCCAGCAGGGGGGCCAACCCGGCCACGCCCAGCGCCACCTGGGTCAGCCCGACCCGCCAGGGCCTTCCGAAGGTGTCGGAGACGATCACGGCGATGTCCGGGGTGTTCTTTCGAAACCCGCCCCCAGGCGCGGCCCCCGCTCCGGCCCCCGCCCCCGCTCCGGCCTCGGGACCGCCAGGGGCTTCGGCCCCTGCTTTCTCCGCCAGCCGCTGGCGGATTTGTCCGGCGGAGCGGTCCGAGTCCTCGGGGAGCAGAATGGCCAGGTCCTTCCCCCCGCTGTTGGAGAGATCGATGCCGGCATTGGCGCACACGAATCCATGCCGGGTTTCGGAGATGATCAGGCCCCGCTCCCGGCGCACGATGCGCCGTGTTTCGCGCAATACCAGTTCCACCATGCGGGGGTCCTTGTCCCATTGTTCGGCCCAGCGCCGTGTTTCGGGGGTAGGCTCCACGGCTTCGAGAGCCACCCGCGCGCCCTCGGCCTTGGAGACCACCTTTTGCGCCACCACGATCACATCCCCATCGGCCAGGGAGAAAGACATGCGGCCCAAGGCCCCGGCCAACAACCCGGGCAGGTCGTCGCCGGGCAGAATTTCCGGCAGGCCCTCGATGGGGTGGATGGAAATAACGGGGATCGTGGAAGTCATCGGATCGTGGTCTTGTTGCTTCAATGTTTATGGATCGGTATAATCGGAGATTGAGTCATAGACGGAACCCGCCGGCGGGCGAGCCGCATCAAATCGGCGCGATGCCGGCGGCGCCGCGAATCGGTTTTTCCACCATGGGAGGGAAGGACAATCCCTCCCGGACATTTTTCATCTCAACCCCGGTGAACAATTCATGGCAAGCGAAAAGGTGGTTCATTTAACCGAAGATACTTTCGATCAAGGTATCAGCAATGGATTGACCCTGGTGGATTTTTGGGCCGAATGGTGTGGCCCCTGCAAAGCCCTTGCTCCCACAATCGACCAGATTGCCGAGGATTATCAAGAAAAAGTGACTGTCGCAAAGGTTGACATCGACGCAAATCCAAATATCCCCGGAAAATTCGGCATCCGCGGCATTCCCACCGTCATTCTTTTCAAGGACGGGGAACAGCTTGACATCATGGTGGGCAACAGCCCCCAAAAGGTGCGGGAGATGGTGGAAAACGCCGTTTGACCGGCGGCCTGACCTGTCTCACGGTTTATTTCCTGGGGGGAGGGAGCAACCGATGCCGCGTCCGGATGCCGGCTTCGGGTTTCCCCGGACGGCCGCCGGCGCCGGGACTCTCTTTGTAATGCGCATGGGATGGGAGCCATGAAAGGTTCGATTCCGCCTGGGACCAACGCTTCCGCCACCGCATCCGCCGCCGCATCCGCCACCACGTCCGCCACCGCATCCGTCGTGGTGCCGGCTTCCAGCGGGGAAGGCCGGAAGCCGGAGGCCGCGGTGCGCAACCCGCTCCCCGCCGGAGGGATCGCCCGGGGGGAAAGCAATTACGCCATATTGGTGAGCTACGACGGCGCCGGTTTTTGCGGATGGCAGATCCAGCAAAACGGTGAGTCGGTTCAGGGGCGCCTGGAGGCGGCCCTGACCACCATCCTGAAGGTGCGCGCGCGGTTGACCGCCTCTGGCCGCACCGACGCCGGGGTCAACGCCCTCCGCCAGGTGGCCAATGTGTTCCTTCCGGCGGGTCTGGACACGGAGCGCCTCCGGGGCAATCTCAATGGCCTGGCCGGGCCGGAAATTTCCGTCAAGGCCATCGTTCCCGTTTCTCCCGGTTTCCATGCCCGCCACAGTTCGAAGGGCAAGCATTACCAATACCGCATCTTCAACCGGCCCTATCCCTCGGTTTTCGCCCACAGGCACAGTTGGTGGATCAAGCGTCCCCTCGATCTGGAGGCGATGCGGCGGGCGGCGGCGCATTTGGCCGGCCGGCATGACTTTTCCGCCTTCCGTTCGAGTCATTGCGAGGCCAAGCACCCGCTGAGGGAAATCAGGCGGCTCGAGATGGAATTTTCCGGCGCATCGGAGGGCATGGTGTTGATCGACCTGGAGGCCGACGCCTTCCTCCAGCACATGGCGCGCATTATCGTGGGCACCCTCGCCGCGGTGGGCCTGGGCGCGCTGGCCCCGGACGCGCTGCCCGGCATGCTGGCTTCGAAAAAACGGGAAAACGCCACCGTCACCGCGCCCGCGGCCGGGTTGCACCTGATGAAGGTGTGCTACGACCTGGCGGAATTCCCCGAACTGCGGGCTTTCGATGAGCATTGATGGCAACCGGGGGAGGGTGTCCGGGTGCCGTGGTATCCCTGCCTGCTGAAACCGGCCGATGCCGAACAGGGGCGGGTTTTTTGCGAGGAGCAGGGAATCGCCGTAAAACATATTGATTGATCCCCCCGGCGCGATGCAACCAGCGGGGCCTCCCGCCCCGCGCTTCTTCCGATGCGCCGCGAATCATGAGACAAGACATGAGGAGCGGGGACACGCGGGGGCGTCTCCGGAAGTTTTGGCGCACCCTGTGTTTTCGCAAACCCATGGTTTTGGATGGCCCGGCATGACCAATTCCGCAAAGACGGCCCCCGCCGGCGACAGGCTGCTGCGCGGACACCTCCCCGGGAAAAATCTGCGCTTCGCCGTCTGTCAGTGCGCCGCGTTGTGCAGCGAAGCCATCGGGCGTCACCGGGCCGATTGGATCGCGGGAAGGCTGCTGGGCGAGGCGCTCACCTGTGGGGTGCTGCTCAGCGTGACCCTGAAAGAAACGGAAAGGTTGACGCTGCGATGGGAGTATCCCGGCCCGGTCGGCACCATCCTGGCGGACACCAACGACCTGGCAGAGGTGCGCGGGTTTCCCAGCGGTTTGCAATTGATGGAGCGGGCCGGCGCCCTGGACGCCGCGTTGGGAGGCAATGGGCGGATTTCCGCCATCACCAGCGTTCCCAACAAGGTGCTGCACACCGGTATCACGCGGGGTGTTTTCCAGGACGTGCATCGGGATATGGCCCATCTTTTATCTCTCTCCTTCCAGTTGGAAACCGTGCTCACCGTGGGATTGGTCATTCCGCCGGTCAGCCCGATCAAGGTGCGCTCCGCCATCGGCATCATGGTGCAGCCATTTCCAGGGGCCGACCCGATGGCGCTGGAGGAAGTCCGGCGGGAGGTGGAAAACGGGGACTTCCGGGAATGGCTGGAAATGAAACCCCATCCCCTGGAGGATGTGATGGAAAGGCTCTCGCTGAAAACCGGCGGATGGGAAGTTTTGGGGGAAATCGAACCCCGCTTCGCCTGCGGATGCTCCAGGGACAAGGTGGACATGGTATTGCGGATGTTTGACCGCCCCGAACTGGAGGATATGCTGGAAAAGGATGGAGGGGCCACCGTCAACTGCCATTTCTGCGCGGAATCCTACTTTTTTGGAAGTGGGGATATTGAAGCCATGATCCGGCAAAGTCAAACAGGCCATGCCTGATGGCAGGGCGTCCACAAAGCCGGACGGTGAAGCAGGGTGAAGCCTCACCCCTTCGGGCTCCCCACAAAAACGTGGGGAGTCGCCCTCCCCTCTCCATCCCTTCGGCAAGCTCGGGACAGGCTCGATGAAGAGGGGAAAAGCGTTGTATTTACAATCATATAGCAGAGGAAGCCACCCCCTTCTCCATACGCTGTTTGCAAACTCCGTGGAGAAGGGGGCCGAGGCGTTGAGGCTTCCCCGAATGACCCGAAAACGCCAAAATTATACCGGGAGCAAAGACCTCATCGACTTTGTGGACCCCCTGCGCCGGATGGGGAGCCTGTGGGGGATGATGCGGGCGATCCGGATAGGGATGTTGAGCGTCGCCTGCCTGGCGGGAGCGATGTGGGGCGCCCTGCCGGCCGCGCAGGCGCTGGAGGTGCGAATCGAGGCGGAACGCTTCATCTTGGACCGGGAAAAAAACACCATTTCCTATCAAAATGGCCGCCTCCAGGCAGGCGGCCTGACCTTTTTCGCCTCGCGGATGGAACTGGACATCAAAGCCCGGATCGCCCGCTCCAGTGGTTTGATCCGCTTCCAATCCGACAAGATGTTCGGCTCCGCCGCCGAAATGGAATTCGATATGGTCCGGCAGGTGGCCCGATTGAAACAGGTCCGCCTGTTCGATGCGGAGCACGGGCTTTTCATTCAGGCCCGGGAAATCGCCATCCTGCCGGGGGGACAGCTGCGCATCCGCCAATGCACCTTCACCACCTGCCGCCCCGGCGTGTCCGTTCCCTGGAGGTTTTCCGCCTCGGAGTTGACCTTGCGCCCCAACGCTCTGGCCATGGCCTGGAATCCCACCTTGTATCTCGGGCCGGTGCCGGTGTTCTGGCTGCCCGTGATCATTTGGCCGACGGTGCGCGAACGGCGCACCGGTGTGTTGCCGCCCACCCTGGAACGAGACGGATCATCCCTTCAACGGCTGGATTTGGGATTCCGGCTCAAGGTGCCCGTGTTCATCGACCTGGATGTGGATCACGATCTGACCCTCGCTCCCGAAGCGATCGAAAACCGGGGCCATGCGCTGGGACTGGAATACAATTATGCTTTCCTGCCGGGGATGCGTGGAAAATTCACCGTCTTCGGGCTGAAGGAAAAAGACCCGAGGAACCCGGCGCTGGAAAACGACATCCTGGACCCGGGGGAGGCCGCCTTGCGCGATCCCAGGCCACTGCGCTTCCTGCTGGATTGGGAGCACAACCAGGCCCTGGGCGAGGCCTCCAGGCTGGTGCTCTCCTACCGCCATTCCAGCGACGGGCAGGTGGGCCGGGAATACAAGGGGATCACTCAATTTCGTCCCTTCCAGAGCTATCAGGCCACCCTGAGCAACCAGACCTCCTGGATCGATAGCTTCCTCACCTTCGAACAGAACGCGGACTACCAGGACGAGTCCTTCTATTCCGATCACGCCGGGGCCACGGACCGGGGCCTTCGTCCCCGCCTGTTCCCCCGGTTTTCCGGTGTGTTGGGGGGCGTCGTGTCCGATTGGTTTCCCCTGGCCCTGGAACTGGGGCTGGAGGGCGTCCAATTCGAGGCCAGCGAAGACGTGAGCGGCAACTTGGGCGTGATCAGCCCCGGATTGAGCCTTCCCATCGCCCTGGGCGGCGCCTATACCTTCCGCCTGACCGCCCGCCGGCATTTCGTGGACTATACCGGGTTGACCCAATTCGTCTCCGGGAGCGGAACCCAGGCCATCGAGGACCAGTCGTTTCAACTCACCGAGGCCGAGGCCGAACTCAGCACCACCTACGCGCGCACCTATCCCCAATCCGAAGGGCGCTTCGACGCCCTCAAGCACCGCATCGTTCCCCGCTTGATTTTCCGGCAGGTGGAGGATGTGGCGCAACCGGAGCCGCTGACGGACCTGCTGTTGCGGGCGCGGGTGGCCCAGCGCCTGGCGGTGCTGCGCCTGGACAACACCCTGCTCGGGCGTCTGGCAGGCGGCGGGGCGGGGGTTTCCGGCACGGAAAAGGCCGCTTCCGCCAATGCGGGCGACGTGCGCGAGCTGCTCAGCATCAACCTGATCCAACGCTACAATTTTCTCCGGGAAGCGGACGCGGACCCTCTGCAAGGCCCCGGGTTTTCCGGCGATCAGGAAACGGACCCCGGCGAACCCCTGCTCCCCCTGATCCTGGAAGGCCAGGCCAAAGGTGCTGCATACACCCTCCGCTTCCGCTTGGATTACCACCACCAGCAGGATCGCCTCACCCGGGCCTCGCTCTCCTGGGCCGGTCAGGCGGGGCCCCATATGTCCCTGTCCGCCGGGTACGGCTTCAACGCTTTCACGCACTTCACCCCGGACAACAAACTGGTGCCCGAAAGCAACAGCTTCAACTTCGCGGGCGAAATGGCCCTGGGAGGCGCCCTCTCGATGGGATTCAGCGGGCGCTTCAACCTGCTCGACCGCGCGCCGCCCCTGGACAAACGGCTCGACAGGAGCCTGCTGTTTCTGGAATACAACCCGGCCTGCTATGCGGTACGGCTGAGCGTGGAAGAGACGGTCAACACCGTGCTGGAAAACGGCCAGGAATCCTTTTTTGTCAATCGCCGCGTGGCCCTGACCTTCAACCTGAGGGGATTGGTGGGCGGCGGGAAAACCGCAACCCGGAATGAAAACAACACACCGCCGGCCAGGCAAACCGCCGCCCTGGGACCTCCCGCCCGGTGCGGCATCTGACAGCCCCACACCGCTTTGGGAATGAAGGCCGCGCCGTGCGCGCGCTTTTGGATGACGTGAAAATTCTCGAGGAGGCTGAATCGGTCCTGCTTGCAGGCCTGACGGCTGGCCGTCCCTTCGCGCCTCCCTTACTCTCTCCAACTGCGGCTGTTCCAGCACCTTTCAGGGGACACCCTCCGCCAACGGGGCGTGTCCTTGCAGTTCAATTATGAGGCGGGGTTTTAAGTTGATTTTGATCAATCTTTAGTTCAATATTTCTTGGAGTTTAAAAAATGCCACATGGCCGCCCAATTTAATTATTATCCTGGTATTGCCGAGATAGGAGTTAATTCAAATGTCTTTGTGGTGTTTTCAACAATCTCCAGCAAGGGATCAATCTTTCATGACCCCAAATGGAAAAATTTTTTCTTCCAATTTCACAAACCTTGATTCCAAGACGGTAAAATAATAACTCGGAATTGATGAAAAGCTATAATCCAACCCTGTGAGAAATATCATGAAAAATTTATTTAATTTTCTAATAATCGTTTTGATATCCTTTTCTTTTATATCTTGTAGCAGGAGAATTCCAATCTATAACGTTGATTCCTCACCAATTCCTTTTGATCTTACTAAAGAAATAGTTGGAAAGTCTATAATTAATGCCGGAATTTTATTGGGATGGAAGATGAAAAGAACTGACCCCGGCATAATTTCGGCAAAAATATTTTTAAGGAAACACGTTGCAGAAGTCGAAATAAAATATGATAGGAAACAGTATTCAATCACTTATAAAAACAGTGAAAAACTGAATTATAAAAACGGAAAAATCCATAAAAATTACAACAGTTGGATCCAGAACCTGGACCGCGGGGTTCAAAGACAATTGCTTTTAAGCTCCAATCAGTAACGCCTCTCTTGAATCTTTTTGTACGGGTCCTCCCCGCCGTTTGTGGTGGATAAAAGCCGGAAGCTTAATACCTCGCTGCTTGCGGCGATGTCATTATTAAGGATATTTTTCTGCCGCTTGCCCCGAGGTTATTTATTTTTCTTGGCGAGAATGAATGGCCCGCATCCCGCCGAAATCTGGTCAAGGTGGGGGAGGCCAAGGTCATCATCGGCTCGGAGATATTGCCCAATAACTATAAATATTGCGGGAGGATATGCCTGGAACGCATAACAGACACTTGGCCAAAGGGTCCATTTCCACCTTGGCAAAAACGTTGGGTAATTGTCCCCTCCCCACCTATTCCAATAGTTTTTTGACTTGGTAAAATGGAAAACAGCAGGAAACCCAATTCGTTGGCCCGGCCTTGATATCCTTCCGTACCAGGGCCGCTTAGTCCCCAATATCCAGCTCCAACTCGTCCCTTTCATTGGCAACCGGCGCTTTTCCTCCGATCTCCAGATCCAATTCATCGGTTTCCTTGATCATGACCAGGAACTCCATCCCTTGGCGCTCATTTTCGAAAGCGCAGCGCACCAGATACTTGTTTTCCAGCAGGGCTTCATCCGATTGCACCAACACGCATTCCTTCACCACCGACACGATGGTAAGGGCCTTGCCCAAAGTGATGTTTAATTCCTCGCCGATTTCAAACGGGTAGTCGGAGAGCAGGGAAATTCCCGAAACCGAAACATCCACCACAAAAAAGCGGGGTTGGATCTTGATCCAGACGTACCCCGATTTGATGCGGAAACGGGGTTGCTTCCGCCGTTCATCCCCTGGCGAAGATACGCCTCCGTCCCTTTCTTCTTTTTCCTCGCGAAGAATTTCCTCATAGGCCTCTTTCCAATTCGCGTCACTCATATTGCTCCTGGGGTTGCGCCAATGGTTTGTCCGTGGGGACCCTCCAACCAAGTAAAGGCCTGGGGGGCGGGGTTTTCCTCAAGCCACCCATGAAGCGCCCCCCTTCCACCGGAAGGATGGCGGGGGTGAAAAACGGAGACGGATTCGCCAACACCGGTGGGCGGGGAAATCGGCCTCCCCTGTTTTCTTCTCACCATGCCATTGCCGCGAATTTTCGCAAGACCCTTTTTGTCTCGGGGCCATTTTCCATCTCACCCCGTGCTTGTTTTTCCAGCCGCCCCAGGCCCGGGCTTACTCCAACTGCTGGGGTTCGACACGGAAATCGCCGCCGTCCAATACGATCCTGTGAAAGGAAGAGACTCCCGCGCCCCCCGGGCGCGCCGTGGATGCGGCGGAATTGACCGAGGTGAGGGGCCCGTGGTTGCCCTCGACGGTCAGTATCCAGTTTTGATGCACGTGCCCATGGAGGTAGAGCCGCACCGGATGGTTCAACAACCATGCGCGAACCGACTCGTGATTGACCAGGCCGTGGGCCGGGGCCGGGGAATGTCCGGGAGGAAAGAACACCGGGTAATGATTGGCGACGATCAACCGTGACCCGGAGGGTCTGCCGGCCAGCCAGCTTTCCGTGGCCAGCAAGGTTTCCGCCGGCACACGTCCCTCGGCGGAGTTCCAGGGCGCCGGTTGGGCGCTGTCCCAGGCGGCCAGCCACCAGTTCCCGGCCAAGTGCCGGGGCGGGGCGGACGCCGCCGGGCAGAATTCCCCGAAATAAGCCTCGAAGGCGCTCCCCCCTTTCGGTTCGGCCACATATTTGTCGTGATTGCCGGGAATCACCGTCACCTGCTCCGTCCCTCGGGCCAGCAGGGGCGCCAGCACCTCCCGCGCAAGCGCGAACTCGGCGGGGGTGCCCAACTGCGTGAGATCCCCGCTGATCACCAGATGGTTCCAGGAGGCCTGCTCCAGCCGCTTGACCAGGACCCGGGCCCGTTCGAGGGGAAATTCACGCCATCGGCGCAAGAGCAGATTCATGGCCCCCAGCGCGCGCTTGGAGAGGTATGCGGAGGGATGACGGGGGAGACGGTGAAAATGCAGGTCCGAGATATGCATCAAAATAAAAGAATCGTTCACAGCCAGACCGCTCGAACCCATTTGTGTGTTGGCCCATTTTGCAATAAACCCTAACTATCAGAATTGGGATGAAGGCGCCACATCCACCATGGGATACCGGGCGCTTCATTCCGGGCCGGTTTGGCCGGGGAAATCGCGGCCGATAGGGATTCTTCATGGAATACGCCCTGGAAATCAGTTTTTACGTCTTGGGGACCGTCTTCGTGCTGGGGTTGCTGATGGTGCTGGTGCTGTTGAGGGACGTCCTGTTTAGCGGCCGCTCTCTCTTGCTGCCCCAGGCCAAACGGGTTCCCACCACTGCCCTGGATGCCGCCAGGGGTTTGATGACCCGCCTCAAGGCCGCCTACGCGGTGGCCAATGGGGAAGTGCGTGACACCCTCTCTTATGAAATCACGCATTTCCAGCACCGGATCGAGGCCCTGGAGGACAAGACCTTTTCCGATCAGGGGCCTTATATGAACGCCTTGAAAGCGCGGGAGCGGCTCTGGCAGGAATGGCGCACCCACCATGAAGAGGCCCGCCTTGGCGGCCGCTCCAGGGCTGCCTCGCTGCGGCCGCGCATGGAGGAACTCCGCCTTCATTTCAGCGTGTTGGACAAGGAGGTGGACGATGAATACCAACGGTGCCTGGTGCGGGATTCCCTGGTGCTGAAAGAACTTCAGGAGTCCGGCATCCTCACCCCCGATGTGCTTTTTCCGCAGCTGGCGGAAAACGGGAAAAAGGAAACTCCGCCACCGGAGGAGGGCGATGCCGGAGCATCGGCCACAGCGGAGGGGGATGGCAAGGGCGATGCTGTCAAAGACGATGATCTCAAAGGCGATGCTGGCAAAGGCGATGCTGGCGAAAACGCCACCGAAAACGGCACCGAAAAAGGCACCGAAAAAGGCACCGCGAAAGGCGATGCCGGTGGAGTGGAAAAACCAGGGGAAAAAACTGGGGAAAAACCGGCGGCCCCGGCAATAAAAACTTCCAAATGGGCCATGCCCTTGCCCCCGTATCCTCCGGCGGCCTCTGGCGAAATCCGGCAGGCGGATATTCCGCGCCCGGAGGTTCCCAAATCGGAGCGCACCTATGTGGACCCCACCATGAGCCTGGCAGGCGTGCCGGGCGGTGTGATGGAGCGGGCCGATTTCAGCCTGAGCTCCCTGGCCGAGGTGGAACTGGTGGGCATTCACCGTTACCGCGATTGCGCGTTCATCGGCACGGACCTGCGCCGCATCGAGTTGGGTTCCGCCGGCGGGGTGCATGTGTTCCAGGATTGCAATTTCCGCGGGAGTTCCCTGGGCCAAAGTTTGCTGCGCGAGGTGATTTTTCGCCGCTGCAATCTGTCCAATACCCATTGGCGGGCCGCGAGGTTGGACCGGGTCAAGTTCGAAAACTGCATTCTGGACGGCGTGCACTGGGAGGGGGTCGATCTGAGCCGCACCATGATGAGCGAGGATATGTTGGCGGCCGCGGACTTTTCCCAGGCCGGGCGCCCCCCCCACAACTTCAAGCCCCCTGCCCCGGAAACCGGATCGGAAGATTCCCCGCCGGGGGGAGAGGGCCATATGCAAAAAGGCACCGCAACCGGCCCCGCAACCGGCTCCACAACCGGCCCCGGTGCCGTTGCCGCCGCGGCAGCCGGTCAGGCTTCCAGCCAAAAGCCCCCTGGCGATGCTTCCCCCCCCGGCCCGGAACCCGCTGACGGTGTGGTACAGGGCGCGATTCAGGGAGCACCGCCCGCCGTGTCACCCGAGGCGGCGGGGCCGCCCCCGGAAGAAGCGCCTTCCCTGGAGGATGTGGCCTTTCCGGGGGTTGAAGACCCGGCCCCGGACGCGGATCGCCCCTTCCCTCTGGAACTTCCGGAGCTGGAGGAATAATCGGCATGGTTGGCGGGGACCCGGCGATGCGGCGCTGGGATGGGTGCTGAGTATGGTCGCTGAGTCCAGCCGCTGAGTCCGGCATTGGCCTTTGATCCATCCGGTGGGGTATTCTTTTTCCACCCCGGGAGGGGTAACGCCGATGATGGCCCAATGGTCCACGCCGGGTCTTCCGGGCGTCCTGCAACCCTATCGATCTCTGTGAACAACGGTTGAAAACCCTGTTTCCATTTTTTCTGATTTTGCTCATTCTCACAGCATACGCGCCGCCGCGTTTGGTGGCGCAAGCGCGTGAGGAGGCTCCCATTTTCCGCCGGTTTTCCAGGGAGAGGGAACCCGTCACCTACCGGATGGGAATGTTCGAGTTTCCCGTGCTGTTGCGTCCGCAAACCTATTCCGGCGCGGAGGTGCGGGAAAACCTGGGCTTGGGATACGTGCTGGCCTTTGCCCCGAAGAACCAGGTTTTTATAGCCATTGGCATCAATTGGGCGCGGATGGAATGGCGGCCGTCCAATCCGGAGGTGGAAGTCATCGAAATCAAGCAGATCGACATTTCCCAGAGCCTCAATTTTTGGCTGTGGCGGACCTTCGCCATCGGTCTGGGCGTGGGATTCGGCGTCATGGACACCTTCGTCCTCCTTTCGGGGGGGCGGGCGGAACATCAAATCGTGCCCTATGTGCCTTTGCAGGTGGGGTTGGTCATTCCCGTGGGCGCTCGTTTGCATTTGGGATTGCGGCTGGTCCATACGCCTTTCATGGGCAGTGGAGCCGCCAGCGGCAACACCAGGCTGTTGATCGGCGTGGGCGGCTCCTTTTAGGGGCGGGGGGCTGTCGCGGATCGGAGCCAGGGCGGCCTCCCGTCCGGAACGATTTTAGGGTAGGATGGGAGAGGTTTGAATCTTTTTGTACGGGCCGCCGGCCCGGATCGTCCTTTGAAAGGGTTGGCTGACGGATGTTTTTCGCCTTTATTCCATTGTTGTTGGCCGTGGGGGCCATATTGTCGCTGCTGGATATGCCCGGCGGCTTGATTTCCGGTGATCGATCGGTCTGGGAAATGGCCTTGATGTTCGCCGTGCTGCCGTTATGGGGTGGCATTTTGGGCAATCTCCCCCCCCGTTGGTTCGGGGGCGGTTCGGCGGGCGCCAGCCCTCTGCGCAGGCGAATCGTCCACATGGCCGGTTGGTACGCGATCCTGTACATGACGGCCCTGCCCCAAACCATTGCGCTACGCACCGGGATGATGGCCGGGATGCTGGAGGCGGTCATGGCGGGCTTCCTGGTCAATTTCTGGTTGAGCGACGCATTGTGCCAACACCCCTTTCCCGCGCGGGTTTCAGGCAAGGATGAACGGCCGGGGCTTGGCGGTTCGGTCCCAACGGCCGCCCTCGAGCGCCAGCCGCCGGCGGGAGGGGGCGTGAGTCAGACCCTGCGTCTTTCCCTGCCAATGCTGGTGCTGGTGCTGACCGGGTTTGGGTGGAGCGCCCTGATGCAGCTGGGCCGGTTTTCCGGGATTGTGGCCTGGAGCGATGGATGGATCCCCCAGGCGGCGGTTTCGGTGGCCACCATGGCCACCTTGGCCATGGTGGCCGTACCCTTGCTGGTGCGGTTCTGCTGGGGGCTGAAACCGTTGCGGGGGCCGGAAACCAACGCGTTGATTCAGGAGGAACTGGACGCGAACGGAGTGTCGGTGGCAAAAATCTTCACTTGGCCGGATGGAATGATGGGGTTCGCCACCGCCGGTATCATCGGGCTGATTCCGCCCTTTCGCTATCTGTTGGTCAGTCCCGCGCTGGCGGCCATGCTGACCCCCAGTGAACTGCGCTCGGTGATCGCCCATGAGGCCGGACATATCAAGCACCGCCATTTATGGTATTTCCTCGCGGCGATCGTCGGGTTCGTGCTGCTGATGCAGGGGGCGATCCTGCTGTTGGACCGGTCGAGCCTGGTGTTCGGGTTTCAATTTCCCGGCTGGCTGCAGCTGGTGGGGTATTTCGGCGCGCTGATGCTGTTCCTGCGGTTCGGGATCGGCCTGGTGAGCCGCATCTTCGAACGGCAGGCGGACGGCAACGCCTTGCGCAGGCTGGGGCCGGACGCTTTCTCCCAGGCCATCACCAAGCTGGCGGCCTATAATCACATTCCGCTGGAGGATGACAACTGGCACCATTACGGAATCGCCCAACGCATCCGGCATGCCCGCGCCGCGGGCGACGGGGGCGAGCGGCTGGCCCGCCACGATCGGCGCGCCAGCCGGCTCAAGGCGGGGCTGGTGGCCCTGCTGGTGGTGGGCGTACTGTCAGAGGTCACCCTTTCCAGCGATGCGGTCACGGCCTATCTGGATCGAATGGTGTTGGAAAACGGGGAGGCGCTGACCCAGGCCCATCTGCCCAATCTGAATCGCCTGGCCCTCCGCGCCGTTTTCCGGGAAGAGCATGAAGAGGCGCAACGGTTTTACCGGATCATTCTCGGCCTGGCGCCCGGCGACCCCACGGCCCGGAACAACCTGGCCTGGATGCTGGTGACCCGGCCGGGGGCATCGGAGCCGGAGATGAAGGAAGGACTGCAACTGGCGAAAACCGCGGCGGCCCAGTGGGAACATGCGTATATCTGGGATACCCTGGCCGAAACCTATTTCCGTCTGAAGCGCTACGATCAAGCCCTGCGCACCGCGCAAAAAGCCTTGCTTTTCGCAAAAACCGGAAAAAACGGGGGGGGTGCCTCTCTTGGGTATTACCAGGAGCAGGTGAGGAAATTTTCCCGCTTTGGAGGCAAGCCAATCGAACTTGGCGGCGGAAACTAAACCCACACCCGGACGGTCCGGGAGAACCGGGCTGGCGCCGTCGGACCTTGAATGGATGGCGAGTCATGTTGGCGTTCAATCTGGGGGTGTTTTTCAGGAATCTCAAAGGGGAAGAGGTGGTCTTCTCCGCGAAAGCCCAGCATTGCGAGGTGAATTTCACCGGCGGGGTGGCCGATCTGCGCGAGGAAACCGATCTGACCCGCCACCTTTCGGTGACCTTGGCCAAGAACGATCTGTCCCTGACCATCTCCTTCGAGGAGAGCGAAGAGGAAGAACCGGAGGACACGGAGGTT
>JACZSY010000035.1 GCA_022573975.1 SAR324 cluster bacterium | reverse complement strand
GGGATCCGCTCCCGGATGCGTTCGGCAGCCGAATCTGGAGCGCTTAGTGAAATTGGAAGGAGAAGTCCTGGTAAATTCCCCCCGGGAAAAAGTCTGGAGGATATTGAACGACCGGGAAGTGCTGAAAAAGCACATGCCGGGTTGTGAATCCCTGGAGGAAACCGAAATGGATAAATTTGAAGCTGTGATCACGATCGGCATCGGGGCCATCAAAGGGAGCTACCGGGCGAAAATCAATATCCTCAACAAGAAACCGCCGGAATCCTATACCCTGAAACTGGAAGGCTCCGGAAAACCCGGTTTCGTGAAAGCCGAAGGCGACATTCATCTGGAGGACCGTGGGAATATGACCCTGCTGAAATATTCCGGGGATTTACAGGTGGGAGGTCTCATTGCACGGGTGGGGCAGCGGATCATCGGTGGGATTACGAAAAATATGACCAGAAGATTTTTTCAGGACCTGGCGGCCGAGGCCGAGTCGGTCGAATGATTGGTTTCCACCCTCCTCCCGTTACCCTCCACCCATAAGCCGATCATGAGCCGCATTCTCCTGCTGATGGGCACGGAGACCTACCGGGCCGTCGATTTCATGGCCGCCGCGCGCAAGCTGGGCCATCAAATCGTGGTGGGCCTGGACCGGCCCGATCCCCTGGAGGCCCTCTCCAAGGGAGGCACCCTGTCGCTGGACTTTCTCGACCTGGAAGCCTCCGTGGAGCGCATCCAGGGGCTTCATGGCGACTCGCCCCTGCAAGCCGTGGTCTCGGTGGACGACAGCGCGACGGTGCTGGCGGCGCGGAGTTGCGCCCGGCTGGGCCTGCCCGCCAACCCCGAGGAAAGCGTTGTGGCCGGGGCCAACAAGGCGGTTTTCCGCGAGGTGATGGAAGCGGCCGGGCTGCGCTCTCCCTGGTACCGGCGATATCCCCTCACCGCCGATGCGGAGGCGGCATCCGGGGAGGCGCCCTATCCCTGCGTGCTCAAGCCGCTGTTTCTCAACGCCAGCCGGGGCGTGATTCGCGCGGACCATCCGGCGGGATTCGTCGCGGCCTTCGGGCGCATCGCCGCCATGCTCAACGACCCCGAGCTGAAAAAGCGGGGCGGGGAAGCCGCGGATTTCCTGCTGGTGGAATCGTTCATGCCGGGCGCCGAAGTGGCGCTGGAAGGGATGATCCAGCAGGGGGAATTCCACCTGCTGGCCTTCTTCGACAAGCCCGACCCCCTGGACGGACCGTTCTTTGAGGAAACGCTATTCATCACTCCTTCGCGGCTGCCGGAGAGAGCGCAGGAAGCCGCGCTGGCCGTGGCGGCCCGTGGCGCGCGGGCATTGGGGCTGCGCACTGGCGCGGTGCATGCCGAATTGCGCCTGGATGGCGGCGAGCCTTACCTGTTGGAAATGGCCCCCCGTTCCATCGGCGGCCATTGTTCGCGCAGCCTGCGCTTCGGCGCCGGCATGAGTCTCGAGGAGTTGATCCTGCGGCAGGCCCTGGGGCAAACCCCGGCCGCCGCCGAGGCAAAAAACCGCGCCGCCGAGGCAAAAAACCGCGCCGCCGAGCGCGAGTCCAGGGCATCGGGGGTGATGATGATTCCCATTCCCGGCGCGGGCACCCTCCACTCCGTAAACGGCCTGGAAGCAGCCAGGCAGGTGGAAGGCATCGAGGATGTGGAAATATCCATTCCGTTGACCCAGCAGGTGGCGCCCCTGCCCGAGGGACACCGCTACCTGGGCTTCATCTTCGCCAAGGGGGACACTCCGCAGGCGGTCGAGACGGCGCTGCGCGAGTCCCATGGCAAGTTGACCTTCCAGATCGGGTGATATTTCATCGAAGCTTGGCGCTCACCGCCCCGCCCCGCTCATCCGATCCCCCGCTCAACCGATCCACCACGATATTCCCCCGGCCAGCGCCAACGCCGCGCCCAGGGCCGCCAGCCAGGGGCCATGGCGGCGCCAGGTCTGGCTGGGAGGCAGCAGTTCCTCCACCGGGCGCAAGGATGGCGAGGGAGATGCTTCCAGCGGGGTTGCTTCCAGCGGGGATGCTTCCAGCGGGGTTGCTTCCAGCGGGGATGCTTCCAGCGGGGTTGCTTCCAGCCAATCGGCCACGGCACGGGCCAGCATCTGGATGTAGGCCGGGTGGTCTTCCACCGCCGGTACGCGGTGGGGCGTGATGCCATGGGCGCGGGCTATGTTGAAATAGGTCACGCCCACCTCGTAGAGGGTTTCGAGATGGTCGTTGACGAAGGCCAGCGGCACGAACACCAGATGGCGCACCCCTTGCCCGGCCAACTGGGGGATGATCTTGTCGGTATAGGGTTTCAACCACTCCGCCGGGCCGACCCTGCTTTGAAAGGACAGCTCGAAACGCCAACCGGGGAACCGTCCGCGCAGGGGCTCCAGGGTGCGGTGCAGTTCGTCCAGATAGGGATCCCCGCGCCCCAGATAAGCCTTCGGGAGGCCGTGGGCGGAGCAGAGAATCACCGTCGTTTCCGGCGGAGGCCTTACCGCGGTCAACAGCGCATCCAGGCGGGCGGCCATGGCGTCGATGTATCCTGGCGCGTCGGGATAGGAGCGGCAGGCCCACAGGCGCCCCTTCCATCCGGCGGCGGCCAGCAGGCCATGGAGTTGCTGGAAGGACGAACCGCTGCTGGCATAACTGAAATGGGGATAGAGCGGCAGGGCCAGTATGGCGTCCACGGGGCTTTCCCGGTGCAGGGCCATCACCTGCTCCACCGCCGCCCGGGCATGGCCCGCCAGGTAGCGGTGGGCGATCACCACCGGCGGAGGCGCTTCCCCGGAGCGCGACGCCAGCGCCCGGGTCAGGGCCGTGGCGATCCGCCCGGTGGCCTCGACCAATGGGGAACGGCCCCCGATCACCCCGTATTGCCGGGAAATTTCAACGACGCGGCGGCTGGCGATGAACCGGGCGAAGCGGTTCTGCATCCAATGCGGGGCGGGCAATTGGATCGTATTGGGATCCCGCAAAATCTCATAGAGGAAGTTTTGCACCTCGTCCAGATCGCGGGGCCCGCCAAAATTGAGCAGCATGACCACCCCGCGTTCCGGTTTTGTTTGTCCGCGGGTTGGTGGTGAGATCATTTGAAAACGGTGGAAAGTTCCCCGGCGGAAGCGGGAGGAGGAAACCAAGTTTCAACCCCCCATCAAATCAATGGGCGGTTGCGCGGCATCGGACTTCAGGATACCTTTGCCGTGAATCGAAGCCAAGGAACCATCATGATCTCCCTGCGAACAGGTTTGGTGTACGGCAATTTGCTGCTGCTGGGCCTGACCTCCTACCATGCCGCCTCCTTTGGGATGGAACGGTTGGGCTCGGAGTTGAAGCGCCGCACGCTGCCTCCCTCGGTGCGGGCCGTTCGGGTGACGGGCCAATCCACGCGGGTGAAAGTTCTTCTGCGCGAATTTCAGCCCATCCTGGCAGCCAACGTTTTCAAGGCCGCCCGCACCAAGAAGGCGGTGGCGCGCCAGCCTGTCACCCCCTCCGGCATCCGCCCCCCCACGGCGGGCCCGTCTCCCCCGGTGCAGGATCCCCGGCCCAATTTGATGCTGGCCGGCACCATGGTGTTTGGAAGGCGTTCGTTTGCCATCGTGGCGGACGGGTCGGGCCGCAACAAGCGAACCTACCGGCCCGGCGAGTGCATGCCCTCGAGCGAAAATCCGCCCAACAAGGAATGCCGGGCCACCCAGAGCAAGCTGCTCGCGGTGCTGAGAAAATCGATCCGGGTGCGATACCTGGAAAACCCGGTGACGCTCATCCTGAATGAAAAATACAACACCGCGGCGCCGGTCAATGCGGCCACGCGCTTCAAATCCAGGCCCGGGCGGAGCGCCAGGCCCAAACTCCCCAGGGCCAGGCCTTCGGTCGCTTCCAGGGCGCGCCCCCTCTCCCGGGGCGGGGTTTTCCCCAGCGTCCGGCGGGGGGATTCGATCGAGGTGAGGGTGCCGGCCGTGGAGGTGAAAAAGTCCATGGAGAACTTCGCCTCCGTGCTCAAACAGGCCCGGGTGGTTCCCTACACCGGCAAGGACGGTTCCGGGTTCCAGATTCGCAGCATTCGCCCGGGGAGCATCTTCCAGCGGATCGGCCTGCTCAATTTCGACGTGATCAAGGCGGTGAACGGCAAGCCCATCACCACCGCCGATCAGGCCGTGGGATTGTTGACCATGTTTCAAAACGAGAAGGAAATCACCCTCGACGTGCGCCGCCGCGGCCGGGAAATAAAGATGAATTTCATCATAGAATGACCCGGACGGCCTGCCGCCCAGTTCCTTTTTCACCTCCCATGGCGCATTGGGCGATGACGCTCCGCGATGCTTCCGCTACAATCCTCCGGGGGGTACGGCCGGGCCGGGCATGGTTCCCAGGTAAGGATATTAACGATCCCGCGCCGGCCGCCGTGAGTGGGAACACTCCAGCGGGAGAAGAAAAATATGGGCTTTCTATTCGGGCCTTTGTGCAATAAAGATAAGGAAATCAGGAATTCACCCCGGGCAACCAATCATAACAGGGAAAAGTCATGGGGGATTTGACGAGGGACGATCTGAAAACCACGCTGCTTTTCGCGTTGCACATCGCCAGGGTGGACGAGGATTTCGCCCCGACGGAAAAGCATATCCTGTCCAAATTCATCGATCTGGTCGGCCTCGATGAAGCGGACCGCGGGGAGTTGGCCGATGCGGGAAGAAGCCTCGCCCTCCGCTTGAACAGTCTTTCCGGCGAATTCGCCCGCGCCTTCCTGATCAAAACCCTGTGCGCCATGGCTCATGCGGACAATCTGATGCATTCGTCCGAACGGGCATTCCTTGAAAAAGTACAGGCCCTGCTGGGAGGAACCATCGACCTCCCCCCATTTGAAGAATGGGAGAACCTGGAAGCCGAGGTGATGAAGGAATTGGCGGCGCATCATTGATTCCACCCGAAATTCCGAAGCGTCACCGTGGACAGGATGCGGCGCAACGCTCTCCCTGCTCCCTTTCATATCTCGTTTTACTTGCCAATAGCGGCCGGCTTTTTTGCTGAACCGGGCCGCGCATCCATCGAACGCGAATTCATGCCCTATCGATCCATTTTCAGGCCCGGCCTGCTGGAGGGACAGACAGTCATCGTGACCGGCGGTGGCAGCGGCATCGGCCGTTGCATCGCCCACGAGATCTCCGCCCTGGGCGCCCATCCGGTGCTGATTGGGCGCAGGATCGATCCCCTGCGCGAGGTGGCCGGGGAAATCGAGGAAGGAGGCGGCACGGCGGGGGTGCACAGCCTGGACATCCGCGACGAGGACGGCGTGATAGCCACCATCGCGGAGATCGTGGCGGCCCGGGGCGCCCTCCATGGGCTGGTCAACAACGCCGGTGGACAGTTCGCCGCGCCCCTGGCCAAGATCAGCCGCAAGGGCTTCGAGGCGGTGCTCAGCAACAACCTCACCGGCGGCTTCCTGATGTCCCGCGAGGTCTACCTGCAACACATGGAGGCCCATGGCGGGGCCATCGTCAACATCGTGGCGGACTTCTTCAAGGGCATGCCCACCATGGGCCATTCGGGCGCGGCGCGGGCCGGCATGGACAATTTAACCAAGACCGCCTCGGTGGAATGGGCGGCCTCCGGCGTGCGGGTCAACGCGGTGGCCCCCGGCTGGGTGGCCTCCAGCGGATTCGACACCTACGACGAGGAAACCACCAACACCCTCCGGCAACTCCACAAGGCCGTGCCCCTGCAACGGCTGGGCACGGAAGCCGAAGTCAGCGCGGCGGTGGTCTTTTTGCTCAGCGAAGCCGCGGCGTTCATCACCGGGGAAACCTTGCGGGTGGACGGGGGCGCGCCGCTGGCGCCCCTGCATCATCCCCTGGAGGCCCATGACCGCTCGCAGCCCTTCGAGGGATTTCACCTGGCCCGGCCGCCCAAGGCGCTCAGCAAGGATTAGGCTTCCCGCCACCGAAAACCAGCCACGCGAAATAGAACCGCCGATGAACGCCGATAAACGCGGATGAACTGCTTTTACCGCAGGAGAGGGGAACCGCTAACTGCAAAAAGCACGAAGGGGATGCCCGAAGGGCGGGAGTGGGGTCTTCCAGTTCGCCGTTCAAACCCGCGCAACCCGTGGACAAAAGCAGTTGCAGTTGAATCCGCGCGTATCGGCGTGCCTCGGCGGTTCCAATGCGGTTGGCGGTGGGGTCTCAGGCCGGGAGAAAAATGAAGTCCAGCACGTAATCGGTGCGGTTGGCGTAATCGAAGTAGGTGGCGGGATCGAGCGTGGCGGCGGTTTGCAGTCCCTGCCGGGTGATGGCGATTCCCCGGTAGCCCAAGGCCTCGACCGTGGCGATCACCTGGTTGGTGGGCGCGCCGTTGTGACGTTGCTCGATCTCGATCAGCAGGACGGGCCGGTGGGTTGCGATCAGGGTTTTCGCGCCACGCAGCACGGACAACTCGTGGCCTTCCACATCGATCTTGAGGAACCCCACCGCGCCGGGCGATTCGTCGTCCAGGCGGCGGATTTCCACCGGATATTCGATGAAATGCTCGCCGATGGCCTGGTGATGGAGGCTCCCCCCACGATGGTCGAGGCGTCCGCCGCCGCCGAGCAGGCGCCGCCAAAAGCGTTTTTCCTCGAACACCCGCACCCGGAAGGTGGTGGAGTCCGCCGCGTCCGAAAGGGCGGCCTGGTGCAGGGTGACTTTCCCCCTCGCCCCGCGCAGATAAAAATAATTGTGCGGGTTGGGCTCGTAGGCATGGACATGGGCGGCGTATTTTTCCAGCCAAAAGGTGAAATACCCCTTGTTGGCGCCCACGTCGACCGCCGTTTTTTCCGGGTTCACCAGAAATTTGAGCAGCTTCAATTCCCGGTTGCCGGAAAGCATCCTGCGATATCCGCGCAGTTTGAAATCCAGCGGCAGCAGCCCCGGCACCCTCAACGCAACCTGCTTGATCCTATCGCCCATCGATCCCCGCGCTGTTCAAAAAAATCGTCCGTCCAAACCATTGCGTTTCATTCGCCACCCGGCCCACCGCACCCGGGATGCACCTTGCCCCAATCGCCTGGCGGGTTGTTTTCAGCGCGGCCTTTTTCACCGCCCGCCATTGGAAAACCGGCCCCGCCGTTGGCCCTGTTCCCCTCCCGGGTCGGCCAATAAACAGGCCAGGGGCCGGGCGGGAAAGACCACCTCGTAAAACCGGAGCCGGGGATGGCAATAGGTGGGATCACCGATGAGCATTACGCTGAACACGAAATAAATCACCATCGCCAGCGACCACAGGCAGGCCAGGTACAGCGTCAGCCCCAGCATCACGCGCAAACGGCTTTTCATCAAACTCATCCAACATCCCCGTGAAAACGGCGGGCCGGGCGGAAATCGAAGGGCCAGACCCTCCAACGATGGCGTTTCCTCCTTTTCCGGCCACGGACGCGACTTCCGGCCACGGACGCGACTCTGCCGGAAACAACCATACTGGACGCGGCGATATGGACCGCGATGATATGGACCGCGATGATGCCGGAAATCATGATACCGGAAATCACGGATCAATACCCGCTGAAAGTTGGCGGGGGCCGCCAAGGGTTGGAGTTCACAGCAAGCGGGTGGTAGACTCCGGCACCGCGGGGCCATCTCCAACCAATCCGGCCTTCTCAACCCTACCTCTCCAACCGGCCGAGGAATCGAACGCCCATGAACCGACTGCCGCCCCTGCCACCCGAATCGATGACGGAAGAACAGCGGGCCGTCCATGAGGAAATCCGCTCCGGTCCCCATGGCCAGGTGGTGGGCCCCTACCCCGCATGGCTGAACAGCCCGGAACTGGCCAGGTGCGCCCGCGCCCTGTCCGAATTCATCCGCTTTCGCTCTTCCCTGCCCGCCCCCTTGCTGGAACTGGCGATCCTTATCACGGGAAGGCACTGGAAGGCGGAATTCGAGTTTTACGCTCACGCCAAGCTGGCCAAAAAGGCTGGGTTGGACCAGGGCGTCATCGCCGCCCTGGCCGCGGGCCGCCGCCCCGATTTCACCGCCCCGGATGAGGAAGCGGTGTATGCGCTCTGCGTGGAATTGTTCGAGACCAATCGGGTCGGCGAGGCGGCCTACCAACGCGCCGTCGAGGCGTTCGGTCTCCCCGCGGTGGTGGAGTTGATCGGAACCCTGGGGTATTATTCAATGGTCTGCATGACCCTCAACACTTTTCAGATCGGGCTGCCCCCGGGGGAAAGTTCTCCCTTCCCCGACTAGCATTCCAAGCCCGGTTGCCAGAGAGGTCCATTCCGGGGAGGAACCAGGCGGGACGGGAGAACCTCCCGGCGGATCATCCTCCCGCGGAGAGCGGCCAGTGTGAATCGTGCCTCATGGGCCAATCCCCACGGGCCAATCTCCACGGCACAGTCCCCGCCGGGACATTCCCCGCGCATCAACAGGATGCCTTCCGTTGACCCCGGATTTTCTCAATCTTGCCATCCTCGTGGCCATCGCGCTGTTCGCCTCGTTTTTCGCCGCGATCACCGGGGGTGGGGTGACGGTGATTCTGCTCCCGGTGCTGGTGTTCCAGTTCGGCATTCAGGCGGCCATGCCGATCGTCACCATCGCCCTCTTCGCGGCCAGCGCCAGCCGCGTGGCGGCCTATGGGCGCCAAGTCGATTTTCGCCCGGTGTGGTGGTTCTCCCTGGGCAGCTTGCCCTTCACGCTGCTGGGCACCTACCTCTTCACCGTGGCCGAGCCCGATCTGCTGACCCGGGTGCTGGGTGCTTTCCTGATCCTGGCCGCCGCCGTCCGGCGCCTGCGTTCGGGCCATGTGACCGGATTTTCCCCCTTGTGGTTCCTGCCCCTGGGGATGCTCTACGGATTGATCACGGGCATCACCGCGGTGGTGGCGGTTCTGCTGGCGCCTTTTTTCCTGTGGTACGGGTTGCGCAAGGGCGCTTTCGTGGGAACCATGGCGGTGAACATCCTCTTGATCCAGATCGTCAAGCTGGCCGTTTTTGGGGGGCGGGACTACCTGGCCCCGCCGGTGTTGATCCACGGGGCCGTGCTGGTGCCCTGCATGATGGCCGGCACATTCCTGGGCGGAAAAATGATGGATCGGGTTTCCGAGGCGGCCTTCGTGCTCGCCATCGAGGTGGTGATGGTGCTGGCCGGTTTGATCTTCCTCACCTACGGGGCGGGGACATGAACGGCGGTTTCATCGAACCCATGGCGTCCCTGACGGGCGGGATTTTCCTTTGCCCTGTTAAATTCCGGCGGGTGGTGGTAAAAGTGTCGCCAAATCCATTGTCAAATTTGAGGAGAGAGCGATGACCCACCGCATTGAAACCACGGAGGTGAATGGAAGCCCGATGGAAGTTTTCCTGTTCGAGCCGGAAGGTCCCGGGCCCCATCCCGGCCTCGTGCTCTGCCAGCATATTCCCGTCGGCCACACCGGCGTGGAAAACGACGAGTTCACCCTCAAAACCGCCGAACGGTTCGCTGAAAACGGCTATCTGGTGGCCGCGCCGTTCATCTTCCACTGGTGGCCCAAGTCCGATGAAATGGACGTCAAGCGCGATGCGTTCCGGGACGACTGGACCACCCTGGACCTGGACGCGGCCTACAAACTGTTGGCCGCCAAGGAAAACGTGGACGCCAACCGGATCGGGATCGCGGGTCATTGCTGGGGCGGCCGCGTGGCCTGGCTGGGCGCCTGCACCAATCCCGGCTACAAGGCCGCCGCGATCTTTTATGGCGGGCGCATCAAACTGGCCATGGGCGAGGGCACACCGCCGGCCATCGAGCTGGCCGCCAACATTGCCTGCCCGGTGATGGGTTTCTGGGGCAACGACGACACCAACCCCCCGCCCGAGGACGTGGACCTGCTCGAGGCGGCCCTGCAAAAAGCCGGAAAGGATTTCGTCTTCCACCGCTACGACGGCGCCGGCCACGCTTTCCAGTCTTTCAACAACGAGGAAAAATTCCGCCCCGAGGCCAGCGAGGACGCCTGGAACAAGGCGCTGGCTTTTTTCGCGGAAAAACTGGCTTAGGCTGTGTCTGAAAAAAGGAGGTTGTGTGCCTCTGGCGGCCAAGGGGTTTCACCCCTTGGAACCCTGACCAACTTTAAAAGGCCTGTGACCATCCAAATGCGTGGGGGATTTCATCCCCCACACCCCCTGACCATTTTTTGGAAAAAATGGATTAAAACTTTTATTAAGATATTGGAATGAGAGGCTTAAATACCTGTTTTTCCTATAAGAAAGTTTGGTGAAACTTTTCAAAGTTTCCCCCCGGAGGGTAGGGGTTTGGGGACAACGTCCCCATTTTTTAGGGTTTTCAGACACAGCCTAGGCGTCCCCGGAAATCCTGATGCCAAAGGGCCGGAAACCTCCGCTGGTTTTTCCGCCCATGCCTTGGAACGATCCCCGGACGATTCCGGGTGAAACCAGACGCCACCGGACGGGCCGCACCCTCCGGCCGCCGGTCCGCCACATCCATTGGGAGGGAAGACCATGACCACAAGCCCCCGCGGCCCAGTTCCCGCGGAAAACAGCCAACCCCCCGGCCGGCTGCCCTCCGGCGGGCTGTCCCATGTGGCCGGAGCGCGCGGCGAACCCCTGCTGGAGCTCACCATCGACCGGTTGCTGCGCCGCACGGTCTCCCTGCATGGGGAACGCGAGGCGGTGGTCTTCCCCCGGGAGAACCTCCGCTGGAGCTACCGGGAACTGGACGCGCGGGTCGACGCCCTGGCCGCGGGGCTGCTGGCGCTGGGACTGGAGAAAGGCGACCGGGTGGGAATCTGGTCCCCCAACCGCCCCGAATGGATCCTCACCCAGTACGCCACCGCGCGGGCCGGGATGATCCTGGTCAACATCAACCCGGCTTACCAAATGGTGGAACTGGAATATGCCCTCAACAAGGTGGGTTGCAAGGCCCTGGTGCTGGCCCCGGCCTTCAAGACCAGCGACTACCTGGAAATGCTGGCCTCCCTGGCGCCGGAGCTGAAACGCTGCGAGCCAGGCCGGCTCCAGGCCGCCCGGCTGCCCCATTTGCGCACCGTGATCCGCATGGGAAGCGGCTCCAGCCCGGGCATGCTCAATTTCGACGGCGTCCCCGCCCTGGCCGGGGACGCGCACATCCAACAACTGGCCACCATCGCCGATTCGCTCTCCCCGGAGGAGCCGATCAATATCCAGTTCACCAGCGGCACCACCGGCTCGCCCAAGGGCGCCACCCTCACCCACCGCAACATTGTCAACAACGCCCTGTTCACCATCAACGCCCTGAAATTCACCGAGCAGGACCGGCTCTGCATTCCCGTGCCGCTCTACCATTGCTTCGGCATGGTGATGGGCTCGCTGGGCTGCGTGAACAAGGGCGCCGCCATGGTTTTTCCAGGCGAAGGCTTCGATCCGCTGGACACCCTGAGGGCGCTCCAGGACGAGCGCTGCACCGGCCTGTATGGCGTGCCCACCATGTTCGTGGCCATGCTGGAGCATCCCGATTTCGGCCAGTTCACTTTCGGCGCCCTGCGCACCGGGATCATGGCCGGCGCGCCCTGCCCGATCGAAATCATGCGGCGGGTGGTCACCGACCTGCACATGAACCAGGTCACCATCGCTTATGGCATGACCGAAACCAGCCCCGTATCCTTTCAGAGCGATGTGGACGACGGCCTGGAAAAACGGGTCTCCACCGTGGGACGGGTGCATCCCCACGTGGAGGTGAAAATCGTGGACGAACAAGGGGAGACCCTTCCCGTGGGCGCACAGGGCGAGCTTTGCACCCGGGGCTATTCGGTGATGCAGGGCTATTGGGACGACGAGCAACGCACCCGGGAAACCGTGGATGGCGAGGGCTGGATGCACACCGGCGACTTGGCCGTACTGGACGCGGAAGGCTATGGCAACATCGTGGGGCGGGTCAAGGACATGATCATCCGGGGTGGGGAGAACATCTATCCCCGCGAAGTGGAGGAATATCTCTACCGCCACCCCAAGGTGCAGGAGGTGCAGGTCTTCGGGGTGCCCGATCCCAAATACGGTGAGGAACTGGCCGCCTGGATCGTCCTCAAGGCGGGCGAACAGGCCGATGCCGGTGAAATCAAGGCCTTCTGCGAAGGCCAGATCGCCCATTTCAAGATTCCCCGCCACATCCGCTTCAAGGACGCCCTGCCCATGACCGTCACCGGCAAGGCCCAGAAATTCAAGATGCGCGAAGCCATGGTCCAAGAGCTGGGCCTGGAGGAAGACGACACGGCCTGACAGGGGGTTCCCCGGCGCGGGGCCGCGGCGGACACCCCGACGCAACTTTTTCCGGTGGCCCTCCCTCCCTGTACCACCCTCCCCGAGGAAAGCCGGCGGGATCCATGATTTTGAGCTTGGTCAACGCCTGTCCGGCGCGCCCGGAAAGGGTTTTCGCTCGGGCGCCGCGATTCCGGGTCAGGAGCGCGCCACAAACTCGACGATCATGATGTGTCCACCCTCTTCCGAGGGAGCCGGCTTGTCAATAATCTCCGGCGGATCGCCAGGGTCCGCGGAAAGGGGCGAGGCCATGATAAACAAGACTGCCATCCCGATCAATGCACTGGAAATTTTTTTACCAGTGGATTTCATTTGGGCTCTCCAGGGGGTTGAACGTCCATAAACCATTCCATTTTCCTTGTACCTGATTTTTCTTTGGGAATCAATGGGTTTTCGCGTCATTGTCCCCGGATTCCCAGGGCCTCTCTCTCCATTTATCTGAAAGCGCCTGATCGAAACCCCGCTCAATTCACCACCAGCTTGAAATTGGGTGTGGTCCTGGAAATCCACACCGTGGTCGGAGTTTGCTCGCCGCCGGTCAACTCCCGCACGCGCCGGCCCACGAAAAAATTGATTTCCTTGAGGTCCACCGCCCCATCTCCATTGCGGTCCGCCCTCCCGCCGAATCCCTCCAGGAGGGCTTTGGTGAATGCCCCATGGCCCCACTCGGGGCGCTCCTGGGATTCTTGCGTCGCGGTGGAGGCGGCCATCACGATCACGTTGCTTTCCGCCTGCTTCATCCGGCGCAGGGTCTCGGTGAGGTCGATCAGTTTGGCGTTGCCGCCGGTGATCGCGCCGGCCTGGCAAGTGTCGGTCATCATGATCACGTTGGAGGAAATGTTGATGAACAACTCCTGGAACTCCGCCCAGCGCACGGCGGTTGTACGCAGTTTTCGCGCGTCGCCGTGGTAGGGCACGAAATAGTAGTTGCCGCGCCGGTCCTGGAGGCCGTGACCGGCCAGGAAGATCAGCACCGTGTCGCGCTTGGTGGCGTTTTCGTGCAGCCATTCCAGCCCGTTGAGGATGTCGTCCCTGCCGGCCCGGCCGTTGAGCAGCAACCGCGCCTCCACTTTTTGGTAGATCTTGCCCGCCTGCTTTTTGAACAAGGCCGTAATCGCCTCCGCGTCCGCATGGGCCACTGCCAGGTTGTAGGCCGTGTTGGCGTACTCGGAGATGCCCACGGCGAGAATGTAGAGGACAGGTTTGCCGCTCCGGGAGGCCTTGGCCGTTGGGGGCGGGGCCTTTCGCACCACGACAATCACCTCCGGCTCGGAGGTTGCGTGGCGGTTCCTGGCCACCACGGCGATGCGATTCTCTCCCACCACCAGCGGCACCTCCATCCGCAGAAATGCCTGCCGTCCCTCCAATCGTTTTTCCACGGCGGCCCTCCTGGACACGGGTTGCTGGACTTTCGGTGTCTCCGTTCCTTTCCCCTGCACCTTGATTCCGCGTGATTTCACCCGCTTGCGGCCGTTGACCAACAACCAGATATCTTCAATCGGTTCGCTGGTGAGGGATTCCGCATAGGCGTCGATACTCAAAAAAGCCGCTTTGGTGATGCGTGTTTGTCCGGGCTGTTGGCGGAAAGCCACCCTGGGCGGCAACAATCCCAGCAGATCGGCGGAGGCGATGTTTCGAATCTGTTTGTCCGGGGGCAACCTGGCATTGGCCCTCCGTAATGCCTCGTCGATATCCCCTTCCGTTTCCAGGTAATGGGCAACCACCTGTGGGTAATAAAAATGCCCGGAAAATTGGTAGGCGGAAAAATACAAGGCCGATTTATCGATCCCCCGGTTAATATGCCAGCCAATGTAACGGTCACCGTTCACCGAGGCGGCATAATAGCCCTCCGGTATCCAGGCCACCCATTCGTCATCGTCGCCATGGAAAATGGTCAGCAGAAGTTTTCCGGAGCGAATGGCCCAAATCCGTATGGTCCGATCCGCCGATCCGGAAACCAGCCACCTCCCATCCGGCGAAGGGGCCAGCGCCACCACGGGGGCGGTATGGCCGATGAAATTCCGCAGGGCGCGTCCGGTTTTCACATCGTATGCCGTGATCATGCCGCGGCCGCTGCCGCCGATTACGGTTCGGCCATCCGGGGTCAGGGTCAGACTGCGATGATCGTAGGCCTGGACTTCGTCCCGGGTGATCCGGTGAACGATCTTCCCCCCCTTCATAACGTGGAAGGTTTTGTGAACCTGGTGGTTTGGGGTGTCCACCCGCAAATCGCCCATCTCAAAAATGCCGCGGCCGATTCCGGACTCACCCCCGGGGATTTTCCCCAAACCGGCATCCAAGCTGAAATCCCCGCGCAAACGAAAGGTATGCTCGAGGGGACCGCGATTGAAGAGTTGGGGGGTTTTATAGGTCTTGCCCCAGGCGATGGTTGAACCGTCGCGGGAAAATCCCACGCTCCAAATTCGGCTCCCCATTCCCACCAAATGCCGCCGAACCTTTCCGGTGCCCGGTTCCCAAAGGAGGGATTGGAAGCGCGACCCTCCACCGGTCGCCGCCAGGGTTCCGTCCGGCGAAAAAGCGGTGGCCAAAACAGTGTTGTCGTTCCCGCCGAAGGCGATCACCTTTTCCCCCGAGGGAATGCGAAAAACATTGCTCACGGTCTGTGCGGAATCTTTCCGGTCGAAGCCACCGGTGAGGAAAGAGCCCCCGTCCGGGGAGATGGAGATGCTGACCACATCTTGCTGTTGCCGCGCCAGGATTTTTATGAATCGGCCCGTACGGCCGTCCCACAGGCGCACCGTGCGGTCGTTGCTCCCGGTCAGCAGGTAGCGGCCATCGGGGGTGAAGGCCACGGCCCGTACAAAATCGGCATGGCCCGCCAGTACGGCCACCGGCCTTCCCGAGGGCAGTTTCCAAAGACGGGCCGTGCGGTCCTTGGAGGCGGAGGCGGCGAACCCCCCGTGCCGGGAGATGGCCACCGCGGTGATGTGGCGCCGGTGACCTTTCAGCACCGCCAGGGCCCGGCCCGAAGCCGCCTCCCAGAGGCGGACGGTGTTGTCGCGGCTGCCGGAGATCAGGGTTTTTCCGCCGGATGAGAACGCCAGGGCCGTTACCGAGCCGCCATGTCCAAACAACATGGCGGTGACCTCCCCGCTGCCGGCGTCGAGGATCCGGATGGCTCCCTTGCCGGGCGGGGCCGCAGCGAGATGTCCTCCCAAGGCCAGCCGCTGGCCGTCCGGTGAAAGGGCCGAGGCAAAAAGCATCCCTACTTTCCCTGGCCCGGTCTGCCCCCGAAAAGTGCGCATCAGGTCTCCCGACGCCACGTCCCACACCCTCACGGTTTTGTCCCTGGAAACCGAAAGCAGGGCCCTGCCTCCGGGAAAAAATTCAAGCCCCGTGATCGGGGCCATGTGACCGCCGGTTTCAATGACCAGGCGCGGCGTTTCAACCTGCGCCAAAGGCCGGGGGGCCAGCGTTGGGAGCAGAAGCGCCAGCAAGAGCAAAATCCGAAACCGGACGTCCATATTGGGTAGGTTTGAAAGGATCGAGGGATAAAAAATATAATTTCCAATACCACGAAATTGGACCCGGAATCCACTTGAGAGCCAGAATACGACGGGAAAGACCCGGAAGAAAACCGGCTGCCGAACCGTTCATTGGCGATGCCCCGCTCATCCATCGGCGGAGGGATGAACCCCTGGCCGATACCCGGCCCGGATCACCCGCACCACCGTTGGCGGCGTCAGCACCGCCACGGCCAGTTCCGGATGCGGGGCCGGTGCTTCCCCGTATCCATCCGGTGCCCAAGCAAGCGCCCTGCCCCCCCATTTCAGCATCGCCACGCCCGGTGAAATCCCCGTGTCACCCTTGCCCCCCCTGTCCTCCCGGGAAAACATCGCCCCGTCCGGCAGGGAAGCGAAGGGGGCATGGTGAAGCGGTTTGGCGCGCTGCCGGCCTCGGCCCGCCACCCGCTCCCCGTGCAAAATCCGGTCGATTTCCGCGGCCTTCCAATCTCCCCGCCCCGGCCTTCCGCCGCTGCTCCCCACACCTGTTTCCAGAGCGCCTTGAAGCGGAGATAGTCCCCGCGGCGGCATTCTCCGCAGGGGCGGTGCCCGGCCGCCAACGCGGTGGCCTCGTCCAGGAAGAACAACTCGGTATACCGCCCGGGGGTCATCACCTGGCGCCGCCGTCCCTTGAATTCCAGCAGACAGGCGATCCAGGCCCGGTGCGCATGGGACTTTAGAATCCGCCCCGAGGCGTCGTGCAGGATGCCCCGGTTGCCCATCAGGGCGCCCCGGGCCGGCGTGGCGATCAGTTCATTGAAGGGTGTGACGCGGTTTTGGCGGGGCATGGCGGCGGTGGAGGATGGTTGCGGCGGAGGATGGTTGCGGCGGGGCCTGCGGGTGTAAGTCGGCTTGGGGGTTCTCTCGTTCGCCAGGGCGGCGCAACCAAAGGCGATTTTGGCGCCTCCCCCAAAACCCCGCCCACTATAACTCCACGATCCGCCAGCAGGCGGACGGCCCGCAGGGTCGAATCCAGGTGCGGACCCGCCAGCCGCGCCAGCAAAACACCCGCACCGCCCGTCAGGTTGCCGCCGCCGATTCGTGGCTTCCACCCACCGCTCTTTACATCCTGGAAAACTGAGGTTTTCCCTGTTAGGATCTCTTCATGGCGAAATCCCTCTGCCCTGAAGGTTGATAACCTTGTTCACACATGGATCATAAGGGATCTCCCCTTTTTTTTCATGAAAAATCCGGGCTGATCCCCCGTTGGGGATATCGTGTTTTGTCATCAAGAGCACGCTCAACGATCCCTCGATTTCCCTGTTCGATATTTTCGCCGGGGCGTTCCCCTTCGCGTTGATCCTGCTGCTGGCGCTGATTTTTCTCATTTTTTACCCCCAACTGAGCCTCTACCTGGTCTAATCCGGGTATGGTATGGAGTTTCATGTCATCAACAATTTGAATCAAAAATTTCACCAACCTCAACCGCGAGAGGAACCATGAAAAACCTCACCAAGGAAAATGTGACAGACAAGGTGTTGGGCACCTTCCCGGCGGACACCAACCCTCGGGAGCGGGAAATCCTCACCAGCCTGATCAAGCATTTGCACCTATTCGTGCGGGACGTATCCCTCACCACCGGTGAATGGTTGACGGCCATGGACGGGTTGTACCGGGCGGGGGAAATCTCCAATCCGGTGCGCAACGAGTTCATCCTGATATCGGACCTGTTGGGCGTGTCCTCCCTGGTGGACCTGATCAACGACAATGCTCCCATCGCCACCGAAACCAGCCCCCTGGGCCCTTTCTTCGTGAAAGACGCGCCCCTGCTGGAACCGGGCGGCGACATGATCGAGGAAAACAGCGGGACACAGGGGGTCGTGAGGGGGCATGTGCTCACCCCGGAGGGAAAACCCATCCCCGGCGCCCTGCTGGAAATCTGGCAGACGGCTGAAAACGGGTTGTACGAAAACGTGGACCCCGATCAGCCGAAAAGCAACCTGCGGCGCCGCATGAAGACCGGACCCGAGGGAAACTACGCCTTCACCACCATCCAACCGGTTTCCTATCAGGTGCCCGACGACGGCCCCGGATGGGAATTGCTGGGGATGATGGGCCGCAACCCCTGGCGCCCGGCCCACCTGCACTTCAAAATCAGCGCGGAGGGTTTCCGCCCGTTGGTCACCGAGCTGTTCGTGGAGGACGACCCCTACATCGACGAGGATGTGGTGTTCGGCGTGCGCAACTCCCTGGCCGTGTCCTTCGCCACCAATTCCTCTCAGCAGGACGCCGATCAATTCAACCTGAAAGCACCTTTCTGGCAGGTGGAGTTCGATTTCAAGCTGCAATCGGCCTGAGCGATCACGCTATCCCGGCGGCCCCCGCCGATGGGCGCATCGGTTCGGATGGGCCGCCCCGCGGAACCACGGAGGAACCACGGAGGAACCACGGAGGAACCACGGAGGAACCACCCTGGCCCGGCAACCTGGCCCTTGCTCCCGGAGCGGCGGTGATGACGGCCAAATTCCGGCCGGGGGTCCCCGCCGATCCCTCACCGATGGCGGGAACAAGGAAAACGGGTAAAATCCGTGGCCGGATGCGGGATTTACAGGGCCGATTCACCACCTTCTCATCCACTGGAGCGATGGAATGAAAATTATCGCGTTTGAAGACAATGGCGCTCCGGCGCTCGGGGTGGCGCAGGGGGAAACGGTGGCGCACCTGGGCCAATGCGCGCCGGAACTGCCCAGCACCCTGCTGGGATTGATCGAGAGCGGCGAGCAGGCTTTCCAGGCGGCCGAGGCGGCGGCCCGGCAGGCAGGGGCCGAGGCCCGCCGCCCGTTGGATGGATTGCGTTTTCTGCCCCCATTGCCAAATCCTTCGAAGATCATCTGCCTGGGCCTCAACTATGCGGACCATGCCGCCGAAGGTGGTCATGCCAAGCCGGACTACCCCAGTTTTTTCTTCCGTGGGCCGTCCTCCCTGGTGGCCCACGGCGCCCCCCTGATCCGGCCCCTGTGTTCCGAAACACTGGATTACGAGGCCGAACTGGTGGCGGTGGTGGGCCGTCGTTGCCGTCATGTTTCCGAGTCGGACGCCCTTGCGGTGATCGCCGGATATTCCGTGTTCAACGAGGCCACCATCCGCGAATACCAGCGCCGCACCAGCCAATGGACCATCGGCAAGAACTTCGACGGCACCGGCGGTTTCGGCCCGCACTTCATCACCGCCGACGATTTGCCCCCCGGGGCCAAGGGACTGCGCATCCAATCGCGGCTCAACGGAAAGGTGATGCAGGACGACAATACCTCGAACATGCTGTTCGGCGTGGCCGAAACTGTAGCGCTGCTGACTGAATGTTTGACCCTGGAACCTGGAGACTTGCTGGTGATGGGCACGCCCGCCGGGGTGGGCCACGCCCGCCGGCCCCCGGTGTGGATGAAGGATGGGGACGTCTGCGAAATCGACATCGAGCAGGTGGGGGTCTTGCGCAATCCCATCGAGAACGAACCCGGCGCCTGATGGCTCGGTGCGGATTGGGCGGACGGACCGTCACCGGCCATCACGGAGCGCCCCACCCCTGGATTTTGCGGGGGCGCATTTTTCCAAATTAGACGGGGGGTTGGTTAAGTTTTTAACGAGCCCTTCAAAACTTTAAAACCTGCAACGGAAACAGGCTTCCCATGACGATTCGGCCCAAAACCGTAGTGACTATGAAATTGGAAGGCCATGCCGCCTCCCACGCCCGCACGGACATATCGGTTCGCGATCTCGAGGTGGTGATCGACGAGCCGGAAGCCCGGGGCGGCACCAACCAGGGGCCTTCTCCCACAGAGACCCTGATGGCCGCGCTGATCGGGTGCACCAACGTGATCACCCACAAGATCGCCCACAAGCATGGAATCGAGATCAAATCGTTGGATGTCCGGGTGGAAACCCAGTTCGACCGCCGGGGCGTGAGCCTGGAAGAAGAAATCGCCGTGCCCTTTCCAGAGATCAAGCTGATCGTGGACCTGACCACGGACGCCTCTCCGGAAGCGGTGGAAATGGTGAAAACGGAACTGGCGAAGTTCTGCCCGGTGTCCAAGGTGCTCCGCCAGAGCGGCACCGTGATCACCGAGGAATGGAACGTCACGCCGGCCTGATCCCGCGAAAATTCCGCGATGGCGCCGGCGGCCGCCTACAGGAAGCGGCGGTTGGCGGTATTGCCGGGAACGTCGATGCCGAGGGCTTCCAGCATGGGGCGGGTGTGGCCGATGTAATCCTGGCGGAGTTCCTCGTTGCCCTTTTTGCGGATGCCCCATTTGACATACTTGTCACTGAACTTCGAAGTGGATTTGCCGAACATGTCCAGGCAGGCGGGCCACCACTTGTGGATCAGTTCCTGGGCCTCGGAGCGCCCGCTTTCGGTCTTGCAGCATATCTTCAGGTTGGACATGCCCAGCGAGGCATGAAAGAGCTCGTCCCGGTGCAGCTTGGGGGTCACCTTGCGCAGGGGTTCATAGGGCACCTCGCCCCAGGTTTCCCCGATGTACATCCCCACCCGGTCTCCCAGCGCGTGGAAGTAACACAAGTCCACCCAGCTATCGATGGGCAGATGGAACATGTACTGCTCAATGGGATTTTCCACCTTATCCACCCCCAGGTGCTTGAGGATGCGGGCGGTGATCACGCCGTGCTCGATTTCCTGGAACATCAGCCGGGCCAGGGGAATCTTGATTTCCTCGTCGGGCGCCAGGGTGATGCAGCGATCCCAGAGCAGGTTCATCAGGGCTGTGTAATGGGGATTGGTTGAATTTTCCGGGTGCTTGGAGAGCACCCGCCGCAACAACTCCTCCAGCTCCTCCGGGGTGTCCTTGTCGCCGGGGCGGTAGACGCGCTCGGTTTCCATGGCGTCGGCCCGTTCCGCAGGTCTCATGAAGTGCCCCATGGTTTGAATAACGGAAAACTGGGGTGAATCTTATCATACAAGAGGGTGCGGCGGCGAATCTTCCAATCCTGCCGCCCCTGCTTTTCACTCGTGTCACCTTGCCTTCCACTCGGGTTGGCGTTTTTCCACGAAGGCCCTCACGCCCTCCAGGTGATCGCCGGTTTTCTTGAGCACGCTCTGTCCCAGCCGCTCGAAGCGGCGGCCCAGTTCCAGGTCGGCCTCCGCGCAACTGTTGAGCACCAGCTTGGCCATGCCCACGGCCAGCGGCGCCTTGGCTTTCAGTTCGCGGGCCATCTCCAGCGCCCCGTCCAGCGCGGCGCCGGGTTCCACCAGCCGGGTCACCAGGCCCAGTTGGTGCGCGCGTTCGGCCGGCATCATGCCCTCCAGCATGACGATTTCCTTGGCCCGCGCCAACCCCACCAATCGCACCAGCCGCGAGCAGCCGCCCGAGCCGGGAATCAGCCCCACGTTCAACTCGGGCAGGCCCAGCCGGGCCGAGCGGCTCACCACCCGGAAGTCGCAGGAGAGCGCCAGCTCCAATCCGCCCCCGGCGGCGACGCCTTCCACCGCGGCGATGACGGGGACTTCCAGGGCCTCGATGCCGTCGAAGACATCGTGGATGTGGCGGGCCACCGCGCGGAAGCCGCGGGTGCTGTCATCGGCCAGGGCCTCCATGCCGCGCACGTCCTCGCCGGCGGAGAAGGCGCGGCCGTTTCCTGCGATCACCACCGCGCGCAGGTCGGCCCCGGGCAGTTCGGCCACCACCTCGGCCATGCGTACCCGCATCTCGGCGTTCCAGGCGTTGAGCACGCCGGGCCGGTTCAGCGTGATCACCCGGATGCCCGGCTCCACATCCTCGACCAGCAGGGTATCGCTCATGATTCCCTTGGAGTCGCTTTCCCCGTGAGCACTTCCTTGCCGTCGGCCTTGGCCACCACCTCTCCGTCCTCGGAGCAGGAGACCGAGACCTTGTTGCCGGGAAAGACCGGGGCCTTGAAGCGGCAGGAGAATCCGGACAGCTTGTCCAGGCCGGCCTCGGCCACCAGCACGTCCAGGGCCATGGTGAAGGTGAGCGGCCCATGGGCGATCACCGAGGGCAGCCCCGCGTTCCTGGCGAAGGCGTCGTCGTGGTGGATGGGGTTGAAATCGCCGATCACCCCCGCATAGCGGATAATGCGGGCCAGGGTCATTTCACCGGCCGGCCTGTCGGAAAAAGCCTTCATGGGATGCATCGCTCCTGGTTGTTCGATAACGCCTCGTTGTTCGATAACGCCTCGTTGTTCAATTCATCGGCGTGGTTTAATCGCTCCCCTGCCGTTCGATGAAGGTGGTGGTCTGGGTCTGGATTTCCTCGCCCTCGGGCGTACTGATCTTGGTTTCCACCACCCCGAATTGCAGGTTGCCCTTGGTGCTGACGTCGGCCAGCCGCGTCTCGATCACCACCGGCTCGTCGGGCACGAACGGGCGGCTCCAGCGCAGCTCGAACCCGCCCAGCAGCGCCCGCCCCAGGTCCAGTCCGATGTCCTCGATCAAGCCCAGGTCTCCCTCCACCGTGGGGCCGAAAAACAGCGCCAGCGAGGCGGTGTCCCTGGCCGAAGCGGTGCCGATGGTTTTTTCCAACTCCGCCATCTTGACCGCGTGGGCCTTGGTTTTCACCGTGCGGATCACTTGTCCCTTCAGTTCTTCTTTCATGCCCGCCTGTCTCCGGGAAATTTTGCCCGGCGCAATCAGGGCGCCAATAACGCCCTGCGCCGGTGGCTGTCCAAGGGTGAAATGGATGGGTCCGCCAGGGCAAACCGGCCCCATTACAACGACCGGCCATGGGAAAGTCAAGACGGCTTCAGGCCCATGCACCAGCACGGTGGGCCGGGTTTTCGGGGACATTGACAGCCTTCGGGAAATGCTGCGAATGTGAATCCCCGTTCCCAACCGGCCGAGGGGGGGGCAAGCGGGG
>JACZSY010000259.1 GCA_022573975.1 SAR324 cluster bacterium | reverse complement strand
GTTTCGTACTGCGTAAAACGGGCGGGAGTGGGTAGTGCAACGCCCGAATCCTCAACTCCCGGCCTGCGGCCTCCCTCCCTCTCCACGGGCTGTTAAACCACAGCATGGAGAGGTAAAATACGTTGTATTTTCAATGATTTAGTAAGACATGGCGCCCCTTCCCCATTCGATGGGGAAGGGGCTGGGGGATGGGGATTACCGCGCCCGCACAAAGCGAAATATCCTAATCTCCTCCGCCGGGCTTGCCGAAGACCGGCTCCTTGTGGGGAATGGGGGGCAGCGCCCAGGTGCCCGTGGCGGGGGGGCGGATGTCCGCGTCCACGTGCACGTCCAGCAGCCAGGGCTTTTCCTGCTTCACCGCATGTTCCAGCGCCCCCTTGAAATCCTCCGAATTGGTGACGGTGGTTCCCTCCACCCCATGGGCGCGGGCCAGCGCGGCGAAGTCCGGATTGTAGGGTTTGCCGTCCGCGCCCTTGTAAAAAGCCGTGCCCACCTCCCGTCCGTCGAACAGCCCGTATTGGATGTCCCGGATGGCGCCCCAGGCGAAGTTGTTCCAGACCACCCACACCGCCGGGATGTTGTATTCCACCGCCGTGCACAGCACGTGCGGGGTCATGGTGAAGCCGCCGTCTCCCACGATGGCCACGCAGGGGCGCTCCGGCGCGGCCAGCTTGGCGCCCAGGATGCCGCTGACCCCGAAACCCATGGCGGAAAAGCCCCAGGCGTTGAGCATGGTCTGGGGGCGGCGGGCCTTCCAGAACTGCATGAACCAGTTGTGATGCACTCCCGAATCCAGCGCGATGATGGCGTCGTCCGGCAGCACCGCCTGGGTGTCCGCCACGATCCTTTCGGGCCGGATGGGCGAGGCGTGGATCTCGAAATTGGGCGCGGTGTAGCGCTCCCATTCCTCTTGCCAGCCCTTGATTTCCCCGTGCCAGCCGGCCAGCCGTTGGGGGTTCAAATCCGCCTTCTCCGCGCTGGCGGCCAGCACTTGGCGCAGGAAGGTGCGGGCATCGGCGACGATGCCCAGTTCCGGGGGGTAGTTCCGGCCGATTTCGTCCACGTCGATGTCCACGTGCACCAGCTTGGTGGGGGGCATGTTCCACGAATACCCCGGAATCCACGAGGACGAGGAGCGGTCGTCGAAGCGTGCGCCGATGGTCAGCACCAGGTCGCAGTGCCGTCCGGCCTGGTTGGCGGGAAAGGCGCCGTTGCGCCCGATGAAGCCCAGCGAGAGCGGGTGGTCCATGTCCAGGCAGCCCATGCCGTTGGGCGAGCTGATCACCGGAATGCCGAGCCGGGCGACGGCCTCGGTCAACTCCCCGCCCGCCTCGGCCAGGGTCACGCCATGGCCGATGAAAAAAACCGGCCGCCGCGCTGCTTCGATCATCCGCATCACGGTGGCCATCTCCTCCGGCGCCGCGCCGGGCCGTTCCCTTCTGGAGAGCCGGGTGGGTTCCGGCACGGTCACCTCGTCCTCCTCCTGGAACACGTTGTAGGGAATGTCCAGCTGCACCGGGCCGGGCCTGCCCGTGGTCATGGTGGTCATGGCCTGCCGCAGGGCCAGGGGCAGCATATCGACCCTCGTGGGCTGGAAGCTGCGCTTGACCACGGGCCGCACCACGGAGGGGAAGTCGGCCTGGTAGTGGCGGTTAATCTCCTGGAACGGCCCCCGGTTGAACTGGGAGGTGGGCACGTTGGCCGTGATGGCCAGAAAGGCCGAGGAATCCGCCATGGCGTTGGCCAGCGCCATCACCAGATTGGCCGAGCCGGGCCCGCAGGAGGTGAGGGTCGCCACCGGTTCGTGGCGCACCCGGAAATAGGCGTCCGCCATGTGGCCGGCGGTCTGCTCGTGGCGCGGGGAGATCAGCTTGATGCGATTGCGGTCGTACAGCGCGTCCAGCATGCCGACGTTGCCGTGTCCGCACAGCCCGAAGATGTAGGGGATTTTCTCCTGGATCAGAAACTCGGCGATCAGTTCGGCGCCTTTCATTTTGGGCATCTTTTTTCCCCGAAAATACGGTTTTGAGAGGATTTGCAGGTTCCGCGTCATGCCGTCCGCCTCATGGCGACGGGATGACCGTCGGGTGACAGTCTAACCGGATTATGCGGGTTGATGTACCTCCCCAACCGCCGATGGCTTTTCCAGGGCGGATTTGCTAACCGCATCAAAGGGGGGAACCCGGGAGATTTCCATGAACATCAAAGCTTCCAGTGCAACGGAACCAGCGGAGAACTCCGCCGGGGACGCCTTCGACCTGATCGTGGTGGGCGCCGGGGTGGGGGGCTTGACCGCCGCCCTGGTGGGGGCGCTCACCGGCCAGCGCACCCTGGTGCTGGAAAAAAGCGCCACGGTGGGCGGTACCAGCGCACGATCCTCCGGCACGGTCTGGATTCCGGGCAACGCCTACCAAGCGCGGGCTGGCGTCGATGGCGACGCAACCGTGGCGCTGGGCTACCTGGACGCCCTGGTGGGGGAGCGGGCGCCCCGCGGCATGCGCGAAGCCTTCATTGCCGCAGGTCCGGAAATGCTGGATTTCCTGCAATCCCGCACGGACCTCGCCTTCCAGCCCTACCCCTTCGCCCCGGACTATCGCCAGGAGTTGCCCGGCGCCGCCGAAGGGCTGCGCCCGCTGGAACCGCTGCCCTTCGATGGCCGCGCGCTGGGGCGGCATTTCCATGAGGTGGGATGGCCGCTGCCCGAGCTGATGCTGTTCGGCAAAATGATGATCACCCGGGGCGAGGCCGCACGGTTGCTGGGCCTCGGGCGCTCCGCGCGGGAGACCGTCCAGGGCATGGCGCTGGGAGCGCGGCTGGTGACGCGCTATGCGCTGGACAGGCTGCGCCACCGGCGGGGAACGCGGCTGGTGCTGGGCAACGCCCTGGTGGCCCGGTTGTACAAGAACCTGCTGGATCGCCGGGTTCCGGTCTGGCTGGGCAGCGCTCCCACCGAACTGCTGCGCTCGGGCGGGCGGGTGTCCGGCGTTCGGGCGATGCGGAACGGCATTCCAATCGAGCTGCAAGCGCGCAACGGCGTGGTGCTGGCGGGGGGCGGATTTCCGGCCAATCCGCAAATGCGGGAACGCTACCTGCCCTCGCCCGTTCCCCAATATACGGCCGCCTTCGAGGGCTGCACCGGGGACACCCTCCAGATCGCCCTGGAAGCGGGCGCCGCCCTGGGTCCCTCCGGGGAGGACAACGCGCTCTGGTTCCCCAGTTCGGTCTTCCAGCGAAAAGACGGATCGACGGCGGTCTATCCCCACATCGTGCTGGACCGGGCCAAGCCGGGACTGATCGCGGTCAATGCCGCCGGGAAGCGTTTCGTCAACGAGGGCGTTTCCTACCACGATTTCACGCGGGCCATGTTCCGCGCCCATGGGGAAACGACCTGCATCCCCGCCTGGCTGATCTGCGACCGGCGCTTCGTCTGGAATTACGGGCTGGGCGCCATCCTCCCCAGGACGTTGCGGCTGAAACCCCATCTCAAACGGGGCTACCTGCACAGCGCCGCAACCCTCGCGGCGCTGGCGGAAAAGATCGGGGTGGAGCCGGCGGGCCTGGCCGGGACGGTGCGCCGGCACAACGAGTATGCCCGCGGCGGGGTGGACGCCGAGTTCGGCAAGGGGAGCGGCGTCTATGACCGGGGCAACGGCGATCCCAACCATCGGCCCAATCCCTGCCTGGGACCGATCGAAACACCGCCCTTCTGCGCCATGGCTGTTTATCCCACGCCGCTGGGCACCAGCCTGGGATTGCAGACCGACGAGGCGGCCCGGGTGCTGGACAAGGAAGGCGCCCCGATGGCGGGGCTGTACGCCTGCGGCAACGACCAGCATTCGGCCTTCGGCGGCCAATACCCAGGCGCCGGCGCCCAGCTGGGACTGGCGATGGTCTTCGGGTACCTTGCCGCCAAAGATGCCGCGATGCATGCGGCGGGGGGATGAGGTAGCGCGAGGCCTGCGGTTGCAATTCGCATTTCCCCTTCCTTGCCCACAGGAAGGGGAGCTTTTTATTCATGGGGTGGGTGGGATTGGATGATCGAGGTTTTTCCGACGAGGCCTCACCCCGGCGGCAACAACCCGCCGACCCTCTCCGATGCGGAGAGGGTAAAAGCATCGTATTTACAATGATATGGGAGGGGCGATACCCTCTCCGCGTTCGGAGAGGGTCAGACCCGCCATGCTGTTTATTGCGGGTCTGGGGTGAGGCCCGCTGTGGCGGTTCGCTGTTCCTGGCGTCCTTTCATGGCTGGATAATCCATTGAATTTATACATCATAAAACCGTGAGTGCTGTAGTAAGGGGATAGGCATAATTTTTTAATACCCCTCTTCGGCCAGGAAGGGGAAGGCCGACAGGGCGTGGGGGGGCACCACCGGTTCGGCGGGATGCAGGAAGTCCATGGTCAACTCCTCGAAGGAGCGCACGCCCATCAACCCCAGGCAGATGCGCACCTCGTCTTCCAGCAGTTCCAGCACGCGCTCCAGGCCGGCCTGTCCGGCGGCGGCCAGCCCGATGCAGGCCAGCCGCCCGATGCCCACCATCTGGGCCCCCAGGGTGACTGCCTTGACCACGTCGCTGCCGCGCATCACGCCGCCGTCGAAGATCACCCGGGCGCGGCCGTCGACGGCCTGCACCACCTCGGGCAGCACCTCCAGCGATCCCCGCCCGTGATCCAACTGCCGCCCCCCGTGGTTGGAGACGTAGACGTACTCCACACCGTGCTCCACGGCGATTTCGGCGTCCTCGGCGGTGGCGATTCCTTTCAGCACCAGGGGGATGTCGTAGCGGTCCTTGAAGCGCTTCACGTCGTCCCAGTCGAGGCCGGACTGGTAGTTGAAACCGTCGGCGCCCTTGCGCCAGGGCTTGTGGAAGCGCTTGATCAGGTCGCGTTCGCGGCGCGAATACACGGCGGTATCCACCGTGAGGCAAAACGCGGCGTAGCCGTTGTCGATGGCGCGGCGGATGAAGTCGTCCACGAACCCCTGGTCTCCCCGCACATAGAGCTGGAAGATGCGCAGGGTGTCCGGCGCGGCCTGGGCCACGGCTTCCAGTCCGGGATGGCAGACCGACGAGAGCATCAGTGGGGCGCCGAAGGCCCCGGCCCCCAGGGCGGCCGTGGCCGCGCCCCCCTCGGCGAAGCTTTCGATGGAACCGATGGGGGCCAGCATCACCGGCAGGCGCACCTTTTGGCCCAGGAAGGTGGCCGAGGCGTCGATCTCGCTCACGTCGCGCAACACGCGGGGCCGGAAAGCCCAACTGTCGAGGGCCCGGCGGTTGCGCTTGAGGGTGGTCTCGGTCTCCGCGCCGCCGATCAGGTAGTCCCACTCGCCCCGGGGCAGATTGAGCCGGGCCGCCTTGACGATCTCGTGCAGGGTCAGAAATTCGGGTACGGGCGCCTGTGGGTTGGCCATGGGTTCGCGGTGCTCCTCGCTGGGCAGGGTCATTGGGGGCCGGGCGGCTAGAGGAAACAACCTTACCGGGGCAAGGGGGGAGAGCACAATGGGTTTCGCGGCACCGAACATGAAACGAAAACGCCCCATGGCTCCGGCGGAGGCCGGAAACCTGGGGCGTTTTCGCCGGTTCCGCCAAGGCTTTGCCCTGGAGACCGTTACTCTTCGATCTTCTTGGCTTTTTCGATGACTTCCTCGATGGTGCCCACCATGTAGAAAGCCTGTTCGGGCAACTCGTCATATTTGCCCTCCAGGATCTCGGAGAAGGAGCGGATGGTGTCCTTGATCTCCACGAACACGCCCGAGGTGCCGGTGAACGCCTCTGCCACGTGGAAGGGTTGGGAGAGAAAGCGCTGAATCTTGCGCGCCCGCTCCACCAGCATGCGGTCTTCCTCGGAAAGCTCGTCCATTCCCAGAATGGCGATGATGTCCTGCAAGTCCCTGTAGCGTTGCAGCATCACCTGAACTTCGCGGGCCACGCGGAAATGCTCCTCGCCCACCACGCGGGGATCGAGGATGCGCGAGGTGGAGTCCAGCGGGTCCACGGCCGGATAGATGCCCAACTCGGAAATCTGCCGGGAAAGCACCGTGGTGGCGTCCAGGTGGGAAAAGGTGGTGGCCGGCGCCGGGTCGGTCAGGTCGTCGGCGGGCACGTAGATGGCCTGCACG
>JACZSY010000258.1 GCA_022573975.1 SAR324 cluster bacterium | reverse complement strand
AGATCATCCCGCCCCGCACCACAAAGCGCCGTCGGCGCTTCCCTCTTTTTTGATGTCTATCGAACCCAACCATCTTGTTCCGGCCAAAATTAAAAGGTACCCCTGCGGATAACCTTGAGGTGGCCATCGGTGGTCAAGGGCCGGTCACCTCATGTATATTCAGCCTGTCAATATACCGTATTTTGACGGCTTCCGCCATTCTGGCCGGAGCCCGCACCATTCACGAGCGGAACCCGATGCGAGTTCGACCCCACGGCGCTTTTTCCCGGCTGGCCGAGGGCCTGTACTGCGTGGAGGGTTCTTTCGGGCGCTCGCCGCTGGGGCGGCGCATGACCGCCGTGGTGTTGCCATCGGGGCGGCTGGCCCTGCACAGCCCGATCCGCATGACCCCCGAAGGCATGGCCGCGCTGGACGCCCTGGGGCAGGTGGCCGCCATCCTGATTCCCAACAGCTTTCACTGGAGCGACGCCCGCTGGTATTCCGAACGCTATCCCCAGGCGGCCGTGCTGGCGCCCGGTGGCGCCCGCACAAAGCTGAAATCGCGCCTGCCCGTGCTCTCCACCCTGGAGGACGGCTGGACGGAGGAACTGGCGGCCGGTCTGGCGCGGATGCCCCTCAAGGGCCTCAAAACCCATGAGCACGCCTTCTTTCACCCCGCCTCGCGCACCCTCATCCTCACCGACCTGGTTTTCAACATGGGCGCCGGCGCCCGGGGCCTGACCCGATTGTTGCTGCGGCTCAACCAGTCCCATGGCCGCTTCGGCCCTTCGCGCCTGCTGCGCTGGGTCTTCACCAGCGGCAAGGCCGCGCTATTGGCCTCCGTGCGGGAGCTGGGGCAATGGGATTACGAGCGGGTGATCGTGAGTCACGGCGGCGTGCTGGAACGCGGCGGCAAGGCCGCCATGGCCGCGGCCTTCGCCGAATGGGGGAAAACCGGGGAGGCAAACGGGGAGACAAGCGGGGAAGCAAACGGGGAGGCCGGCTGAGAGACGCAGCGAGGCGCCCAGCCGGCTTGAACCCGCCCGCCCCGGTGCGGTATACATCCACAGGCCGGGGCGGACGGGCAAGCCGCGGCAACCCCGGCGGCGTTTCCCATGGACCGCGCCCACACAAGAGGCCCTTCAACGGAGTCCCCCTCAACAGATGATTTCACCGCAAGCATTTGGACCGCAAGCATGAGCACGAAAAACCAAAGCACGGAAACCCATAGCATGGAAAATACGCTGCCCCTGGCGGGCATCAAGGTGATCGACCTGTCCCGCGTGTTGGCGGGGCCGTTCTGCGGGATGACCCTGGCCAACCTGGGGGCCGAGGTGATCAAGGTGGAGGACAAGAAGGGCGACGAGACCCGCATGTGGGGGCCGTTCACCAAGGACATGTCCGATTCCTTCATGGCCCTCAATTTCAACAAGCGCGGCATCGTGGCCAACCTGAAAACCCCGGAGGGCGCCGGGATCGTCCGCCAACTGGCGGCCGGCGCGGACGTGCTGGTGGAAAACTTCAAGACCGGGGACATGGAAAAGTTCGGCCTGGGCTACGATACGCTGGCCGAAGCGAATCCCGGGCTGGTCTACACCTCCATCGCGGCCTTCGGGCGCAAAGGCCCGCGGGCCAACTTTCCCGGCTACGAGACGCTGCTGCAGGCCTACAGCGGCATCATGAGCTTCACCGGCACGCCCGGCGGCGAACCGGTGCGCACCGGAGTCTCCTTCCTGGACCTGACCTCCGGCCTGAGCGCCGCGCTGGCCACGGTGGTGGCGCTCTACCGGCGCAAGGAGACCGGCCTGGGCGGCAAGGTGGAAGGCTCGCTGCTGCAATCGGCGCTGGGGCTGATGCTGGTGCAACTGGTGCCCTACCTCAACAACGGCAAGCTGCCCGCCAAGCTGGGCAGCGGACACGCCAGCGCCACGCCCTATCAGGCCTTCAAGACCGCCGACGGCTGGGTGCTGATCGCCGCGGCCAACCAGAACCTGTGGGAGCGGCTGGCCCGCGCCACCGGGCTGGAGTGGATGATCGGCGAGGACAGGTTCGCGGACAACCCGGCGCGGATGGCCCACCTGGAGGAATTCCTGGGCCACCTCAACGCGGCCTTCGGCCAATGGGAGACCGCCAAACTGGTGGACACCTGCGTCGGGGCCGGGGTGCCCTGCTCGCCCATCAACGACCTGGACGCCCTGATGGCCGACGGGCAGGTGGACGCCCTGGAGCCCTTCATCGGCCTGGACGACCCCGACTACGGGCACATCCGCACCTCCAACGTGCCCTTCCACCTCACCGATTTTGGATCGCGCGAAATCATCCGCCCGCCCCGCCTGGGCGAACACACCCGCGAGGTGCTGGCCGAACTGGGCTACGGCGAGGCCGCCATCGACGCGCTGTACGAAAAGGGGGCGGTGGCCTGATCGCGCCCGTGTTGGGGGGGCTGGGGGAGGCGGGGATGGGAATTCCTCCTCCACCCCCGCAAAAAACCTACCGCGGCCGAATCAGGCGGAGACCCAGGTAGGCCTCTTTGCGGGACTGGATGGTGCAATAGCGGTTGGAGCACCGCAGGGTACGGGGGACGTCATAAAAACCGCCGCCTCGCGTGACGCGGAACGTGCTGGTACTTTCATGGGCCGGGTTGTCCGGGTTCGCGCTGCCATAGGAGGCGTACTCGTCCTGGGTCCATTCCCAGACGTTGCCGGACATGTCGTGGAGACCCAGGCTGTTGGGTTGGTTGCGGCCCACGGGGAGGGTGCCATCATGGTAATTGTAATAATTCGCATTGCCCGATGAGATTTGGCCGTTTTCGGTGCCAAAGGTGACCGGCTTCCCACCGGAGCGGCAGGCGAACTCCCATTGGGCCTCATTGGGCAAACCGAAGACCGCGGTGGATTTGGCGTTCAGTTTCCGGATGAATTCCTGCGCATTTTCCCAGGACACCCGTTCCACGGGATAATTGTCACCCCGTTTGAACCTGGAGGGATTGCCGCCCATGATGCGTTTCCATTGGCCCTGAGTCACCTCGTGCTTGCCCAGCCAAAAGCCGTCCAGGCGCACCAGCCGCGTGGGCCATTCATTGCCCAGACAATCCGAATCGCCGGGAACGCAGCCCATCCGGAACGATCCGCCGGAAACCCAGACAAAGACCATCCCGGTGACCGGATCACGCCATTCCCTGGAACAGGCCACCCAGAAAAGGAGAAGAGGCAAGACCAGGATCAAGGTGACGAATCTCATCCGCGCTCCAGGGTTGGAGTTGCCCATCGAATTGCTACCGGAAAGAGTTGGGTTGGCTGATATCACCATGCAAGGGGAACGGAGACAAGGGGCGGGCCATCGGGCAGGATCGCGGCATGGAAAAAGCGTCCAGGGAACCGGAGGAGAGACGGCTCGGGCTGAGGCGTCTATTCGGAGGGGCCGATGCTGACCGGCGCCCGGACAATGATTCCGGGAACCGTGTCGAACACCAACGCCAGCACCACCACATCCCCCGCCTTCAGGGGTGGCGCGATGCCCTGCAAAACAATGCGGAAGCCATCCGGCGCAAACTTCACCACCGCCCCTGGGGGCACCTTCAGGCCGTCGATCGGCGGGCCGGGCGAACCGGGGGCCGAGGGGCTATCAATTCCGGACCCTGAGGGGCCGTGATTTCCGGGGCCCGGGGGGCCGTGAATCTCCACCTTCGTGGCGGCGTTGGTGAGCACGGAGATGAGCCGGGTGGGGATCCTGCTGAGGCTGCGGAGCGTGAGGAAGACCTCCCCCGTGGTGGCGCCCGGCGACCGCAGCACCACCCGCGGGTTGTCCGCCATCACGGAATTGCCCGGCGCGATCGCTCCCGCCTGGGTCACCGTCAGCAGCAACAGGAAAGCGGCCAGTATTCCGGCCCGCGATAAAAACATCGGCTTGGCCGCTCCAGGAGGAATTCCATTGCGAGGAAGAATGCTCCTTTTCCGCCACGGAACCAACCCAGGCGGGGAGCGGGGGGTTCAACCAGCATTGGGAGGGAGGAAGGGAAATGTCAAATGCGCGGGGGTGAGGCTTCGCCTTGTTTCACCGGCCGGCCTTGCGGTTGCCCTGCCCCGCGCCAGGGCAACTTGCCCGTATTTCCGCTTTCCGTTAATAATACGGGATTGTCTTTTTTACGGGATCGTCCCGCCATCTGGCCCGCGCGGGCGGGCCCGGAAGATCGTCCGCCCTGGCGGGCGCGGAATGGAGAGTTGGAAGCGATGCTGGAAACGTTGAACGCGCTGGAAAGCGAAGGATTGCAGGCCCTGGAAGCCCTTTCGGCCTCGGAGGAACTTCCCGTCTGGTATCGCGGCTATCTGGGCCGCAAGGGACGGCTGACGGATGTGTTGCGGGGACTTGGCGCTTTGTCCGCCGAGGAGCGCCCCGGGGCCGGCCGCCGCGCCAACGAGGTCAAGGAAGCCCTGGAGACCGCTTTTCACAGCCGCCAGGACCACATCCGCGAGGCGGAATTGCAGGCCTCCATCGCCGGCGGCGCGGTGGACGTGACCCTGCCCGGCCGTCCGGTGGCGCCGGGGCATTTGCACCTCAGCACGCGCACCTTGCGGCGGGTGCGGGAAATTTTCGCCGAGATGGGCTTCCAGGTCTACGACTCGCCGGAGGTGGAAACCGACGAGTACAACTTCGAACTGCTCAATATTCCGGCCTATCACCCGGCGCGGGACATGTGGGACACCTTCTGGATCAACGACAAGGTGGTGCTGCGCACCCACACCTCGCCGGGGCAGATCCGCTGCATGCGCGAAAACCATCCCCACCCGATCCGGGTCATCCTGCCGGGCAAATGCTACCGCTACGAGCAGATCACCCCGCGCTCGGAGCACCAGTTCTACCAGGTGGAGGGGCTGGCCGTGGGGCACCGCATCCGCCTCACGGACCTCATCGGCACCATGCAGGAATTCGCCAGCAAGATGTACGGCGCGGGGCGGCGGATGCGCATCCGGGGCAGCTACTTCCCCTTCACGGAGCCCTCGGTGGAGGTGGACATGGACTGCATCCTTTGCTCCGGGAAGGGCTGCCGGGTCTGCAAGCACACCGGCTGGCTGGAGGTGGCCGGGGCGGGCATGGTGCATCCCGTGGTGTTGCGGAACGGCGGCTACGACCCGGAAGTCTGGAGCGGATTCGCCTTCGGCATGGGTGTCGAGCGCCCCGCCATGCTCATGCACGGCATCGACGACATCCGTCTTTTTTACGGCAACGACCTGCGCTTCCTGCACCAGTTTTGAATTTTTATACGGGTCCCTTCTCCGCCGCCCGCGGGGAAAAGGAAGACGGTTGTTTGAAACGCTCGCCGATCCCGGCGGGATCGTTCATTTTTCACCCCCCGCTTTCTCCGGATTGGGAAGTGGGCCGATGGGCCTGGACAAGACGCCCGAACCCAATCGCAAAGGAATAACCAGACCCCATGGCATTACGCGTTCCCCTGAAGTGGCTGTCCGATTATGTCGATATGGACCTCGCTCCCCATGACCTGGCCGAGCGGCTGACCCTGGCCGGGCTGGAGGTGGAGACCGTGGAAACCCTCGGCGCCCAATGGCATCCGGAGCTGATGCGGGTGGGGGAGGTACGCCGGATCGAGGCCCACCCCAACGCGGACCGGCTCTGCCTGGCCACGGTGGAATTTGGCGGGGAGGCCCCCCTGACCGTGGTCACCGGGGCGCCCAACCTGCTCCAGTATCGCGAGACCCCCCTGCCCGAGCCGCCGCTCAAGGTGCCCCTGGCCCTGGCGGGCGCGGAGCTGATCGACGGCCATGCGGGGGACGGGCGCAAGCTGAAACTCAAGGCGGGCAAGATCCGCGGCGTGGTCTCCGAGGGGATGGTCTGCTCGGAGCGCGAACTGGGATTGAGCGACGAACACGAGGGCATCCTGATTCTCCCCGGCGACGCCCCCACCGGCGCGCCCCTGGCGGACTACCTGGGGGACACCGTGCTGGAGTTCGACATCAAGGGGGGCTTCGCGCACCTGATGTGCGTCTACGGGGTGGCCCGCGAAACCGCCGCCCTCACCGGAAAATCCCTGCGCGATTCCGTGCTGGCCACCGGCCGGGAGAAGATGACCGGCGGGGGCGCGGAGACCGATTTCATCCGGCTGGAAATCACCGACCCCGATCTCTGCGGACGCTACACGGCCACCCTGATCGAGG
>JACZSY010000034.1 GCA_022573975.1 SAR324 cluster bacterium | reverse complement strand
GTGCAGGCCGAAGGGGGAGCCGATGGCTTCGGTTGGGGTGTTGAAAGGCCCCCGCACGGGAAGCAGGTAGACCCGGCGCCCGCCGTCCGGGCCGGGGGTGGGGTTGAGCACCTTGACCACATGTTGCCTGGCCCCGCCGGCCATCTTGAATTCCAGCAGAACCCCCTGATCGTCGCGGGCCACCTCCCGGGCGCCGTGGTCCTCGATGAATCGCTCCAGACCATAGCGTTCGATCATGACCCGCTGATGCTCGATGTTGGTACTGGCCCCGATGGTTTTCAGGGTGACCGGCTCCATCACAATTTCCCGGGGCACGACCATGCCGCGCCAGGCATGGATCTCCCATCCGTCCCGGAAAGCCATCACTGAGTCGTCGGGGCAATGAAACCGAAAAGTGGGGTCCAATTTCATCCGCCGGGGGCGATCCGAGACGAAACAGGTCTCCTGGAAAGGCCACCACCAAAAGCATGAGCGCACCACTTCCTCCCAAAGATGCAACAACTGCAGGCCCTTCCCCTCATAGACGATACCCAGGGTAAGGAAAAAGCGGTACAAAGCGATCCAGGAGGCTTCCTGCTGGCCCCATGGATGGTAAAAAAACGGACGCCAATATTTTCCCCGCAACTCCCCGCACAGGAGATTTTCAATTTCCCAGGGGAAGGCACGGCCCATTTGATCGTACATCAGTGTTTCCGCCCAGTTCTGAAGATCCTCAAGGAACCATTTGGCCGGCTTTTGGGAGCCGGAGGGGTCGAGGGATTTAAAAATCCGGGATTTGGTGTATTCCCTCAGTTCATGCTGCAGGGTATTGCCTGCTTCTCCCCCCGGCAATCTTTCGTTCATGGCCTCGTGAGCGCCAAGGGGGGAATCGCTCCAGACGAATCGGGGAGGGGCAAATCCGGCCTCCCGATACAGCGCGGTGATGGCTGCCTCGGCGCGGGGCCGGTCGGCGGGTTCGGTGTCCGTGTTGACGCCCATCCATTCCTCCAGGAACAGCGGAAAGAGCGCTTCCTGCTCGGGGGTCAATTCGGTGATCACCTGGCCCATGGACTTTCCTCACGCCTGTGCGGTGGGCTTGTAGGCCCCCGGCGGGAGCCCGAAGGTGGAGCCGATGGCGTCGGTGGGGGTTTCGAAGCGCCCGTCCAGCGGCAGCAGGTAAATGCGCCGCTCCCCTCCCGGGCCAGGCGTTGGATTTTCCACCCGCACGATTTGTTGCGTCCTTCCGCCGGGCAACTCCATTTCCAGCAGCACACCTTGGGCGTCGCGGGCCACCTCCCGCGCGCCGCTGTCCTCGAAATAACGCTCCAGCCCGTAGCGGTCGATCAATACCCGTTGGTATTCGATGTTTTCCATTTCACCGATGGCTTTCAGTGTGACGGGCGCTTCCATCATTTCCGGGGGAACATAGAGACCCTTCCAGACATACACGCCCCAGCCATCCCGGAAGGTGATCGCCGGGCCGTCGGCGCAATGAAATCCGGTGTTCTCGCTCCAAAGCATTCGTTCGGGGCGTTCGCAAACGAAACACAGGTTCTCGTAGCCCCACCACCACATGCACGAACGGGCCAACTCCTCCCACAGCCCCAGCAGCCGCCGGGCCCTCGATTCGAATTGGAGGCCGATCGCCTCATAGAACAGGTAAGGACTGATCAAGGCGGAATCCTGCTGACCCCACAGATCGGTGATTCTCAGGTTTGGAATGTCCCGCCCCATGGAATTCCATAAACCGTGTTGGATATCATCAGCCAGGCTCCCCCCGAAATTGTTGAACAGCCAGTCCTCCAACCGCCGTTCGAGATCGTTTTCCAGATCTTTTTCAACCCGCTTCCTGATGGTGGCGGTTACCGAAGCGAAAAAGTTGTACTCGGTTTCTCCAAGATTCGGCCAATGGGCGTTTGCGACCAAGGCGCCGCGGCCCTCGTCGTCCATGGCGCGATATGCCGACAGGGGCGAATCACACCAGACAAAACGTGGAACGTTCTTTCCGAGATCACGGTACAAATTCGCAATGGCCGCCTCGGCGCGGGGACGGTCGGCGGCATCGGTGCAGAGCTCGATCTGCTCCCATTCGTCCCGGAATCGCGTCAGCAGTACCTCCTGCTCCGGGGTGAGGGCGCGGATCCAGTCAGTCTTCGATGGCACGCCAGCCTTCCAGCCAGTCGTAGACGTGTTGGCGGAGGGGAATATAGCGGCCAGGGGGGATGGTGAGCGTGCGGTGTTCCCCGGTGAGGCGGCCGTTTTTCTCGTGGGACAGTTCCACCGGTTGGGTGATCTCCAGCACCAGCCCGCCCGTCGAATTCACCAGGGTGACGCCCTCGGCCCCCAGGATATGGGCATGCCCGGTGGCCTCGCCCAGGGCCAGGATCAACCGCCCGTCGGGAGTACGTTCCAGAGCTTCGATGCGGTTGCGGTCCTCAAGCACCGGAACCTGCTCCTCCACCAGGCAGACATCTCCGTGTTGGTAAATTTTGGGGGAAGCGTCCTCGATTGGTTTTTTTGCCATGGGTTTTCTTTTCGGAAGGTTGACCCCAAAGGGCCGGGGCGCCGATCAATCCCCGGCCGCCTGCGCCATCTGTTTTTCGCCGCGGTAGGTTTCGAGCAAGGCGTCCACCTCGTGCCGGGTTTCGGCGTAGGTGCGCTCCTTGATTTCCTCATAGCCGCGGATGCCGTCGGGCGCCTCGGCGATGGCCACCGCGGTGGCGTGGTTCTCGTGGGTGAGGGCGGGCAACACGCCCTCGATCAGCTCCCGGTACCAGCCGGCCATGCCCCGCTCCAGTTTGCGGTGCGGGGAGCCTCCGAAGACGTCCAACGCGCCGCCCCGGAAACGCCGCAAGGCATACAACACCCGGAACCCGGCGAAGAACCAACCGCCCAGCTTCAGCTTTCGTTTCATGCCCAGCTTCCGCAACAGCGGCGGGTGCAGATGCACATACCGCTTCACCGGGCCGTCATAGGTGGCTGCGGCCTGTTCCCAGGCGGGGTCCTGCAGCCAGAGGCGGGCCACCTCGTACTCGTCCTTGACGGCCATCAGCTTGAACAGCCAGCGCGCCACCGCCTCGCGCAAGCCTGTGCGGCCGGCGGTGCGGGCATGCTCCTGACCGGCCACCTGCAGCACGAAGTCCAGGTATTCCCCGGCATAGCCCTCGTTCTGGTAGAGGATCAGGTCCGTCACGCGGGGATAGAGCAGGGCGTCCAGCTTGCCGCCGGCCGGAAAGCGCCCGGCCAGCCGTTCCAGCGCGGGAACCTGCCCGGGGGCGAACCGGCCCAGCTTGTCCAATGCGGCCTGGCGGGGATCTTTTTCCACCGCCTCCCCCCGCACCAGGGCCATCACCTCGTCCGGGTTCAACACGTATTTGCGGCCCCAGCGGAAGGCCTTGATGTTCTGTTCCACGCTGATGGCGTTGTTCTCGATCGCCGACTCGATGGATTCGGCCTTGAGTGGAATCCGCCCGGCCTGATAGGCCACGCCCAGCAGGAACAGGTTGTTGGGCAGGTGATCCCCGAAGAGGGCTTCGCTGATGGCGGTGGAGTTGAGATACAGGTTCCGGGTGCGGCGGGTGTAGCGGTTGAGCCGCTCGATCATCAACGCCTCCTCGGGAAACTTGGCCTTGACGTCGGTCACCACCGCGGCGGTGGTGATCTTGTGCGTGTTGGCGATGGTCACCGTGCGCTCGGGATGGAAGCGGTCCAGGTTGTCCGGCGAGAGCGTGGCCAGCATGTCGAAGGCCAGGCACAGGTCCGCTTCCCCGGAAGCGATTTTGTTGGCGTCGGTCACCGGGTGGTCAGAGATGATGAAGTTGGACAACACCGCGCCGCCTTTCTGGGCCAGGCCTGTCTGGTCCAGATGCACCGCGTATTTGCCTTCCCGCAGGGCGGCGTTGACCAGCAGGGCGTCCACGGTGACCACCCCGGTGCCGCCGATGCCGATCAGCATGGCTTTGTAGGGCGAGGCCGTATCCGCCTTTTCCGCCGGCTCGGGAAGGTCCCCCTCCATCGACTCGGCCAGCCCCTGCCGTCTGGCCGGTTTGACTCCCGGGGCCAGGTCGATGGTCATGAAAGCGGGACAGTCGCCCTTGAGGCAGGAGTAATCCATGTTGCAGGAGGGTTGGTGAATCTCGGTCTTGCGCCCGTATTCGGTTTCCAACGGCGTGACCGACAGGCAGTTGGACTGCACGCCGCAATCGCCGCAGCCCTCGCAGACGCTCTGGTTGATGACGACCCTCTGCTTCGGAGTCTCCAGGTGGCCCCGTTTGCGCTTGCGGCGTTTTTCCGCGGCGCATTGCTGGTCGAAGATGATCACCGTAACTCCGGTTTTTTCGCGCATCTCCAGCATCACCTGATTGTAATCGATCTTGGGCCGCACGGTGATTTTCGGCCCGGGGCGCTTGCTGGCGTACGTCCCCATGTCTTCCGGCACGATCACCACCTCCTTCACGCCCTTGGCCACCAGTTCGGTGGCCAGGTCGAGGGTGCTGCGCCCTCCGAACACGTCCTGGCCGCCGGTCATGGCCACGGTGGAGTTGTAGAGCAGCTTGAAGGTCATGTTGACCCCGCTGGCCACGCAGGCTTCCACCCCCTTGCTGGCGGAATGGTAATAGGTGCCGTCGCCCACGTTCTGGAAGAGGTGGGTTTTTTCGGTAAAGGGCGAAATGCCCAGCCAGGGCGCGCCTTCTCCGCCCATGTGGGTCAGCCAGGTGATGTTTCTGTCCATGTAAATCGCCATGGCGTGGCAACCGATCCCGCCGCCCGCCTGATCGCCTTCGGGCAGGGTGGTGGAGGTGTTGTGGGGGCAGCCGGAGCAAAAGTACGGCGTGCGCGGCATGGTCACCTCATAGGTGCGCTCGGCGATCTCGCTCAGCCAGCGGATCCGCTCGGGCAGGTCCACCCGGCCCAGCTTTTTGGCCAGGTAGCCGGCCAGGATGCGGGCGATCATGTCCGCGCTCATTTCCGACTGGACGGGAAACAGCGGCTGTCCGTCCGGCCCGAACTTTCCATAGACCGCCGGATGCCGGGGATGGTTGTACAGGGCGTCGCGGATCAACATCTCCGAGAACCCCCGCTTTTCCTCCACCACCAGGATTTCCTCCAGGCCCTCGGCGAACTCCGCCAGGCCCTCGGGCTCGATGGGCGCGATCATGCCCAGCTTGTAGAGGCGGATGCCCGCCTCGCGCAGGTCGGTCTCGTTGAGGCCGAGCATGCCCAGGGCCTGCATCAGGTCCTTGTAACTCTTGCCGGCGGAAACCAGCCCGATCCGGTCCGAGCCGCCGCGCACCACGATCCGGTCCAGGCCGTTGGCCCGGACATAGGCCTGGGCCGCCACATAACGCTCGTAGAAAATCTGCCGCTCCACGTCCACCGTGAAGGGCGGGATGAGGCGCGTTTCCTGAATTTTCTGGAAGGGCTTGCCGTTGAATTCCAATTCCGGAAAGACCGGCAGGGCCTTCTCGGGGTAGACATCGATCACCGCGCCGCCGTCGGCCACGTTGGTGACGATCTTCATGGCGCTCCACAGCCCGCTATAGCGGGACATGGCGATGCCATGCAGGCCAAATTCCAGCACTTCCTCCGGATCGCCCGGAAAGAGCAGCGGGAAATACAGGTCGTAGAAGGCGACGGTGGAGTCGCCGGGAATGGTGGAGCTTTTGGCGGCCGGGTCGTCGCCCCCCAGGGCCAGCGCGCTGCCAAACTTCGAGGTGCCGATGTAGTTGCCATGGCGGAAGGCGTCGCCGGTGCGGTCCACGCCGGGCGCCTTGCCGTACCAGATGCCGTTCACCCCGTCAAAACGTTCGTGGGGAAATTGGTCCAGCAGTTGGGTGCCGTAGATGGCCGTGGCGGCCAGGTCCTCGTTGATGCCGGGCCGCCAGACGATTTCATGCTCCGGGAGCAGCTTACCCGCCAGCCGGATTTGCTTGTCCAGTTCTCCCAGGGGCGAACCCTGATACCCGGTGATGTAAGTGCCCACGCGCAATCCCGCGGCCCGGTCCCGGCGGAACTGGTCCATGGGAAGCCGCACCAGGGCCTGCACGCCGCTGATGGCGATGCGGCCTTCCTGCACGGTGTATTTGTCGTCCAGCGAGAATTTTTTCCCGGCCATGGAAGCTCCTGGTGTTGATGACCCAAAGGCGTCTTGATGGTCTGAAGGCCTCGGCTCGTGTGAAGAAACCTTGATGAATTTCGATCGGTTTTATGTTTGTATAAACATCTGCTCAAGGATTTCCCTTCAATTTACTGGAAAACCAAACCGTTGCCAATGCGCCGGTTCAATACACCGAAAACGAACCCTCGGCCGGCCCATCTTTTCACGCACCGCTCCCGGCGTTATACTGGTGTTATTCCGCCCCAACCGGAACCCGCGTTCGCGCATCCCGGCTCTCGCCGGGGTTGCCGGAGGACGGCAGGAAATGCCAATGTTTCCCATGAGGATTACCCCGGCCTTTGTTTTCGGGGGCGTAAGCGGATGAACCGGCCATGATTGTGAAAATCCCATGAAAATCAGCCTCAATGGGGAAAGGCGCGATCTGGAAGGGCCGGTGAACTTGCAGGAATTGTTGACCGCCCTGCGGGTTCCCACCGGCGGCGGCATCGCCGTGCTGGTGAATGGGGAGGTGGCCCGCCGCGCCCAATGGGCGGAAACCGCCATCCGGGCCGAGGACGAGATCGAAATCGTACGGGCCACCGTGGGTGGATGAACCGTGGGTGGATGAACCGTGGGTGGATGAACCGCCGCCGAGGCGCCATCGGCGGATGAACCGCGGCCAGTGTGCATGGGAGCCACGGCGCGGCCGAAAAGAGAAAGAGGATGGATCGACCCCTGAAATTTGGTTCCGAAAGCCTGGGTTCACGGCTGATCCTGGGAAGCGCCCGCTACCCCAACCACGACGTGCTGCTCCAGGCCCTGCGGGCGGGCGGGACGGAAATGGTCACGGTGGCCATCCGCCGGGTCAACCTGGACGACCCCACCGGGGAAAACCTGGTCAGCCTGCTGCGCCGCGAAAATTTCCGCCTGCTCCCCAACACCGCCGGATGCTATACCGTGCGCGATGCGGTGATCACCGCCGAACTGGCCCGCGAAGCGCTGGGAACGGATCTCATCAAGCTGGAGATCATCGCGGACGAGGACACCCTCTACCCCGATGCCGAAAAATTGCTCGAGGCCTCGCGCATCCTGGTGGACAAAGGCTTTCAGGTGCTCCCCTATTGCATCGACGATCCCGTCACCTGCAAAAAACTGGAAGATCTGGGCTGTGTCGCGGTGATGCCCCTGGGCTCGCCCATCGGTTCGGGCATGGGCATCCTCAACCCCTATAATTTTTCCATCATCCGCGAAAAATGCCAGCTGCCGGTGATCCTGGATGCCGGAGTGGGCACCGCCTCGGATGTGGCGCTGGCGATGGAACTGGGATGCGACGGCGTTTTGCTGGATACCGCCGTGGCCCATGCCAAGGATCCTGTGCTGATGGCCGAGGCCATGCGGCTGGCCTGTGAGGCCGGCAGGAAGGCCTTTCTGGCGGGCCGGATTCCGCGCAAGTACTACGCGGAAGCTTCCAGTCCCACCGGGGGGAAGATACGCGGGGGCCGCAAAGCCGGCTGACCCTGCCCGCCCCCCCATGCATGGCGCACGGTTTGGCCGATGGCATGGCGGGCGGCGCGGCACACCGCACGGCCCTGCTCCCCCATCCACCTGCGGGGCGTCCACCCCACTGCCCGGGCTCCATGCTTTCCTTCCGGTTCTATCTGATCACCGACCATCAAAACAGCCGCCACAAGCCCCCCGGCGTGCTTGCCGGGCTGGCGGAAGCAGGCCTGCGCGCCCTCCAGGTGCGGGAGAAAACCCTCTCGCCGGCCGCCCTGGCGGCCTATGCCGAAACGCTGATCCAATCCCTCGGCCCCCGCCGCCGGGAGGTCGCGCTGTATCTCAACAGCCAGAATCTCGAAGGCAAGATTCTCACCGATCGGTCCGCCACCGCGCGCTCCCTGGGGTTCGACGGCCTTCACCTGGTTGGCGGCAGCCTGCCCCCTGGCCGCCGCGCGGCGCCGTCCCCCGGATCGCCGCCCGAATCACCGCCCGAATCACCGCCCGAATCACCGCCCGAATCACCGCCCGAATCACCGCCCGAATTTCCGCGATTCGGGGTCTCCACCCATTCCTTGGAGGAAGTCCGCATGGCAGCGGATTGGGGCGCCGAATTCGCCACCTTCGGGCCGGTATTCGCCACCCCCTCCAAGGCGGCCTATGGCGACCCGGTGGGGCTGAAAGCGATGGAGGAAGCCGCCCGCGAATTGAGGGCCTCCGGTTCCTCCCTCCCCCTGATCGCCTTGGGCGGGATCACCCCCGAGCGTGTGGGGGAATGCCTGGCGGCCGGAGCCGCGGGTGTCGCGGCCATCTCGGCCGTCTGGAACGCGGAGCATCCCGTCCAGGCCCTGGAAAAGTTCCGGGATGCGCTGGGAGGGCTTTAAGGAAAGCGCTGACCCTGCAAGGAAAATCCACGATTTCTCCTTATATTTTAGATAAAATAAAGGCCCAACTGAACTATCCTGGTGGCATCATTGTTTCATTGTGATGGAAATGGAAACAGCGGTTAAAGGAGCGTGTTCCCATGCCAAGGCCGCAACCTTCGTCGAAAGCCGCTTTACCCGTCACCCCGGGATCCGATTGGGGGGCCGGAGACAAAGGGTTGGGCCCTTCCGGCGCGGAGCAAAGGCAAATCCTGCTGGTGGAGGACGAACCCGACCTGCGGGCGCTTTGGGAACATCACCTCGAGAGCTGGGGACATTCCTTCGACAGCGCGTCTTCCGGCGAGGCGGGTCTGGAGCTTGCGCGTTGCAAAAAGTACCGCGTGCTGATCACAGATCTTGCCATGCCCGGCCTCACCGGCCAGGAATTGATCCGCATTTTGAAGCGCGAGCGGCCGGAACTTGAAATCGTCGTCGTGACCGGAAATGTCACCGTCGAATCCGCCGTGGAAATCATGAAGGCCGGGGTCTATGAATTTTTGACCAAACCCATCGATTTCCCTCAGGCCCGGATGGTGTTGAAAAACTGCCTGGAACACCTGGATACGCACCAGGAAACCCTTCGCCTGAAACGTCTCGCCGAGGGTCTGGAAGCCCTCAACGAACGCAAGGAAAAATTCATCGCCATCACCAACCATGAATTGCGCACGCCGGTCAGTATCGTCCAGAACGTCACCGAACTGCTGAAAGAGGAATTGCCGGACGGAGACTCTCGCCACCTGGTGGAGATGCTATCCCGGGCCAGTTCGCAACTGGTGGAAATCGTCGTTCAGATGCACGAGATTTCCCAGGCCAAATCCAACCGGTTCCTATTGGATCGCACTTCCTTCCTCCTGCTTCCGCTATGCCAGGAGGTGGTGGAGGCGTTCGCATCGCCTCTCGCCAGGCGGCGGGTGGGCATCGTGGTGGACGTCGACCGAAAATTGTTCATCAACGCCGACCGTGTTAAATTGAAAAAAGTGCTGCGGGAACTGGTGCAAAATGCCATCAAATTTACCCAGCCAGGCGGTGCGATTCGGATCGAAGGCCGGGGAGAAGGACGCGATGGGCTGATTCTCACCGTGGCGGATTCCGGCATCGGGATCGCCGAACCGTATCACGACCGGATTTTCGAGCTGTTCTACGAGGTGGAAAATTCCCTCCATCACACCGCCAAGGACCGTGACCTGGGGGGTGGGTTGGGCATCGGACTTTCGATCGTCAAGGAAATCGTCGCGGCGCACCAGGGGCGCGTGGAACTTTCCAGCCAACCCGGGCACGGGTCGGTTTTTTCCGTTGTTTTGCCCCAGGTTCCCGAAACCGGCCAGTGAACACGGCCAGCGAAACGGCGATCCCTCCATTCGGATTGGAAAAGGGCAGGCACACGGCATGGACACTCCCAATGTTTCCGACCTTTGCCAACGGCTGGACTACACCTTCCGGAACGAACACCTGCTCCTGCAGGCCTTGACGCATACTTCCTACTCCAACGAACACCCCACCCAGGGCACCGGCCACAACGAACGGCTGGAGTTTTTGGGGGACGCGGTACTCGATTTCGTCATCAGCGACCAATTGATGCGGCGCCACCCGGAATTGCCCGAGGGGGATTTGACCAGGATGCGGGCATCCCTGGTGAGCGAACCGGCCTTGGCCACCATCGCCCGGAATATTGAACTGGGCCGCTTTCTGCGGATGGGCAAGGGCGAACGGCGGTCTGGCGGGGACGACAAGGATTCGCTGCTCTCCGATGCCCTGGAGGCCCTGATCGCCGCCATTTACCTGGACAGTTCGCCCCATGGCGGCGATGAGGAGATACAACGCATTTTGCTCCACTTGTTCGGCGCGGCCCTGGATTTCACCCGGGGCCCCGAAACCCTGGAAGACCATAAGACCACCCTCCAGGAATGGGTGCAGGGCGCCCACAAGGATACGGTGCGCTACGCCATCGTCCGCGAGGTTGGGCCCGACCACGACAAATCCTTCCTGGCCGCGGTCTACTTTCAGGAGAAGGAACTGGGCCGGGGGGAAGGCCGCTCGAAAAAATCCGCCGAACAGGAAGCCGCCCGGCAGGCCCTGAACACCCTTCGCGCGGAAAACGCGCCGTGATCCACAACGCACCGTGACCCGAAACGCACCGTGACCCAAAATATCCAGAGAGAAATGCGCATCAACAAGGCCATCGCCCTGGCCGGCCTGGCGTCGCGGCGCGAAGCGGACCGGCTGATCCTGCAAGGAGAGGTAAGGGTCAATGGTGAGCCGGTGCGCGAACCGGGACTGCTGCTGCGTCCGGGAGAGGACCGGCTGGAGGTCTCCGGACGCCTGGTGTCCTGGGAGGCCGCCCCGGAGACCGAGGTGTGGGCGCTCTACAAACCCAAGAACGTGGTCTCCACCCTGAAGGACCCTCAGGGAAGGCCCTCCATCGCCCAGTTGCTTCCCCGTTCGGCGGGCCGGTTGTTTCCCGTTGGGCGCCTCGATTATGACGCGGAAGGCCTGATTCTGCTCACCAACGATGGCGCGTTGGCCCATCGGGTGGCCCACCCCTCTTTCGGGGTGGAAAAAGTCTACCTGGTCAAACTGAAAGGCGTGTTGAGCCGGCAATCCCTCGGGACGCTGCGTTCGGGGCCCGTATTGGCCGGAAAGCGGCGCCAGGGAATGCGGGTGGAAATACTGCACACCCGCAACGACAAAACCTGGGTCGAGGCCACCCTGCGCGAGGGCACCAACCATCACCTCAAAAAAGCCTTTTCCTCGGTGGGCCACCGGGTATTGAAAATCAAGCGCTATCGGATCGGACCGGTCGAGTTGGGCGACATGAAACCCGGAGAGGCGCGGCGGCTTGGTGGAGCCGAGATCGCCTGGATGATGGCGCGCGAAGCGAGGCGGAAATAGCCCGCGCATCCACGGCCACCGTCAGCCATTGGTGAAATGCCCGGCCAGAACCGGCCGCTTTTCCGGATCGACCCAATTTCAATAAAAAATGGTATCCTGCACGAACATTCTTTTGTCCCAATGCTCCATTTGGTAAACTGGAATCCCCAGGGGAGGCCGGATGTTCCAGGCCTCCTGGCGGGACCCTCATCAAAAACTCCATCCGGCAAATGGCGCCCGTGAGTTCCGAATCCTTTTTCGACCTGAAATTTTCCAGCCGGCAGGTGGTTCTCAGGATCCACCCGCCGGAAGGGGGCAAGAAGGCCAACCTGAAGGATATTCAAAAGGAGTTGCGCAAACTGGGAGTGTCCTACCGCCATGAAACGTTGTTCGAAATCTACAGCCGCGCTTCCAACGAATATGAGCCGCTTTCCGTCCACGAGGCGCTGGATTACCAGTTGACGATCGATGTTTCCAAGGATGGTCAGAATGCCTGGATGACGGTGATTCCCCCCGACCGCGGCGACGCCAGGTTGACTCCCGAAATGGTCAAGGAAGCCCTGGAAACCGCTCAGGTGGAACAAGGGATCATGTATGACCAGATCAAGAGAATTCTGGCTTCCGGGGGAGCTCAGGAACGGGTGCTGATCGCCCAGGGAAAGGCCAACGAGCATGGCGCCGATGGCACGATCACCTTCACCAGCAAAGCCACCGGCCGGTTCGCCATGGGCGACGATACCGCCGATTACAAGGAATTGAACCTGATCGACAACGTGCTGGAAGGGGAATTGATCGCCACCATCACCCATCCCACCAAGGGGAAAAACGGGTTCGACATCCAGGCCAGGGTATTGAAGGGGCGGCCGGGAAAAAAGGCCAAGTTCCGGATGGGGAGAAACGTCCGCCTCGGCGAGGACGGCAGCGAACTTTTCGCGGCCAGGGACGGTTATGTGGTGCGCACGGGCATCCGGGTGTCGGTGGAAAACGTGCTGGAGGTGAACAATGTCAATGCCGAGACCGGCAACCTGCGCTTTCACGGGGTGGTGAAGGTGCGGGGGCAGGTGGAGGACGCCTTCGTGATCGAAGCCGAAAAGGGAATCGAGGTGGCCGGCGCCGTGGGCAAGGCCAAGCTGATCTCCCGGGGGGATATCAGCATCCGGGGCGGGGTATTCGGGGCCGAGCTGGAAAGCGAGGGCAACGTGGAGGCCGCCTTCCTTTCCGATGCCACGGTGCGCGCCGGCGGCCATGTGCTGGTGCGCGATTACATTCTGCACTCGGATGTGGAATCCAGGAAATCGGTCCAGATCGACAACGAGGCCAAGGGATTCATCCATGGCGGCAGGGTGCGGGCCGAGACCATGATCCGCACGCCTATCGCGGGCAGCGAAGCCGGCGAGGAGCCAACCCGGCTGGAGGTCGGCGGGGGCGTAAACGTCCGCAATCGTTTTGACCTGCTGGATGAAAAGATGGACCACCACCTGGAGGTGTATGAGAAATTGCGGAAAAACCTGCAATTCCTGCAGAACCAACGGGAACGGGAAGGCATACCCGCCGAGGCCCGCAAACAGGAACTTTATGCCACCATGACCGGCTCGGGGCCCAAAACGACCCAGAACCTCCTCAAGCTGGCGAAGACCCATCACGAGTTGCTCCAGGCCATGACCAATCCGGAGGAAGGGGTGGGAGTGATCCTGATCTCCCAGATCGCCCATCCGGGAACCTCGATTCAGATTCAAACCGGCCGGGTCCACTTAAAGGAACCGATGGAGTCCTGCGGTTTCGCCATACTCAATGAAAATATCAAGGCCATGCCTTTCTCCGCGGCGTTAAATCTGCATAAACATCACGAAACAGACGGCGAAACCCCCTGACCGGCGCCCGGCGCCATTTGAAGGGAATCCCTTGGCTCAGATCACCAGACAGGAAGTGGAAATGGCGGTGCGGCAGTCCCGCCCCCTGAAGGGCCGGGACCTGCGCGAGCTCGACCTGGAAGACTCGAGCCTGCAGGGGGCCGTGCTGGAGCGTTGCGACCTTTCCCGGGCACGGCTGACCGGCGCCCGATTGGACGGAGCCATCCTGCTGGACTGTGTTTTCGACCATACGGCGATGAATGAAGTGACCTTGCGCGAAAGCATGATCAAGGGCGGCTCGATGGTCAATTGCGATATGCGGGAAGCTGTGATGATTGAAACCACCCTCTCCCAGGTGACCTTGCACAAGGTGTTGCTGGGTTCCGCCAACCTGTTTCACGCTTTCCTGACGGAGGTGAAGGCGACCCTGTGCGATTTTTCCGGGGCGGTGCTGGACCGGGCCAAGCTCACCGATTGCGAATTCGTGTTGTGTCACCTGGACGATATCAGCGGGGCCTTCCTGCACGCCACCCGGACCGATTTCACCGGTTCTTCGCTGGCCGCCGCCCAGCTGGACCGCGCGGTATTGCCGGGAGCCAATTTTTCCATGACCAACCTGAGAGGCGCGTCGTTGCGTGGATGTCCCATGAACCAGGCCAATTTCTTTCTTTCCGATCTGCGGGGGGCCGTGTTCACCAAGTCCAACATGGAGGGCTGCCGCCTGGAGGGTGTGCAGGCCGAAGGCGCGCTTTTCAACGGGGCCAATTTGCAAACGGCCCGCTTGTGCGAAGGCGATTTCACCGCCGTCCGGTTCGACGGGTCCTTACTGACCGGCGCCAAGATGGAGAACGCCGTTTTCGATGGGGCCAGTTTTGAGGGAGTGGCGCGATGAAAACGTTCCTGGCGGCGATCGCCGTGCTGATCGGGTGGGGCCTGTGGGCCACGCCTGCCGCCCTGGCCGAATACCGGGCCTATGAGCTGGAGTTGTACGATCTCTACGATTGCCGCATCAACAAGCGGGTCACCTGCCGCAAAACCAAGTTGCTGACGGCCATGAACCCGGATCTCTACCTGCGCACCCATGGCGGGCCCTTTCACATCGGCGTGCTGATGCTGGCCACCTGGATGTGCTATGGAGACACCTCTTTCTACGCCCCGGTATGCCCGCGTCCGATACCCAAAAAACCCAGGTTCAGCGTGGGAGATACCATCAAGGTCAAGCTGGACCGCCATCTCACCGAAGGCTGGGTGGGCAGGGTCGAGGTGGCCTACTACCAGCATTCGGTGCGCTCGAACGTCTATGGAATCCGCTTTGGCGACCGCCGCGGGCTCTATGCGCGCTATTTCGAGAAAGACCTGGCCAAGATGGCGGCGCCAAAACCGAAATCCGTTCCCCCACAATAGCTTTGTTCCGTCATGATCCGCACGGCCACGAATTGAGCCGCACCGAATGAGCCGAACCGAATGAGCCGAACCACAGCAATTCTCGGCAAGGGAGGCGTTGGGAAGACCTTCGTGGCCGCGCATATCGCCATGTCGCTGGGATACATGGGCGTCAAGACCCTTCTTGTGGGTTGCGACCTGAAAGGGGACGCCCTCCGCGCACTCTCCGGCGAGGAACGCCCTTCCCTGATGGACGCCCTGCAGGTCTCGCGGTTCGCCTACGACGAGCTGTCGCTGGCCGATCTCACGGCCAAGGCCAGCGACCATGTGGACGTGCTGGAGTTGGGCGCCCCCCAGTTGCTCAATGGCCATTTCGGCAACGTGCTGGACGAAGCCTTCCACACCTTCGACCTCCACCAGGTCTGGGACGCTTACGACCAGATCGTGTTCGACGTGACCGAGGAACGGTTCGACGGGAACATCACCCCCCTGTTGCGCCGGGTGGAAAACGGCATCGCCGTCACCTCCGAAACACAGGAATCGATGTTCGTTCTCAACCGGCTGGTGCGCGCCGTGCTGATCGCGTCCAACGAGTTGAGCACGCCCACCAAAATTCTGGGGGTGATCAACAACCGGTCGGTCAACCCGGTGACTTTCCAGGACTACACGGAAAAAACCCGGCTCTTTCCCATGCTCACCATTCCCGACCTGGAGGAACTGGGAAACCTGCGCCGCTTTCACCGCACCCTGCTCACCCTGGAGCGCGAGCCGCCCCATCTCAAGCCCATCGTGGACGGCTTCATCCAGATCGCCGACATGCTGCGCGTCGATCCGATGGTGCTCTACCAACTCTCGCCCCTGCCCGATTCGGAAATCTGGAAGCTGCGCACCCCGGGGGCATTGCTCGTTTAGGCCGTCCCGGGGGGGAACGCTCCCGCGAAGGCTGCAAAGAACCGCCAACCGCGAACTGCTTTGGAACCGCCGATGAACGCGGATTCAACTGCGAACCGCGGGCCTCGCCCCAGACCCCACCCCGCCCTTCACTACGGGCACCCCTCCCCGCGCGCAAGGAGGGGAACGGCGAACTGCAACTGCTTTGTCCGTGGATTGCGCGGATTGGCGCGGATTTTTAACTGCGAAAAGGCAACAGCATTAGCCACTGATGAACACAGATAAAAGCGGATAACTGCGAACCGCAAACTGCTTTTGTCCACAGATTACGCAGATTGCGCAGATTTGAACCGCGAACTGCAAGACCCCACCCCGCCCTTCACTACGGGCACCCCTCCCCGCGCGCGGGGGAGGGGGCCGGGGGAGGGGTCCGGCGGCAATCCTCCGCCCTCCAAACTCTCTTCCAATATCGTTGTAAACACCACGCTTTTACCCTCTCCGCGGGCTGAGGAATAGGTTTCCTTTTTTCGCCCCAAGGGGCGGGGAATTAAACCCCCATTTTGTATTAAAAAACACCGGGAGAGATAACATGGGCGCCGGGGCGAGGATTCGGGTATCGCACATCACGCCTGCGGCGAATTTCCCCTCCCTACCAGCCTTTCATCCTACGAAAAGCGTCTAACCAAATCTCCGGAATTGTCGAAATTCCCGCGAAAAATAGCGGAAATTCCCCCCCAAAAAAACGCCATTGCAGCCCCCCGCGACGGGCTGATAATACTCCATTTCCGGATTCCGGGGGAGGCCATGCCAGGAAAATTTTGCCCTGGCCCTCAAATCGGTTATAATTCGGTAGACATTCAGATCGGTTGCCGGTCCCATGGCCGGGAGGGTTTAATGCGGCCAATGCGCGGGACATCCCAGCCGGATGAAATTCCGGCGGGAGGCGCCGCCGCGGTCCATTCAACGGAGCCCACAGTTGAACAATTTTTACAAGAACCTCGGTATCTGGATCATTATCGGACTGGTGTTTTTCATCCTGTTCAATCTGGTCAATTCCAACCCGTCCAATTCCTCCCAGATTTCGTTCACCGAATTCATGTCGAAAGTCCGGTCGCAGGAAATCCATGAGGTGTCCATCCGGGGATCGGAGGCCACCGGGACCAAAATCGACGGCCGCGTCCAGTACCAGACGCATCTTCCCGACTATCCCGGGCTGATTTCCGAACTGATCGATAGCGGGGTGCGGGTGCGCGCGGACCCGGCCAACAAGGGCGGCATCATGATGGCGCTGCTGCACAACTGGTTTCCCGTCTTGTTGATCATCGCCGTATGGCTGTTCTTCATGCGCCAGATGCAGGGCGGCGGCAACAGGGCCTTGAGCTTCGGAAAAATCCGCAGCAAGCAGACCGACGGCAAGAACAATCCCATCACCTTCAACGACGTGGCGGGCATCGACGAGTCCAAGGAGGAACTGGAGGAAATCGTGGAATTTCTCCGGGACCCGCACAAGTTCGAGAAACTGGGGGGGGAAATTCCCCGCGGCGTTTTGCTGATGGGCGCGCCGGGCACGGGCAAGACTTTGCTGGCCAAGGCCATCGCGGGAGAGGCGGGCGTGCCGTTTTTTTCCATCAGCGGCTCGGACTTCGTGGAGATGTTCGTGGGCGTGGGGGCCAGCCGGGTGCGCGACCTGTTCGAACAGGGCAAGAAAAATGCGCCCAGCATCATCTTCATCGACGAGATCGACGCGGTGGGCCGTAGTCGCGGCACGGGCCTGGGCGGCGGTCACGACGAGCGCGAGCAGACCCTCAACCAGTTGCTGGTGGAAATGGACGGCTTCGAGCCCAACATGGGAGTGATCCTCATCGCCGCCACCAACCGCCCCGACGTGCTCGATCCGGCCTTGCTCCGGCCCGGCCGGTTCGACCGGCACGTGGTGGTGCCGCTGCCCGATATCCTGGGGCGCGAGGCCATCCTCAAGGTGCATACCACGGAAGTCACGGTGTCCGGCGGCGTGGAGCTGAAAACCATCGCCCGGGGCACGCCGGGTTTCGCCGGAGCGGACCTGGCCAACCTGGTCAACGAGGCCGCCCTGTGGGCCGCGCGCCAGAACAAGTCCACGGTGGATCAGGAGGATTTCGAGTACGCCAAGGACAAGGTGATGATGGGCTCCGAACGGCGCTCCATCCTGATCAACGATGAGGAAAAGAAGATCACCGCCTATCACGAGGCCGGCCATGCCCTGGTGGCCGAGATGATCGAAGAGGTGGACCCGGTGCACAAGGTGACCATTATGCCCCGGGGTCAGTCCCTTGGCCTGACTCAGCTGCTCCCCGAGGAGGACCGGCATTCCTACAGCCGCAAGCAACTGCTGGGGCAGATCGCCATGATGCTGGGGGGACGGGCCGCCGAGTTGATCACCTTCGACGAGTTCACCACGGGCGCCTCCAACGACATCAAACGGGCCACCGAACTGGCCCGCAAGATGGTGGTGGACTGGGGCATGAACAAGGCGCTGGGGCCGGTTTCCTTTTCCGAGGGGCATGATCAGGTCTTTCTCGGGCGCGACCTGATTCAACACAACCGATACAGCCAAAGCACGGCCAAAAAAATCGACCACGAGATCAGGGGCATCATCGCGTCCTGTTACGACCGTGCAATCGACCTATTGAAAAACCGCCGGGAGCTGCTGATCAAGCTGGCGGAAGATTTGATCGAACGGGAAACCGTTGACGGATGGGAAGTGCGCGAAATGGTGGTTGGCCGCGGCCCGGATCCGGCGATGGCCTCCTGAACGGCGTCCTGAAATCGAGGCGGGGGAGGCGATGGAACAAATCGTTGAGGTGTTCTACCAAATCCGCCCGCAGGACCTGTTCGACATCGTGTTGTTGAGCGCGGTCATTTATTGGCTGCTCAACCTGATCAAGGGCACCCGCACCATTCCCATCCTGGTGGGAATGACGGTTCTGGTCGGGGTGTATGTGCTGTCCTCCTTCCTCAAGCTGGACGCCATCGGCTGGCTGATGGACAACCTGTTCAGTTCCGCCGTGATCATCCTGGTGGTATTGTTCCAGGGCGACATCCGCAACGCCCTGGCGAGGCTGGGCCTGACCACCATGTTCCGGGAATCGGCCGGGACGGACCGTGGGGGCCTGATCGACGAGGTGGTCAATACGGCCTACTCGCTCTCCAGCCGGCGGATCGGCGGAAGCATAGTGTTGGAACATGAAACAGGCCTGCGCAATTACATCGAGCGTGGAACGCCCCTCAACGCCACGCTGAGCCGGGAGTTGCTGGAATCCATTTTCGCTCCCACCTCGCCACTCCACGATGGGGCGGTGATTATCACCCGGGAAGGCCAAGTCGCCGCGGCCAGGTGCATCCTCCCCTTGTCCACCAATACGCGCCGCGGGTTTTCACTGGGCACCCGCCACCGCTCGGCCCTCGGGTTCAGCGAGGTAACCGATGCTCCGGTGGTCGTGGTTTCGGAAGAACGGGGAAAGGTTTCCCTGGCCTACAACGGCGAACTGACAAGGGACCTGGAAGAAACCGAGTTGCGCAAGCTGTTGACCCAAATCCTGCAGGGGTATGAACTGAAAGATGCGTCCACCAAACCTGATCCCGATTCGCAACCGGCGCAAGGGTGAACCCTGGAATCCCAAGGAGTTCCTGAAGAAGTGGTTCACCGAAAATCTCTCCCTCAAAGCCTTCGCCATCGTGATGGCGGTGGTGATGTGGGGGTTCGTGGCATCGCAACGCACCGGCGAAATTTCCGAGTGGCGGTTCACCCGTCCGCTGGTTATCAAAAACACCCCCCCCAACATGGACGTGGTCGGCCTGCCGGTTCAATCGGTGGGGCTGTGGGTGCGGTTGGCCCCCTCCCAACGCAGAACGTTCAATTCCAGCGATTTTGAAGTGTCCATCGACCTGGCCAATTTCGCTCCGGGTCCCCTGCAATATATCCTCAGCGAGGAAAACCTGACCTATAACAACCAACCCCCGCCAAAAGGGGTTCAGGTGTATCAAATTCAACCCTCGGTGCTCAATTTCAGGCTGGAGGAGTTGATTGAAAAGGAATTGACGATCCGGCACCGGTATTCCGGCAATACCGCCAAGGGGTATACCATCGAGTCGATCCGCATCGAACCGCCCCGGGTGAAGTTGCGGGGGGCGCGCTCGCGGCTGGAAAAATTGACCACCATATTCACCAAACCCTTGGAAATCCAGGAATTGGAAAACGACATCGGGTTTTTGGTGGTGCTGGATATTTCGCCCGATTTGCGCCTGGTGGGAGAAAAGAAGGATTTCATGGCCTTCATCGAGGTGTCCCAGAACGTTTCCCGCCTCCTGATCCGGGACATCCCGGTGCGCACCGAAAATGCGAATCTGGCCTATCGCACCAGCACCAGGACGGTGAACGTATTTTTGGAGGGGCCCGAATCCATCATGAATTCATTGAACAAGGACAATGTGTTCGCCGTGCTGGACCTTTCAAAATATCCGCCGGGGAATCACCCGAAGCAAACGCCCAAAGTGGTGGTTCCCGAGACGGTGAAAGTGCTGGAACAATGGCCCATCGTCGACCTGCTGGTGCTCGGCCGGCCGGCCAACAAATCCGGTTGAGCGGAAAATGCCCGCTCCCCAGGGAGGGATGGCGTCCCGGCGGCCCCCCTTCCATCGCAAACGCAAGGCGCCGGCGCCATCCCGGCCGATTGCGCGGGATTGCATCGGGGATGGCGTTTTCATGGGGGAGGGCCGCATCCCGCCAGGATGCGGCCTGTCCATTCTCATCAAGCCCGGCGTTTCCAACAGGGAAGCCGGGACGCTTCGCTTTCAAGGATGCCAACCATGGCCAAGGAAATCGTCATTAACCATTCCACGCTGGAAACCCGGGTCGCCGTGCTGGAAAACACGGTGGTGACCGAGCTGTATCACGAGCGGGAAAAAGAACGGGGCGTGGTGGGAAACATCTACAAGGGGAAGGTGCTCAAGGTGCTGCCCGGCATGGAGTCCGCCTTCGTCGACATCGGCCTGGAAAAAGCCTCCTTCCTCTATGTGGACGACATGGTTCCCGATTTCACCATGTATGACGATTATGACGACAGCGGGGACGCCCGGCCCGATTTTTCCCGCAAGGAAGGAAACAATGGCGGCAAGCGTCCGCCCATCGACCAGTTGATCAAGGAAGGCCAGGAAATCCTGGTGCAGGTCTCCAAAGGTCCCATCGGCACCAAGGGGGCCCGCATCACCGGCCACCTGTCCATCCCCGGCCGGAATCTGGTCTACATGCCCACCATGGACAGCGTCGGCGTCTCCCGGCAGATTTCCGAGGAAAAGGAACGCTCCCGGCTGAAAGAAATCGTCTACCGCCTCAAACCGGACAAATCGGGGTTCATCATCCGTACCGTGGCCGAAGGCCGCTCCGAAGACGAGTTTCACTCGGACATCAATTTCCTGGTGTCCCTGTGGGATGGCATCCTGGAGCGCTACGCCACTTCCGGGGCCCCTTCCATGGTGTATCAGGATTTGAGCGTCACCTACCGGGTGTTGCGGGATCTGCTGGCGCCGGATGTAAAGCGGATGGTGATCGACGACGACCAGGAATACAAAAACGTGCGCGCGTTCATCCGCGAATACATGCCCAAGTATTCGTCCATCGTCAACCTGTTCAACCGCCGGCAGCCGATTTTCGATTATTACGGCATCGAGGAGGAAATCGACCGGGCGATGGGGCAAAAGGTTTGGCTCAAGTCCGGGGGCTACCTGGTGATCGACCAGACCGAGGCCCTCACCGCGATCGATGTCAACACCGGCCGCTTCGTGGGAAAAGCCAGCCACGAGGAAACCATCCTCAAAACCAACCTGGAGGCCGTCCAGGAACTGGTCTATCAACTCAAACTGCGCAACATCGGGGGCATCATCATCATCGACCTGATCGACATGGAAACGCCCCAAAACCGTCAGCGGGTGTATCAGGCGCTGAAAGATGAACTGCGGAATGACAAGGCCCGCAGCAAGATCCTGCAGATCAGCGAAATCGGACTGGTGGAAATGACCCGCAAGCGCGACCGGGAACAACTCAACTGGCTGCTCTCCACCACCTGTCCCTATTGCGACGGCACGGGCCGGATCAAGTCCCTCAGTTTCACGGCCTTCGCAACCTTCAGGGAACTGGAACGGATGCGCATGGCCAACCACCGGATGGGACCCCTCACGATCAACGTGCATCCCGATGTGGCCGATTACATTTTCACCGAGGAGGGCGATTTTCTGGCCAACATGCAGGAAAAAATCGGGGAGAAAATCACCCTGCGTTCCATCGACGCTTTCCATCATGAGCAGTTCGAAATCTACGAGTTCTGACGAGGCGGCGGCGGGCGGCACGTCCTGTTACACCGTGGACGCCCCCTCGGCGGGAACCCGCCTGGACCGCCTGTTGGGCGGGCTGCCTGGAATCGCGTCGCGCCAGATGGCCCGGCGCCTGATCCTGCAAGGGGCCGTCACCCTCAACGGGCGCGAGGGAGACCCTTCCGCGCGGTTGAAGGCCGGAGACCGCATCGCCTACCGGCTGCCCCCGCCGGAACCCTCCCCGTTGACGCCCGAAAAGGTGCCCCTGCGGGTGCTTTTCGAGGACAGCGCCCTGATCGTGCTGGACAAACCGGCCGGAGTTGCGATGCACCCCGGGCCCGGCCACCGCCAGGGCACCCTGGTCAATTTCCTGCTGGCCCATTGCGGGGACCTGTCGGGAATCGGGGGGGTGCTGCGGCCCGGCATCGTCCATCGCCTGGACATGGACACCTCCGGGGTGGTGGTGGCCGCCAAACACGATGCCGCCCACCGGCGCCTGGCCGCGCAATTCAAGGCGCACAGCGTTCACCGCCAATACGAAGGCCTGGTGCTGGGAAAGGTGCCGGGAAAAAACGGCACCATCGACCTGCCACTGGCCCGGATGCGCTCCAACCGGTTCAAACGCGCCGTGGTGGAAGGCGGCAGCCGGGCGGTGACCCATTGGCGGGTGTTGCGCCGCTGGGGCGCCATCACCCACATCGCCCTGCGGCTGGAAACCGGGCGCACCCATCAGATTCGCGTGCATCTGTCCCACCAGGGATGGCCCGTGCTGGGAGATAAATTATACGGGTTGAACCGGCAACGGGGACTGGGCCTGGACGCGGAACTGGTGGAACTGCTGGAGGGGTTGGGCCGGCAGGCGCTCCACGCGGCCGAGTTGGGCTTCGAGCACCCGGAAAGCGGGGAGGCGCTGCTGTTTTCCACCCCGCCCCCGCGGGATATGGCCGAGGTGATGGAGGGTCTGGCCAGCCGGTTCGGGGGCGGTTGATTTCTACCCGCGCGGTGACATGAGGTTTCGCAAAAAAAGCAAGGGAACAAATCTCCCCTCAATCGCCGAAATCCGATGCCGGGGGGAATTGCAATA
>JACZSY010000257.1 GCA_022573975.1 SAR324 cluster bacterium | reverse complement strand
TCCCGCCGGATTGCCGGGGCGCAAGCGGGTGGCCGCATTCGTGCGGGCCATGGAGGCTCCCGCCCGGCCGTTGCCTTCCAAATCCCCTTGGCTGGCCGGCGGGCTCTCCGCGCTGTTGCCCGGCGCGGGCAGCGCCTATGGGGGACGGTGGTCCGAGGGAGCCCTGGCCTTCTTCGTCAACGCCCTTTTCATCGGCGCCACGGTCGAGGCCGCTCGTGAAGACGACGACGATCTGGCCTTCGTGCTCGGCATCGGGGCGCTGGCCTTTTATGCGGGGAATATCTACGCCGCGGTCAACGGGGCATACAAATTCAACGACCGCATCCACGCCGCCCACCTCGAACAACAACGCGTCCGGTTCGGTCTGGTGCTGAGGCCTGGCGGCCTGGGCGGCATCCTGGAAAAGCGGTTTTAGCAAAAATGAACGGCCCCGCCGCAAAATTCGGGGACTTAAAATTCGTCTTTTTTTATCGCCGCGAGCCGCCGGAAACGGCCCCGTGGGAAAAGATTCTTCAATCGTTCCTAAAGCTCATGATCGGAGCATCCCATCGGCCCGCGGGAAAAGCGATCCCCAGGTTGATCAAGGCGCCGATCGGCCAAGGCATCCAGTGGCTCATAAAGCAAAAGGCCTGGCTTATTCCATCAACTCATTGTGGATTGCATTGACCTCGGATTGGGAAAGGTCCAATCCCTTGGAGATGGCCTTCATCATTTTTTCCTCGTCCTCGTGGTATTCGTCATCGGACACCGCCACCATCAGGGCGGCTTTGTAGACGAACTCCTTGCCCTCCCCGTTGAGCACGCCGCTGTATTTTTTCAGGCACTCCTTCATGGTCAGGTTTTCCGCCTTGACCCGCTCCACGTTCCGCAGCAGTCGATCATGATCGACGTCGCTGCCGGAGAGGGTGGAATAGATGCTCTGGATCATATCCTTTTCAGTCTCCAGTTCCTTGCCGTCGGCCAGCATGATCAGGATCATCACGTCCTGAATCGCCTTTTGGAATTCCGCCATGAATTCGGCGTTTTCCGCTTCGAAATGGGCGCGGTCCAGGCTCAACACTTCCGAATCGTAGGTGTTCATGCACAGATCGCATTCCACGTAATCCCCGGCCTTCCCCATCGGGATCAAGGGGATGAAATACAGCGTGAACCAATTCCGCACCACCCTCAGGTAGTATGTCTGGTCGGCGTCGCAGCCGGGACAATAAAACTGGCCGGTTTCGGGCGAGGACGTGATTCCCCGGATCCCGAAAATAATCAGCAAGACCATCCCATCCTCTCCTCTTGAATCGACGCGCCAGGCAAGGCCGCGTCTATGCAAAACGTTCATGCAAAACGTTTATTTATTCAGCAACCCCATATCACAAAGCGCCGATTCAAATCCACACCGGCGCCAAGGCCCGCCGGGGGCCTCCGGCGCCAGGAACACCGGAAGGGGGATGTGACCGGCGCGGCGGATATGTATCGCAGGCTCATGATTTCCTCCCTCCGGCAGGGGGATTCCGTCCAGAAGCCGGGGGAACCCTTCCGCGCAGGTTTTTCCCTGATCGCCCCTTGAAAACAGGCGGCCATTCACCCTGATTCGTCTCGATAAATATTTCCGTGGCCTGACGCCAGCTCCGCACTCCAATTCCACAACCGTGCCATGACCCGATCCACCTGGCTGCCCTGCCTGTGCGGCGCGGGGGCCATCGCCTGCTGGGCCTCGCTGGCCGTCGCCATCGGCGAGTCCCTGCGCGCGGCGCGGCCGGAGGCGGTTTTGTTCTGGGGGTTGCTGGTGGCCGGAATTTCGCTCTCTATCTGGGAAGCGCTACGGTGGGGAATGCCGCGGTGGGGAATGCCGCGGTGGGGAATGCCGCGGCGGGAAAGCGCGGCGGGAAGCATTGCGGTGGAAAGCCCCGGGGGCCGGTGGCGGGCCGCCGGCATGGCTGGAGTGGCCCGGCTGGCCCGCGGTGCTGTATGGCGTCCATGGCATCTGGGGCTGCGACACCTTGCTGGTGATGGCTTTCGCCAACGCGCCCCATGTGGAAGCGAACATTCTCAACTACACCTGGACGTTATGGATCGTGGCGCCGGGGGCACTGTTGCCCGGCCACCGCTTGACGGGGCCCATCGTGGCCGCCGGGGGCTGGTCTGCGCCGGCTCAGGCCCGCAGCACCTCGGAGGTGAAATCCACCTTCATCCGCACCGTGATCTCCAGGGCCGGGAAGCGTTGGGCGATTTCCGAGCGGACCAGGGAGGAAATCTGGTCGTACTCCTCCTCGGGCAGGCGGGGGGTCACGCAAATTTCCACATCTCCTTTTTCCTGTCCGTCTTCGCGCCAGAGCTTCAAATCCCGGAATTCCACCAGTTCCGGACGCGCCACCACCATGTCCTTGATGACGTCGGAGACCTGATGGAGCAACGGGTGGAAAAGGTTGACCGGGTCCATGTGCACCACGCATTCGCCGGGAAAGCGCTTGAGGATGCGGGTTTCCATGATCACCGCGATTTCATGCATCTTGTGGACGTCCAGCCGATCGGAAAGCTCCATGTGAATGGTGGTGAAATAGAAATGCCCGTATTTGTGCACCTTGATGTCGTGGCTGCTTTCCACACCAGGAACGCCATTGGCGATGGCGCGGATGGCGTCGATTTCCCCGGGCGGCACCGCCTCGCCCAGCAGGGGAGAGATGGCGTCGTAGGCCAATTTCAAGCCGGTGTAGACGATCCAGAGCGCCACCAGAACACCGGCGGCGGCGTCCATCCAGTAAATCCCCCAGTTGCGGCCCCACAGCCCGAGGATGACGATCCCGGTGGAAAGCGCATCGGTGCGGTGATGCCAGGCATCGGCCTTGAGGGTTTCCGAATCGATCATTTTTCCCAACCCACGGGAAAATCCCCCCAGGGCCTCCTTGGCCAGCATGAACGCCAGCAGGACCAGGAACACGGCCAGGGTAAACGGAGGGCCTTCAACCGTGGAGGAGCCTCTCCACAAGGCGGCCAGGCTTTGCTGGCCGATCTGGAATCCCGCCATCACCATCATCAGGGCCACCACCAGGGTTCCAATGTATTCGGCCTTGGCATGACCAAAGGGATGTTCCTTATCCGGCGGCTTGCTGGAGATTTTGAAACTGAAAATCACCACCACGGAGGAGCCCATGTCGCTCAGGGAGTGCACCGCGTCGGCCACCAGGCCCGCCGAACTCACCGCCAGGCCGAGCGCCAGCTTCACCACCGCCAACACCAGGTTCACCGCGATGCTGACCCAGCCTTCCAGCAAACCATAGCGGGTGCGCACCCGGGGGTGTTTGGTGTTTTCCCAATCCGGGATGGATTTTTTGGCGACCCAGCGGGTGATTCGGTCCATGACGGCGGTCCAGGAGGGATGGAGGTGTCTCCCAGTCTCACAGAAATCACCCCCCTAATCAATGCGGGCGGCCGTGGCCCTCCCCGCCTGGATTTTCGGCCGGGTAAAGTTCTTCCTCCAATCACCGATAACAATTACAAACCAGTCTGGCGTCGCGGGTCCGCCCATTTTCGCCGGCCGAGCGATGCGCGCCCTGTTCTTTTTGCGGGGGACGCTCCCATCGCCTTGGCTCACGTGGATTCAACCTTAACCGGCCACGCGGCCGCCATCATGCCGGAAATGCGGGGGAAGCGAGGCGCACCCCGGCGCCAGGAACGGCGCCAGGAATTTAGCGCGGCCTGCAAGGCGGTTGGACAGCACCGGAAGGCCGTGATCGAATATCCAAATCATAGCCGTGCCCCGCGCCCGATCCGGCCAATGCCGGCGGGCGTTGCGGCGCGCAATCTATTGCCGAGGTTCCGATGATATCCAAATGGCCGTTTTGGCTCCTGATCTCCCTCTTGCTGTTTTTGGCGGGTCCGGCCCCCATGGCGCAATCCCCTTCTTCGGTCAGCCTCTATTCCATCTGGATCAAGCTGTCCCTTAGAGGAATGAACCAGGGGGAAATCGAATCCCTGATGCGGAACATGGCCCCCAAAAGCATCGGCCAGGTCAAAAAACGCTTGCGCGATACCGTCATCTTCAATTTGATGGCCAAGAAAATTCCGGAACGGTTTCGGGCCAGCCGGGATTCGGACGACCTCAAAAGCGTGCTGATTTCAATCGAAACAGAATTGCGCTTCGCCGGGTTGCAGAACGATGAGGACGTCAAGCAAATGATCAAGAACAAGCTGGGGATTCCCATCAACCGCCTATGATAGGCGGCCCCTTGAAACACAGGGCCGATCCCCACATGGCGGCCGATCGAAACCAGGAAGACCCCTCCCCTCCGCAATGCATCCCAGACACCCTTGTCTTCGAGAACGGTTTTCTCCGCGGCATGCCGGCAATATCCCCATTCGCCAGACCCCCCTCTGCGGAAGTTCATTCAAACAGATATTATTTGATGTTCAATGATACAATATGCCTTAATAAGGAATTCGAAGCCTCGAAGGAATCCGTCCGGAGCCCGATCTTATAGGCATATGGAACCAGGAAAGACATGGGGACTCATTTCAAAGGCGACAAGACCGAGATCAGGGCCTTGGACGCCTATATCAAACTGATTCGCGCGGCGGAATCGGTCCTGTCCCGCGTTCACCACCAAACCGGCGAAGGCCTCACCGTGACCCAGTTCGGCGTGATGGAGGCCCTCCATCATCTGGGCCCGATGCACCAGCGCAAGATCGGCCTGAAGCTGCTGAAAAGCGGAGGCAACGTCACCATGGTGATCGACAACCTGGAACGCCGCGAATTGGTGGAACGGCGAAGGGATAAAAAAGACCGGCGCTTCGTCAACGTCCACCTGACCCCGGCGGGCGCCAAGCTGATCAGCAAGGTATTTCCCCAGCGCGTGGCGTCGGTGAAGAAAGAGATGTGCCGCCTGACCGCCGCCGAGCAGGAAGAACTGGGGCGGCTGTGCCGGATTTTGGGAGTGGGCTCCGAATCGTAGCTTGGACCCTTTCCCGCCGGCCCGCCGTCTTTCGGCCATTTGAAAAATCGCGCCGGTCAAGATGAGAGGACAGAGGAGTGGGACGGAGCCCACCCTTCCCCTCCGCTGTTCCTCGCCTCCTGACCTTCCCCTTCGGTTCAACCGGCGCCAATAACCGGCAGCGGGCGCTTTCCCCTTTTTTGAGCGGAGTTCCCATGGGCATGGTGATCGACGGAAAATGGCGGCTTGAGGATAGAAAGCCCGATGAAAAAGGGCGGTTCGTCCGCGTCGAAACCCGCTTCCGCGACCGCATCACCGCCGACGGCGCTTCGGGATTTCCGGCCGAGGCCGGGCGCTACCACCTCTATGTGTCATGGGCCTGTCCCTGGGCGCACAGGACCTTGATCCTGCGCAAGCTCAAACACCTGGAAGACGCGGTGAGCCTGTCCGTGGTGGATGCCTTCATGGGAGAGATGGGCTGGGAATTCACTTCGGCTCCCGGCGCCATTCCCGATCCGCTGTACGGGAAGCGCTACCTGCACGAACTCTACATCCAGGCCCAGCCAGGCTACAACGGCCGCGCGTCCGTGCCGGTGCTGTGGGACAAGCAACGCGAATGCATCGTCAACAACGAATCGCGCGAAATCGTCCGCATGTTCGACACCGCCTTCGGGGCAATCAACGGCTCACCTGTAAAAGGCGCCGCGGCCCCGGCCGATTATTGCCCGCCGGAAATGGAGGCCGAGGTGGAGCGCACCATCGACGCCATCTTCCAACCCATCAACAACGGCGTCTACCGCTGCGGCTTCGCCCGCACCCAGCAGGCCTATGAGGAAGCCGTGACGGAATTGTTCGACGCCCTCGATCACTGGGAGCAGGTGCTGGGGACCCGGCGCTACCTCTGCGGAGACCGCATCACCGAGGCGGACTGGTTCCTGTTTACCACCCTGGTGCGGTTCGACCCGGTGTATCACTTTCATTTCAAGTGCAACAAAAAGCGCCTGCGGGATTACCCCCATCTCTGGAATTACACCCGCGAGCTTTATCAGGTGCCCGGGGTTGCGGAAACCTGCAATTTCGATCATATCAAACGGCATTATTTCCAAAGCCACGAAACCATCAATCCCACCCGCATCGTACCGATGGGGCCCGATGGCGTGGACTTCGCCGAACCCCACGGCCGGAACCGCTCCTATTCTTCCTGAAATTTTTCGCGCGGGTCCATTCCCCGCCGCCCGTGGCGGGGCCGTTCATTTTCCCGCCTCCATTC
>JACZSY010000033.1 GCA_022573975.1 SAR324 cluster bacterium | reverse complement strand
GCTTCATGGCCTCCTGGGGGCTGCTCAGGTCATCCCCGCAGCGCTCCATGATGCGCGTCTTGTCCAGGTGGATGTGGGTTTCGATCAGCCCCGGAGACACCAGCCGCCCGCCCACGTCCAGTTCTTCCCCCTCCCCGGACAACACCGCGGACAACCCCGCCTCGATCGCGGCGATGCGGCCATCCGCGATGCCGATATCCAGCGGGCCCTCCTCCTCGCGCCCGGCGATGATGGCGTTGCGTATGATGGTGTCCATGGAATTCGCCTTTTTCCTGACCGGGTTCCTCCCCCCGCTCCTTCCCCCTGGAACCTCCTTTGAAACCCCCGCCAAGTCAAGCCTCCTTTGATCGGCGGGCGCGTAAGCCCGCCTACCCTCCCTGTTCTTCACAGCAGCCGCTGTTGTTGCGGCCCATCCCAGACATGGCGGGGACGCTCCAGGTTGACGGTGACTTCCTTGAAGGCGTCCAGCAGCATGGCCTGGTAGGCCACGGCATCATAGCCGCGGGCCTCGTCCAGGAACGGCTCGGGCAGGTAGCGCTCCAGGGGGTCGGGATGGGCGCGGTTGACGATCAGGTAGCGCACTTTCTGTCCCGGGGGAATGCGGATGCCCCGCGCCGCCAGGATGCGCAGGCAAACCGGCACCGGGCCGTTGGCCTTGTAGCGCTCCACCTCGCGGCTGACCCGGGCGGCGATGGCCAGCTCCGCGGGCGCGACGCGGCCCCGCCAGAGGGCCTCGCGGGCCTCCTCGTAGGCCGACCTGAGGCGCGGCGCGGCGGCCTCCAGTTCGGCGCGATTGCGGCAGGCGCCCATGATCGCCAGCAGCGCCTCCTGAAAGGCGCGGATGAACGGCGGCGTGCCGTGCTGGCGCACTTTGAGGCCCCGCAGCTTGAGCGTGCCATCGGCGAAGCGGCCGAAGTAGCGCGTGGCCACGGAAAGCTCGCGCCGCACCTTGGAGGGCAGGAAGCAGATCCAGTCGTAGACCCCCTCCACCCCCAGGGTCAGCCCGGTGCGGCTGCGCACCTCGTCCGCCAGGCGGGCCACCTCGGCCGGATCGAAGCCGGGTTTCAACACATACAGGCTGTCGGTGAGGGCGTGCAGCATGCGGTAGCCCGCATCCTCGAAGACCTCCTTGGCGATGAGCAGGGTCTCGCGCCCCCAGGCCGTGATGGCCTCGTGGGCGGCGATATGGCCGAACTTGGCGGACTTGAAGCCCTGGTAGCCGAAAGTGGTCACCAGCGTCCATTTGATGGCGCTCTGGCGGGCGTCGTAGCGCGATCGATCCCCGGGCGGGCAGGTTTTCAGCAGGCGCTTGTACTTGAGGCGCTTGGAGAGCAGGCCGGACAAGGCCTCGGGCACCAGTCCCCGGCGCCGCGAGCAGGTATGATGCGCCACGCCCGGCACGGGGTTTTTACCCACGCAGCAGGCGCAGTCCATCGTCTCCGGGCTGACGTTGTGCACCGCCATGATGGTCGGGTATTGCTGGGCGAAGTCCAACTCGATCACCCCTTCCCAGATGCCGGCGGGGGGAAAGTAGCTCAGCCCCCCCTTGTCGGCCCGCAACAGCTCCGACGCCGGGCGGAAGGCCTCCACCTGGTCCTTGATGAAGGGCACCAGCATGCCCTTCTCCAGCGCCAGATGAATCTCCATCGCCGTCATGGCCGTGCCGCCGGAGGCGCGGGCCTGGCGCTGGATGGGCAGCCGGCTCATCCGCGCCAACTCCACCAGCCCCTCGATGCCCGCCTTGTCGATGAAGAAGCTGTTGGCCCGGTCCAGATGCCAACGGCCCAGCAGGGGATAGGCCGAGGCCTTGAACATGACCTGTCCGTAGACCACGATGGCTTGGGTGCGGCGCGTGATCTTGCGGCGCACCGGCGGCGCGGCGCGGTCCAGGGGCAGCTCGATCCCGGTGCGCTGGACGGCCTCCAGCAGCCAGGGAAAGATGGTCTGGTCCCCCCGCTCCGAGTCGATCCAGTCCGGGTCGTGCCGTTCGATCAGGGCGGCCAGGGCGGCCAGCCCCGGGGCCGGGCCGGCCGGATCGATCTCGCAGGCCTCCCCGGCGCTTTCCGCCCGTACGCTGTTGAGTGGCCCGCTCCCCTCCAGCGGAATCAGCGGCGAGCGCGTCAGGCGCAGGGTCAACACGCGCAACGGGGGCAGCACAAAGCCGGGATCCCAGGGGGTGTCCAGGGCGCGGATGAACACCAGCCGCCCGCCGGTGGAGTTCCCCCCCGAATTGTCACCGGAACCGCCTCCCGAGCCGTCCGGATCCCAGGAGAAGGCCACCCGGGCCAACGGGAACAGCCCGTGGCGGCTGTGGAAGACCAGGGCGGGGTCCAGGTCCACGTCGTAGGCGGCGAGGCGGCGCTCGGCGCGCAGCAGGCGCCGCACCCGCTCCACCAGCGCTCCGGGCCGCGCCACCCGCAACGCCAGCGCGGGAATCGGCCGGCCGCTCCAGAACTCGATGCGCCGCGTCCAGCCCAGCGGCACGGCGATGGCCTCGTCCGCCAGCCGCCGCGCCGCCCGCCCGGCGACCTCGCGCGGGCCGGTCAGGTAACAGCGGGGATGAAACGGCGTGCTGAGGTGAAGCAGGCCGCCATCGGCCGTGCGAATCCACAGATGAATCTCCGGCTCCAGATAGGCCGTGTCAAAGAGCAGCCCTTCCCCGTGGCGGCGCGGCGCCCGGAGCACCGTCTCTTGCGGCATCGTCTCTTGCGGCATCGTCTCTTGCGGCATCGTCTCCAGCGGCACCGTCTCTTGCGGATGGCGCCGCCGATTGGCTTTGGGGGATGTTGGCCGTCTCATCGCTATTCTCACCGTTGTTCTTCATCCAGGCGCCGCATCAGTTCGATCAGCATGCCCAGCAGCACGGTGCGGAAGGGGTCCGGATCGCTCTGCAGCACGCCCCCCGGCGTGTGCCGCCGCGCGTAATTGAACAACGTGTCGCAACGCGCCTGATCGGCCCGCGTCAGCGCCCGGCGGAAGTCCGAAAACGCCGCTTCCACCTGATCCACCACGTGGGAATAGGGGGTGATGCTCTTGCCCATGCTTCGCTCCGGCGATGCGGCCCCGCGACGCCACCAGCAGCGGAAAACGCCGGGCCAGGGTTGCTTCAAACGCCGCCGCCTCGGGCAGCGCATGCCCCGCCACCGAACGCTGGCAGACACGCACCAGATAGCCGTTCCGGCCATACCAGGCCATGCCGTCCAACAGCCGCCGCAGCAGCCAGGGCCGGTCCGCCGCGGGCAGGTCCTCGTCCAGCAGCGGTTCCAGCGGATTGAGCAGCACTATGCGGCGCCCCGGCTCGAAACGGCGGCGCAGATTGAGCAATGCGCGGATCTCCTGATAACCGGTGAAGGCGCGGCAAATCTGGATGCGCTCCAGCAACGGCCCAGGCGCCACGCCACACCGCCGCGCCTCCACGCCCAGCCGGTAGACGTCGAAGAAGCCCCCGCAGTCCAGCACCACCGGCCCCGCGCCTTCCAGCGCCAGCCGTGCCCACCGCACCAGCAACCCATGCGCCAGCGCCAGCACGCTGCCGTCTCCCAGCAACACCTTCACGCCGCCGCCGCCCGCGGGACCTTGCGCCGCCGCCATGGCGCCGCCGGGAGCGGGGCCGGCCTCCCGCCCAGTCTTTGGCTGCATCGTCTTTGGCTGCATCGTCTCTGGGCGCATAGTCTTTGGCTGCATCGCTGGACGCATAGTCTTTTTCCACGCAATCGGGTATATTTCCTTCATCGCGCACCGCCGCTCCTTGCTGTTTTTGCTTCGCTTGACTGATGTGTAAACATATGTACACCCGCTCAATGCCGAAAGCAAGCGGAACATGCGGCGTTTCGGAGTCAATAATTTCTATCTCATTATTTTCATTTAAGATTATTTTTTTTTATATCCGGTAAAAAAATTTCCAGGAATGAACGGAGGGAAAGGGATCGATGATGAATCAAACGGAAAAACTGCGTGAATTGCTGGAGCGCCCGGGGATCATCCTGGCGCCCGGCTGTTATGACGGCATGTCGGCCCGGCTGATCGAGCAGGCGGGATACGACGTGGCCTACATGACCGGTTTCGGCAGTTCGGCCAGCGTGCTGGGCCTGCCGGACACGGGCCTGATGTCCTTCTCTGAAATGTCCACCCACGCCGCCAACCTGGCCGCCGCGATCTCCATTCCGCTGATCGCCGACGCGGACACCGGGTATGGCAACGCGGTCAACACCTATCGCACCGTGAAAGCCTATGCGCGCTCCGGCGTGGCGGGCATTCAGCTCGAGGATCAGGTCTCGCCCAAGAAATGCGGCCATACCAAGGGCAAGCAGGTGGTGCCGCTGAAGGAAATGGTGGGCAAGATCCGCGCGGCCTGCGACGCGCGGGCCGAGCAGGACATCGTCGTGATCACCCGCACCGACGCCCGGGCGGTGAACGGCTTCGACGACGCCCTGGAACGCTGCCTGGCCTTCGAGGAGGCGGGGGCCGACGTGATCTTCTTCGAGGCGCCGGAAACCGAGGCGGAAATGGAGCGGGTGGCGCAGGCCATCAAGGCGCCCAAGCTGATCAACATCGTGGAGGACGGAAAGACCCCCTGCCTGCCCGCGGGCGAGCTGGAGCGGCTCGGCTTCAAGATCGCCATCTATCCGGCCATGCTGTTCACCACGGCGGCCTGGGCCATGCAGCGCGAACTGGCCCGCTTCAAGGCCGAAGGCGTGGTCTCCACGCCGGAAACCCGCGTCCGCTTTTCCGAAATTCAGGATATCGTGGGATTCCCCTGGTATTACGAGATGGAGGAAAAATACGGGAGTTGAGGCGTTCCGGGGCAAACCGCCGGCCTTCGTGACCGGCGGCCGTGGACCGGAAACCGGTATCGGACACAATGGAATCCGTTCCGCAACCGCCCCGCCTCCGGTTCGATCCCGGCCCGGATTCTAAAGTGCTCCAGGATGTCATTTCACAAACTCCCCCCCCCGGTTCGATCTGGACTGCATTTGGCCTTCGATCTCAAGTTTCGGAAATCCCCGCCGAAACAGGCTATAATACGACACAGAACAGGGGAGACCGTTCTGTACCATTGAAATCGCCAAATTTCGGCGGACCCCATATTCCAGTCAAAGGGGCTACCATGATCCGGCACATTTTTTTCCTGTTCGCTTTTTTGTTTTTTGCCTTGGAGCTGGCGCTGGCGCAGGTGGCGGCTCCCAGGCTGCTTCCGGGGTTCGTCACGGAAAACCCGGCGGTGATCCAATTGGGTGGGCCGTCCAGAATCGGCGCGGCCCGGTTCGATACCGAATCCGAAATAACGAACACCTCCACCACCCCCGCCACGGTTACCGATGCGGAGTCCAGCGGAACCCTGGCCGGGCTGCGTCTGGTGGGCGATTCCATCTCCTTTGCCGCCCAGGCGTTCAATTTGGAAGGAACGGAAGGCAGCACCCTGAAGCTTGATTTTTCCTTCACCAGCGTGGCTCTGGCCATCCCCATCGGTGACAGCCTTACCCTCGGGGCCGGTCAGGAGAAGGCCGATTTCAAATTCGAGAGCACCTTTCCGGCCACCCTGGAGTTTGAATCTTCCACGAACCTGGTTGGCGTAACGCTCCGCTTGGGAGGGGTCTTCTTCCTCGGCGCCGCCTTCGGCAATGAAACCCTGAATGTTAAACAGACCGTGCCGGCCGTTCCCGTACAGAATTTCGATGCGGATTTTGAGCGCGAGCATAAGCGGTACGGCGCGGCAATTTACGACAACGAGGGGGTGAAGTGGCACCTGGAGTATGCCGTGATGAGCAAGGGATCCGATCAGGATGACGCAACCGGAATTTCCATTGGAAAATCCGAAGAGAAAACCGGCATCATCGAGGTCAACGCGGGCGGATTTCTGTTGAGTTTCCGTTCCAAAACACTCGAGGAATTCGATGAATCGGTGCTGCCCACCGTGGTATCGGTCACTGAAGAAACAAAGGAAATCAACCTGGGGTGGGTGCCCGAAAGCGGGTGGGCCCTCGCGGTGGCCGTCTCGGAAACCGAGCGGGACGAGCCCAGCGCCAACACCACCAGGAAAGACTCGACCATCGCCGTCCTGCTTTCGTTTCTGTTTTGAGACCCCCGAAGATGGGGCGATTCCAACCGGTATCGGCGCTCCCGCCCTCCGTGACCGGCGTCGTCCCCAGGCGCCGAAACCAGTCCCCCTTCCATTTTCTCCCCGGCCCCCATCGCCCATGACAACCGCTTCCGTTTCCAGCCGCCTTGCCACCGTCCATTTCAATGTGGACGACCAGGCCCATATCGAGGTCAACGGGGACAATTGCGTGGGCTGCCCGTCCCATCCCTGCCTCAACTTCTGCCCATCGGGCTGCTTTACCGCCGGGGATGGGGGGAAGATCGATTATTACTACGTGGGGTGCCTGGAATGCGGAACCTGCCTCATCATGTGCGACCGCGACGCCGTGCGCTGGAGCTATCCCAAGGGGGGTTACGGCATTTCTTATCGGTTTTGATCCCGCCTGACATGCCTGTTTACATATAGCCACCGATGAAGGCCGATAGACGCCGATATGAAAAAAATCAACATCTGACACCGGCGTTTATCCAGCGGTTCCGATGCAGGCTGTGATTCATCGGTGTTTATCCGTGTTGATCCGTGGCTAAAGCAGTTGGCAGATCCTTGCGCCTTGGCGTGATCCTTTGGTTGTTCGCGGTTTAAATCTGCGCAATCTGTGTAATCTGTGGATAAAGCAGTTCGCAGTTCCTTGCGCCTTGGCGAGACACTTTTCCCCCTCTCTTTTGGAGAGGGGGCAGGGGGTGAGGTGCGGTTCGCTGTTCGCAGGAAACGCTGTGCTTTTCTTCCCCGTTCATCGGCGTTCATCGGCGTTCATCGGCGTTCATCGGCGGTTCCAATGCGGTTCGCTGTTATCCCAGGCCTTTCAGCCGGCCCTCGATGCCGATGCCGTGCAAGTAATCCAGGGCGGGGCATGGCACCCCGATTCGCACCAGTTCGGCGACGTCGCCAGGATCGTCGATGTCCAATCCGATGGCGTCACAGGAAACAATGACCGGCTCGCAGCCCGCCTGTCTGGCCCCGGCCCGGTGCAGGGAGAGGCTGTCCGGCCCGAAGCGCGACGGAAACAGGGCCGGTGGCGCGCGGTACAAAGCGTTGGTGCCGGTGCCGTCGCGCGAAGGCACGAGAACCGCCGAGGGTGCATCGCCCGCGCGTTCCAACAGCGCCGGTTCCATCACCACGGCCAGGGCGTCCCCGGTCAACAAGGGCAGATCGAGGGGAATGCGCAGCACGCCCAACACGCCCTCTCCCGCGAGCGCGCCGCTGGCGAAGTCCACCGAATGGCTCTCGGAAACCTGTTCCGTCTCCAGGATCACACGAAACCCCAGCTCTTGCGCCAGTTCAATGGCCGGAGCGTAATCGGTCACCATCACCCGATCCCAGGCGGGTTCCAAGGCGGCGATTCGGGTCAGCACGCCTTCCAGCATGACCCAGGCCAGTTGCCGGCGTTCGGACTGGCTCAGCAGGGGTTCGAGCCGTGATTTGGCGTTGTCGAGGTTTTTGACTGGAACCAGCAACGCCCGGCTGCCCCGGGTGTTCATGAGTGAGCTTTCATCAGCGGGTTCTCATGAGGCGGCGCCGGAAAGCGCCGCCGCGCCTGGCTGGAAGCTTCCCCCCAGCTCGAGCAGGGCGCGGGCCAGGGCCTGCTTGGCCGCCAGATCGCTCATCACGGTGGGCAGCACCGCGCATTTCAACCCCAGCGCCTCAACCTCCGGCGCCAGATGCCCGTCCTGCCGATCCAACACGAACAAGTCCAGCACATCCCGGTACCGCCCGGCGACGGTGACGGGTGACACTTCGAGGCCCAACTGGGCCATCATTTTGTCGGTGGGGCCTTTCAGCGAGGCGCCGGCCACCAGCGGGCTGACCGCCATGCGCAGCGCCTTGCTGCCTCTCAGCGCCTCCCGCAGGCCGGGCACCGCCAGGATCGGATCGATGCTGATGAGCGGATTGCTGGGGGCCAGGACGATCACCTGGGCGCCGGCGATGGCCTCCAATACTCCAGGCGCCGGGGTGGCCGAATCGATTCCCGCGAAGCGGATGGAGCGTACCTCCGGCTCCGTGCGATGCCGCACCAGGTATTCCTGCAAGTGCATCTCTCCCCCCTCGGCGCCGATCCGGGTTTCCACGGGCTGTTCGCACATGGGAAGCAGGGCGCATTTCAGGCCCAGGCGCCCGGCCACACGGCGGCAGACTTCCCCAAGGCCGATCCCCTGCCGCAAAAGCTCCGTGCGGAAGAGATGGAGCCCCAGATCGCGGTCTCCCAGATTGAACCAGTCCGTTCCGCCCAATTCGCGCACCACCTCCAGGGCGGCGAAGGTGTCCCCGGCGATGCCCCAGCCCTGGGCGGCTTCCACCCTTCCCGCCAGCGTATAGGCCAGGATATCCCAGTCCGGGCAGATGCGCAGGCCGAACAGGTCCATATCGTCACCGTTGTTGGCGATGACGGTCAGCCGCTCCGGATCGAAGAGGGTATAAAAACCCAGCGCCAGCTTCGCGCCGCCCACCCCGCCGGAAAGCAGGGTCACGCGCGGGGTTCCGGCGGCCGCTGTCATGCGCCCAGGCCCACCACGCCGAAGCGGCCCAGACGGCTCTTGTAGCGCCTGTTGAGGCGGATCAGCAGCGCCGTCATCCCCTCCACCGTCAACGCCGCGCTGAGTCCCCCCACGTCCAGGGGACGCAGCCCCGGAATGCGCGCCATCAGTTCCATCAAGCCCCCTTTGGCCGCTTTGTCGTCACCGAAGACGAAAGTGTCGCAGTCCAGGGGGATGGAGATTTCCTCCAGCACGTGGGCCGGCAGGGTTTTGCCCGCCCCGCAGAGTGGAATGGACGGGTGGAGAATTTTGCGCAACTGGCGGCTGGCCGAGCCTTCCGGGGGCACCTCCAGTTGCACGTCGCCCTTGCCGAACCGCAGCGGCACCGTCACGTCCACGAACACCGCGCCCTGGCGAAACGCACCGGAGAGGCCCTCCACGGTGCGTTCGGCGTTCTCGAAAGGCACCGTCAGGAACACGTAATCCGCCTTGCCCGCCATGGCCCGGTTTTCCAATCCCTCGATGGCGTGAAAGGGCCGGCCATGCTTTTCCAACGCGCCGTTGAGTCCCTCGGCGATGTCCCTGGCTTTCCCGTCCTGCCTGGAGCCGACGATGACCGGCAGTCCGGTCATGGCGAAACGCATGGCCAACCCGCGCCCCTGGGGACCGGTGCCGCCGATGATGCCTACGGTTGGATCGCTCATCCGGATGCTTCCTCCTGCCTGTCTGGGGTTTTTTTCAGAATATGAATCTAAGATGTCGAATAAATTTCCAGCCTCAACCCTGGAAAATGTCCAGGGAAATAAACGCGCTGACTGTGACGTTGGGCAGGTCCACGATCTGGCTGATCTTCAGGTCCACGGCCACGCTGCTCAGCAAATAGGCCTGGTGCTCGCTCAGGCCGTGTTTGGCGACCAGGTACTCCAGCATGTTGAGCAGCGCGTTGCGCGCGGCCAGGGTGACGTTTTCGGACTCGTTGCGCCCATCGCGGTGGATGCACTGGCCGGTGGTGGCGTAAAACCGCCTGGGCATGGCGATTTCCGGCGTCATGAAGTAATCCGATCGCTCGAAGGCCATGTCCTGCCTGCCCCGCCCTTGGCCTTTGAGCACCTCGAAGCGGACGGTAAGGGTGGCGCCCATCTCGATGGCCGTGCCGCAGACCTCGCCGTCGCCCTGGGTGAAGTGGGCGTCTCCCGAGGAAAACAGCGCTCCGCTCTGAAACACCGGCAGGTAGACCGTGGTTCCGGCGGTCAACTGGCGGATGTCGATATTGCCGCCGTTCTCCCTGGGCGGCGCGGTGCGCAGGCCGGTGGAGGCGATGGGTTCGGTGGCCGGGACGGCGCCTTCGGCCGACGGCGGCAGCACCCGCCCGCCCCGCTGCAACAACTCCGCCTCGCGCTGGGTGATGCGCTCGAACAATTCGCGCGAGGGAGCGACGCCCATCACCCCCATGAACGGCGCGCCGGGAATCCGCACGCCGGGCAGATCCACCGAGGTGGCGAAGCCGTCCTCCAACCGCCAGCGCAGCAGGCCGGGTTCGGTGAACTTGTCCCGCAGAAAGCCGAAATCGTTGAAATTGACCGTGTAGGCGATGGGCTGCGGCGCGACCCGATCCACGTGCACGGCCAGCAGGTCGCCGGGCTCGGCGCCTTTCACGAAAACCGGCCCGGTGAGGGGATGGGTGCGCTTGCGGTCCACGTTCCACAGTTGCTCCGGCGTGGTCTCCGGGGTGATCTGCCCGTCCACGGCGTCAATGGTGTCCATCACCACCGTTTCGCCCGGTTCCACCTCCACCACGGGCGGAATGTCCGGGTGCCAGCGGTTGTGGCCCTTGTCCGATTGTTCCGTGATGGATTTGCTGCGGTCCATCTCGATATGCACTGCCATGCGGTCAAGCTCCTCTTCCGGTTGATGAATTATTGAATAAGGGTTTGAGGTTCAAACGGGTTTGTCGAAAATACCCTGGAAAAACTCGATTCGGCCTTCGCGGAAGGCCCTTCCTGAATTGGGCCGCTTCACTGTGATGAATTCCTCCCCGATCACTACGTGCACGCCCAGCACCGGCAGGGGGGCTCCGGGTGCGGGAGCGGGGAGGGCTTCCGATTTAATGATTGGGCGTTGGTTGCGCCAGGCAACCTCCACAAAACCGGTTTCCTTCAGCAGTTCACGACATTGTTCCGGGCTGATCAGAAAGCTCATTGATTGATCGCTGGCCCAGGGCACGGGAAAATACAAAGACTTTCCATCGCCCTGGAAGATATCCTGGAACGCCAGACGGCCTCCGGGTCTCAATACCCGGAAGATTTCCCTGTAAAACAGGGCTTTGTCCTCGATGTTCATCTGCACCTGGAACGTCCAGGCAAGATCGAAGGAGTCATTCGCGCATGGCAGTTCCAGGGCGTCCCCCTGCTGGAAAGTGGTGTGGCCCTCCATGCCGCAGTATTCGGACAACATCGTGGCCAGATCGCAGAACACCGGTGAAAAATCAACGCCCGTCACCCGGCAGCCGTATTGTTCCGCGAGATAGCGCGCAGGCCCGCCCAGTCCTGATCCCACATCGATCACCGAGACGCCCTCTGGTATTTCCGCCAATTCGGCCAGTTCCACAGTGGCCTTGGAACCCCTGGTGTGAAAGTGGTCCAGGGGCGCGAGATCAGCCACGGACGCCTCGCCCGGCTTCAACCCGGCTGCCAGCAAGGCCTGGCGCACCCGCTCCAACTGCCCACCGTCATCGTCATAATGGCGCTGCAACGCCGTACTCTGATCCGTCATTTCCTGTTCTCCTGGTTGATCGGTTCGGGGCTCACTTATCTATTCCCCCCAGAACGCGCTCCAGCCGATCCAGCACCTTGTCCCTGCCGAACAGCGCGGCCACCTTGGCCAGGTCCGGGCCTTCGGCTTCGCGCGTGATGGCCCAGCGCATGGTGCCCCACAAGCCCTTGCCCTTGATGCCCGTTTCTTTTTGCACGGCCTTCATCATCTCCTTGAAGCCCGGCGCATCGAGGCCATCGGCCGCCCGCAATCGCTCCCGGAAGGCGGAGATCACGGTTTGCGCCTCCTCTCCCGCCAGTGCGTTTGCCAACTCCGGCGCCAGTGGCGCGTCGCCGGGCCGGAAGAAGAAGGGCAGATGGCCCCCGATATCGGCCAGGGTCACCAGGGAAGGCTGCACGATGAGGCAAATTTGCCGCAAGACTTCCTCGTCCTCGGCGGCATGGGGGGTTCGATCGATGAACGGGCGCAGCGCGGCGTAAAGATCGTCCGGGGGCAGCTTGCCGATATAGCCCTGGTTCATCCAGTTCAGCTTGTCCAGATCGAACACCGAACCCGACTTGCCCACCCGTTCCAGGGTGAATTCGGCGATCAGATCCTCCAGGGAGAACACCTCGCGGTCATCCCCAGGATTCCAGCCCAGCAGGGCCAGGAAGTTCACCAGCGCCTCGGGCAGGAAGCCCTTGTCCCGATAAACCCCGGCCGCCGTGTCGCCGCCGCGCTTGCTCATCTTGGAGCGGTCGGCATTGAGCAGCAGGGGCAGATGCGCGGTTTTGGGCGGCTCCCAGCCCAGCCAGCGGTAGAGGTAGAGATGCTTGGGCGTGGAAGACAGCCATTCTTCCGCGCGCAGGATGTGAGTGATGCCCATCAGGTGGTCGTCCACCACCACGGCCAGGTGGTAGGTGGGAAACCCGTCGGATTTGAGCAGCACCTGGTCGTCCAACTGGCTGGAATTGAAGACCACCCGCCCCCGGATCAGGTCCTCCACCACGATCTGCTCTTCGGGTTCCGGAATTCGCATGCGCACCACCGCCTTGCGGCCTTCGTTCTCGAAGCGGCGGCGTTCCTTATCGCTCAAATCCCGGTGGCGCCCGTCGTATTTGACCAACAGGGCCGGGTCGGATTTCTGGGCTTCCATCTGCCCGGCGCGCATCCGCTCCAGTTCCGCCGGGGTCACGTAGCATTGATAGGCATGTCCCTGCTCGATCAACCGCGCGGCATATTTCGCATACAGCTCGCGCCTTTCGGACTGGCGGTAGGGGCCATTGTCCCCGCCCAGATGCGGCCCTTCGTCCGGAACGAGGCCCGCCCAATGCAGCATTTCGACGATGCCATCCTCCGCGCCCGCCACGAACCGTTCCTGGTCCGTGTCCTCGATGCGCAGGATGAACCGGCCCCCATGGTGTTTGGCGAACAGGTAATTGAACAGGGCGGTGCGCAACCCGCCCACGTGAAGCGCGCCGGTGGGGCTGGGCGCGAATCGAACACGAACATCGCTCATCGGCCTCTCTTGCGACGGTCAAATAAAGGTCTGATAAAGGTCAAAACCGGGTTTCCAGAAAGCATGATAACAACGAAGAACGGCCTTGAATACGTCCCAGGCGGCGAATCCGGGCGAAACCATCGGGGCGGGTTCCATAACCCCGGCGTTCACCAACTCCCGGCGTTTGCCAACCCCCGGGGATCAAATCACCTCCAGCGGCACCTCGAAGCGGAAGCGCCGGTCTCCATGAAACATGTCGGACACATACCCTTTCAAGCGGCTGTTTCCACGGCGTACCGGCCGGATGGTGAAGGTGCGCTTGGTTCGAAGGGTAAAATAAAACAACTCCGCATTGAAAATCGCATCGCGTTCGAAGCCCTCGAAATGAATTTGCCCGGAATGGGCCAAACGCATTTCCGGATTGGGAATGTCCTTGCATTTGAAAGAAACGGTGAGGCGATAGGATTTTCCAAGGGTAAGCCGTTTATCCCCGGGAGCGAATGAAACATCCAAATCGGTTTTTGGCAGGGCGTCATTGTCGATGTCCTCCCAAATTTCCATGAAGTCCATCTTTTGATCGCCGACGGCGATGCCTTCTTCGGAAACCAGGGTGACGGTTTTGTTTTCCACGGCCAGCTTGGTGGTGGGCGTCACGGCGCTTTCCTCCCCTTCGATCTGGAACGAACCCGCGAAAGGCCGAACGGCCGCCATCCGCATCAAGCTGGTCATGATTCTCACCGTGGGAGTGGTGCCCCAATATCCGGCGAACTGGTTTGCGGCGAATCCCCTCAGCACCGCCCGCGCCGGATCGATGAGATCGTCCGGGTCGTTGCTGCTGGCGAATTGATCCGCGTGCCGTCCCGAGGCCGCGCCAAGTTCGCGGAGGCCAAACGCCGCGGTCAGGCGCGCGAACCATCCATGCTTCCGCTTCCAGCGCAGCCCCAACTTGGAAATGTATTCGATATCCGGAAACCCCAGCAAGGTCAGGTACTCCAATGCAATGGCAGGGAAATAATCGCGGCCGCAAAAGGACCCCTGGGACTGTGCGGTCAGACAATCCTCCTGGCGCACCAAGTGGCGCTTTACCCAATCGAGGGCCTCCTCACGCGGCTGGCCGGCGCTTGCACCCGCATGGCCGCCCCCCCCATTGGCGCCGCCGCCATTGGCGCCCCCCCCATTGGCGCCGTCACGGATGGCCTTTTGCCGTTGGGGATGGGTCAGCAACTCCTGGGGAAAGGGTGGCAGGGACCTTCGATTGCCTTGAATCCATTGCTTCAGGTGGGCCACCACCTCCTTGCCTTTTTCGGTCTCCAGTGTTTCCAGGCCGCGGATATTGAACAGCGCGATCACGTCCAATTCGTCCACCACGGAACTTCCATTGGAATTTTCTTCGTGGGGCCAAAGGTTGAGGTGGCCGTTGCCGTTCTGCATCGAGGCCAGCCTTTCGGCTTCCATGCCGAGCAGGCCATCGATTTTCGCCGCATCGAAATCCGGGTGGGTCAGGCCATTTTTGGCCAGGTGCCGCAGCATCAGCAGGCCGCCGATTATGGCCGAGGTTTGCTCGCCACACCGGCAGGGATACGTCATCAGCGCCAATGCGGCGTCCAGCACCCAGAAACGGAGGTCCGGGTACAAATGCCCTTTGCGGATTTTCACCGATTGTCCCTGTGAAAGGACGTGGAATTTGAAAAAATCATAACTGGGCAACACGCTTTCCCACCGGTGGGTCCATTCCGGGCCGCCGCCATTGACTGCCTTCATTTCAACCACGGCCCCATGACGGAGCGGAATGGGCAGGCTGCCGCTGTGATTCAAGACGAACTGGGATTCCCGATTGCCTTGAATGACGGTCAACTGGTGCTCGGCGCGCACCTTGTAGCGGATCATTCCTTCCACCGTGTCACCGGGCAGCACATAGGCCGGGAAATCCGCGATGATGGTGTCCCCCGCTTCGACCCGTTTTTCGAGCATGGCGAACCCATCGAGCACCCGTTCGAAGAAATAAATGTTCCAGGCTTCGGGGTGCCCGATCCAGGGGAAGGTAAACGACGTGTTCACCCCGCCGACCGTATCGATCAGATGAACTTTCGACATGGCCAGGTCGAATCCGAAATCGAAGGGGAGGCCGCCGTTGTCCACGGCGGTGTTGAACCGGGCGAACTGGCCATCGCCATGAGACACCTTGCCCAGGGGGCGCAAAAAAGCCTGGGTCAAATGATCCGTGAATCCCACGCAATCGGACCCGATCAAGATCCCCTCCAGCCGTTCCGAAGCGGAAACGGCTTCCAGGGTCACCGGAATGGCCTCGCCGGGTTTTGCCGATTGCGGAGCGGAAATCCTGGTTTTGCTGCCAAACGGCGTGATTTCAGCGGGGAGATCGGTCATGAAGGCCCCCAGCACTCCGCTTTTGGTTGTGCTGTACCGCACGTAGAACGGCCCCTGGTGGCGTCCCATGAACAGTTCCATCTCCCCTTGGCCTTTCTCGTAGTGTGCCCATTGTTCATCGATCAGGTTCCCGCATCCGCAATAGGTCTGGATTTGCAGGTCGGTGGTGACCGGCATCCGGCCATGGATCAGCGTTCCCCGCACCGTCATCTGAACATCCCCGTCCTCCTCTTCCCAATGGAGGGCTTCCATGTCCAGGGCGAAGGTCTTTTCGCTGGGCCTGGCCACGCCGACGGTGCATCTGTTGAGCAGCTGGCCCTCGCCGCCGATGGCGGCAATCTCGAATATCCCGCATTCCTTGAGCGGTTCCGAGCGCCAATGGGCGAAACCGCTGCTGTCGAAGTTCACCGCCCCCCCTCCCAGGGTGATCTGCCGTTCGTTCAACATTTTGCTCAGCCGGATTTGACAGGACCCGCCTGAATATTTTTCGCGGAAAATCATGATCTGCATCGATTCATCCAGCGGGATCAACGGATCGTTGGGCACAAGGCGCACCCGGGCTTCGAACACCTTGTCCAACCGGTAACACGGCTGGCTCCGGACGCTGTTCAGCAGCAGGGAAAATCGGCCGATGTTTCCCTGATTTTGCTCATTTTCCAGTTGGGTGTGGAAACTGTCGATGGATTGCTGGTATTCTTCGGGATCGATCTTTCTTGGCGCGCCCTCGTCTTTGGGCAGGGGAAGATCGAATACGGCGATGGTATCTTTTGAGAGCCGGCTGGCGACGGCCTCGCGTTCATCGAGCTTGAGCCTTCCCCAAAGCCTTCGCCCTTCCTCCACGGACAGTTTTTCGAAGACTTGTTCCGGGTTGCGCAGATGGCGTTCCAACTGGGCAAAAAGCTCGGGGGCGCCTTCCTTGAGGCGCGGTGCGAGCCGTTTCAGCAACTGGGCCGCCTGGGCTTCGTCCATCACCTTGAGGGTGCTCAGCAATTTCCCGATCTTTTTTTCGCGCCGCGCATTGTCGATCATGCCGCTGACGTTGAACCGTTTTTTCATCCCTGGTCTCCATCAAAAAGGGCGGAATGAGAGAAATTATTCCATCCCTGCCGGCAATGGCTGCTCCAAATCGCACGGAGGTACGGATATAACCGCCATCGGTTAAAATGGTCTCGCATGGAAAACGATAGGCAAAATATATCATTTTTACATTGAAACCTGTATGCCGGCCTCCAGCTTCGGCCCGAAAGGCCTTGACTCCGGGATTTGCAAATCTTTATTGGTGCGGGTATTTTTGAGGAGTACCCTCTGGACCCACCCTTTTCCCCTTTTACCTGTTTTTATTCCAATCAACCGTAAAACAAGCCAGAACCTGAACGGAGGCAACCTCATGGAAATGTTCGGATCCCAGCAAATATCACCGCAATCCGTCGCCGCGGGATCGGTGGAAGAACGATTGATCTTTCTCAAGAAGGTGTACGGACTGTTGACCCTGTCCCTGCTGGTGGCCGTGGGCGCCGCCATGATCAGCCCCCAGATCGTCCCTCCGGGGATGTTCTGGCCTTTGTTCATCGCCTACTTCGTGCTGTCCCTGGTGGCCTATTTTGTCCGCCGGAAGCCGGGAATCAACCTGATCGCCCTGTTTTCCTTCACGGCGGTCACGGGCCTGATGCTGGGCATGGTGGCCAGCGTGTACGATGCGGGCGTGGTGGAGGATGCGCTGATCTTGACCGTGGTCATCTTCGCCAGCCTGACCGGGTACGTGATCGCCTCCAAGAAGGATTTCTCCTTCCTGGGCAGCTTCCTCTTCACCGGGTTGATCATCATTATCGTTGGCGGGCTGCTCAACGCCTTCATTTTCCACAATCCGATGGGAGAGTTCATCATCGCCGGCGGCGGGGTTTTCCTCTTCAGCGGATTTATCCTCTACGACACCTCCAACATCCTGCGCAGGTATTCGGTCGACGATTACGTGGGGGGCACCTTGGACCTGTTCATGGACGTGATCCTGCTCTTCATGTACCTGCTGCGGCTGCTGAGCCTGCTCACCGGAAGGAATTAACACCCCGCTACCGCCACTTTTGCCGAAAAAACATGGGCGCGGCGCAATGCCGCGCCCCTTCTCCTCCGCATTACCTCACGTAGTTCCGATCCATTACGAAATTCAATCCCGTCGTTCCCAGGGGGACGGGCTTCGCCGAACGGCCGATCACCTCGCCCGGCGCGGAACCGAAGGGATTGTTGTCCTTGTCGGTGAGGATGCGCAGGGAATAGCTTTTTTTAGCGTTTGGGCGGACGCCGGGGGGGAGGGAGATGGTGAACTTTTGGGGCAGCAGGGCATGGGGGATGATCTTGTTGGCCACCGGGCGACCCAATTCCGGGTCGAACATCAGCAAAACCAGACGGTCGGTGGGAACAACGTTACTGGACAGGGCCTTGCTGACCGTGATCGTGCCGGAGATGGAAAAGCGGGGCTCCGCCGTACCGGCCCGCGCCTTTCGGGAAGGGGGGGATGCGCTTTCCGGGCGGGCGGGCCGTGCCGCCATGGCCTCGTTGAAGAGGCTCCCCCGGAAGGGTTGGTCCAAGACCAGGCGGAAACCTTCCGTGCCCAGTTCGACCGGCCCTTTCGACCGGCCGTACACCTCGCCGGGGGTGACCCGGAAGATCTCCCCGTCCTTGTCGGTGATTCCCACCACCAGGTAAGGGCCGGCCAGGGTGATGCCGTCACGGGCATCCAACTGACCGATGCGGATGTTCATGGGCGGAACCAACGGAGATTCGAAGCGCAACACCACGATTTCGCGGGTCTTCGGATGTACCAGAAACAACGCCAGCCGGTCCGTGCGCACTACGTCGGCCAGCCCCGCTGCGTACAATTGGGGGGCGACCTCGACCAGCCCGCTGATGGAGCTTCTCAGCGTTCGCTCCTCCCTGCCAAACTCCCGCTCCAAGGCCCAGCCGATCACAAGCACAAACCCTGCGATCAGACCAATAATCACCCAACTTTTTGTTTTCACTTGGTTATTTCATTTTTAGAAAAATATAACGAAACCCGGCGGTGCGAGGACCTCCGGAAAGGGGGAGGGGTGCGGGGCAGGTCAATTTTTCCCCGCACTTTGTTCAATCGATGCAGGCTCTCACAACAGGCGCGGAATCAATCGACGGCCTCGACCACCGTGGCGATGCCCATCCCGGCGCCGATGCACATGGTGGCCAGCCCGTACTTGACGTTGCCCCGGCGGCGCATCTCGAACCCCAGCCCGATCAGCAGCCGGGCCCCGCTGGCGCCCAGGGGATGCCCGATGGCGATGGCCCCGCCGTTGACGTTGACCACTTTGGGGTCCAGGCCCAGTTCGCGCACGGTGACCAGCGATTGGGAGGCGAAGGCCTCGTTGATTTCGGCCAAACCGATGTCCCGTGGGGTCAGTCCCGCGCGGCGGATGGCCTTGCGGCTGGCCGGGATGGTGCCCACGCCCATCAATTGGGGCTTCACCCCGGAGACCGCCATGGACTTGATCCGCACCAAGGGCTTGAGGCCCTTGGCCTTGGCCGTCTTTTCGTTCATCAGCAATACGGCCGCCGCCCCGTCGTTGGTGGGGCAGGAATTTCCCGCGGTGATCAGCAGTTCCCGTTCCGCGTAGCTGACGATCATCCCCAGGGGATTGAGCGAGGCCAGCTTTTCCAGGGTGGTGCCGGCGCGAATGCACTCGTCCTTGGCGAACACGATTTCCTCGCCCTGTTGGTCGAAAAGCTGGTTGCCGTCGTCGTCGAAGACCGGCTTGTTGACGGTGAGGGGGAGAATCTGCCCGTCATAATGGCCCGCGGCATAGGCCGTCTCGGACATTTGATGGCTGACCAGGGCGTACTGGTCCATCTCCTCCCGGGACAGGTTCCAGGCCTCCGCCACGTTCTGGGAGGTTTGCGGCATGGAGGGGTTGGCCGGGGCGTCGAGGATATAGCGCGGAAACGCCACCGAAAAATATTGATCGTGCTTGGGATCGGGCTTCTTCTGCTCCTCTGTGAGGGCCAGCAGCCGGTCGTGCATCCGGGTGATGGGATTTTCCCCGCCTTCGCGGCTGGGAATGCCCCGCCCCATCCGTTCCACGCCCATGGCGATGCCGGCCTCTCCCGCGCCGGTCATGATCTCGCGGGCGACCATGTGCAGCGCCTGCATGGACGAACCGCATTGGCGGTTGACCGTGACGTGGGAGACTTCCGGCGGCAGGTTGGCCAGCCGGGCCACGGTGTTCGAGGTCATGGACATCAGTTCCCCGGCGCCCAGCACGTTGCCGGTGGCCAGGTCCTCGATCTCATAGACATCCAGTTGGGGATTGCGATCCAGCAAAGCCCGCACCACCTGGCCCGCCACCTCGTCCATGCGGGTGGCCGCCAAGGCCCCCCTGGCCCCCCGACCGAAAGCCGAGCGCAGACCGTCCACGATCACCACATTATCAATTTCCATGTTGTCCATGCCCATGGCCCTGCCCTCCTGCTGTTCCCGCGCGCCCTGGAAGCCGCCGGGTGGGTTAAGCTCGCTCCATCACGCGCCCATGACGGGCACCATGACGGGATGTTTGCTGACAGAATCGGTAAGAGCGATTCACCGCCGCTCTTCCGGACATCATAGGGGACAGCGATACTTTGAGACAAGGGGGAATTGTCTCCTTCGGCGGAAATCTCATCCATCCCACGGGGCGATGGCGTTTACCCTGAGTATATCAACACCTGCCCCCGTGAAAGAACACGATCCGCCCAGCCATTAGTGGTATCGGAAGGCCTCAATGGTGTAAGGTCGGCGTCAGGCACCCTATCCTTTCGCAAGGCTTCCGCCGATGCACACCATAGATATCGCGATAATCCTGGTTTTCATCGCCTTTGCCCTGGTCTCCGGGCTGCGCAATCGGGGCAAGGCTTCGCGCAACCTGGAGGAATATTTCCTCGCCGGGCGGACCCTTTCGGGGTGGAAAGCGGGCCTGAGCATGGCGGCCACGCAGTTCGCGGCCGACACGCCCCTGCTGGTGACGGGCATCATCGCCGTCTCGGGAATTTTCGCCCTGTGGCAGTTGTGGATCTACGCTTTGGCCTTCCTGCTGATGGGGTTTCTGCTGGCCCCTGGCTGGCGGCGGGCGGGCGTGCTGACGGACGCGGAGTTTTCCGAATTGCGCTACGGCGGCCGGCCTGCGGCTGTTTTGCGGACGGTGAAGGCGCTCTACTTCGGCACGCTGTTCAACTGCACCGTGCTGGCCTGGGTGCTGTTCGCGGCGGCGAAGATCGCCGAGCCTTTCCTGCTCTGGGAGGCATGGCTCCCGGCGGAGGTGTTCGCCCCGGTGGCCGGTCTGATGGAATGGGTGGGCGTTCCGCTGACTGCCGGGGCGGCGGACGATCCCGGCAACGATCCAACCGTGTGGACCCGCAGCGCCTCCAACCTGATTTCCATCGCGGCGCTGCTGGCGGTGACGGCCTTTTATTCTGTCACCGGCGGCCTGCGCGGCGTGGTGGCCACCGACCTGCTCCAGTTCGCCTTGATGATGGCGGGCACCCTGGCCTTCACCTGGATCGTGGTGGACAAGGTGGGCGGCCTGGGCGCGGTCACCAGCCGCATTTTCGACCTGTTCGGAGACGGCGGCCCGGGGGGCATCTCCCCCGGCCAAATCCTGGCTTTCACGCCCGGCGCGGCCAAGGACGCCTCCTTCGGGCTGCTGGCGCTGTTCTCCCTGCAATGGCTGATCCAGCTCAATTCGGACGGCACGGGCTACCTGGCGCAGCGCTCGATGGCCTGCCGCAGCGACCGGGACGCCAAGGTGGCCGCCGTGGTGTTCACCTATGCCCAGGTGCTGCTGCGCTCATTGCTCTGGATTCCCCTCGGGCTGGGCCTGCTGGCGCTCTTTCCGCCCGATGCCGGTCTTTCCGGGGCGATGTTGCAGGCCGACCGGGAAGCCACCTACGTGCGCGGCATGGCCGAACTGCTGCCCCCGGGCATCCTGGGACTGGTGGTGACCGCCATGCTGGCCGCCCTGGCCTCCACCGTGGACACCCACATCAACTGGGGCGCGTCGTACTGGACCAACGACATTTACGACCGGCTGATCTGCCGCGGTTGGCTGAAGCGCGAGGCCGGGGGCCGTGAGCTGGTGTGGGTGGCCCGGGCCTCCAACCTGCTGATCCTGGCCATCGCGCTGCTGGTCATGACCCAGCTCACCTCCATCAACCAGGCCTGGCAGGCCAGTCTGCTGCTGGGGGCCGGCATGGGCACCGTGCTGATCCTGCGCTGGGTCTGGTGGCGGGTCAACGCCTGGGCCGAAATTGCCGCGATCGGCGCCTCCGTTGTGCTGGCGCCGGTGTTGATGATGACGGTCGACGATCCCGCAACGCGCCTGCTGGCCATCGCCGCCGGCTCCACCCTGGCCGCGCTGGCGGCGATCCGGCTCGCCGGACCCGAGACCCGCGATAAGCTGATCCACTTCCACCAAAAGGTGCGGCCGGCCGGGTTCTGGCATCCCATCGCCCGGGATGCGGGCGGCGGCGCGGATGCGGAAACAACCCATGATGACGGGCCAAGGCGCCTCTGGCGGGCCCTGGGCGCCACCTTCGTGTGCGGATTTTCGGTGTTCTGCCTGTTGGTGGGGATCGGTTCCTGGCTGGCGGGCAGCCCGCCGCCGGTCTGGTTCCCTTGGAAACTCCCCTGGGTGGGGCTGCTGATCGCCCTGGGATGCCTCCTCACCCCGCTCTGGGTGCGCCTCGGCTTCAGCGAAGCGGATGACATTCCATGAAATCCCGCGGTGCGCGGAGGCCAAGGAAGCCGCCGGGTGGGTTTACCATGTCCTGTCCCGCGCCCAAAACGCGCCAGGACGGGGTGTTTTGCCGAATTCATTGAATGAATGACCCCGCGGCAAGCTACGGGGTATCAACAATCGAAAATCCGGTTTCTTTCACGAAGCAAGCTTCGGGGAATTCGACCCCTGATAGATTAAATGACCAGCCTGCCGGGGACCGTCCCGCGAATGGCCTTGATGAGGCATCCGGACTGGGCCTGAAATGGGCCGGCGGCCCGGCAGGCAAGGGCAAAGCAGGGCCAAAGGGGAACGGCCGGATTACAGTCCGGCCCCGAAGAACCGGGCGCGCCGTTCCCAGTAATCGCGGGGCAGATCCATATCGGCCCCGGTGAGTGTTTTAGGCTTTTTTCCTGCGCCCTGGGCGGCGGAACCAACCCCGGAGCGCCCGAATATTCCGCCGGCAACCCGTTTGATCCACCCGGCGGCCTTGCGGGAGAAGGTGGCCGTGAAATCCCAGAGCACCTGCGCCTGCAACTGGCGCGCGCGTTGCTCAATGCCGAACCGGAACCCGTGGTCCAGGATCACGGCCGGGGGGCTGGCCAATGTGTTTTCTCCGCGAGCCACGGTGTGCTTCCCGGTGCGCTTCCCGGTGCGCTCTTCCGTGGCCATGTTCGCCTTCAGGTTTTTCGCCAACGCCGGCAGCAGGGGGTCGCCTTGCCCATGGGCCAGCGGACGGGCGATTGGCCCCGCCGGGAGTGGGGGGATTCCCCAATGCTGCCTTTTCTCCTGGGTGGTGAGGGGCGGCTCGAAGGAGTCTTGCACGTAATACGGGGACATGATCGCTCTCCAGATGACAGTTAAGATTTAATTTCTTTTTACATTTTATTTTCTCATTGATTTTAATAGGTTACCATCGATATTAATTGAGGTTATAAAATAGATTTTCTATCTTATGCGCCATGACTTACCGTCTACCATCCCTCAATGCCCTGCGCGCCTTCGAGGCGGCCGCCCGCCACCTGAGCTTCAAGGAAGCCGGGCGGGAGTTGTTCGTCACGCCGGGAGCCGTCAGCCAGCAGGTGAAAGCGTTGGAAAAGGAGTTG
>JACZSY010000256.1 GCA_022573975.1 SAR324 cluster bacterium | reverse complement strand
GGATGTACGCCGAGCAGAATTACGAGTACCCGGTCAACCCAAAGGCGCCCTGGCCGGCCCTGCTGGAGTCCTGGGGACGTTTCAAGGCGGATGACTTGAAGCTGGACGTGCTGGCCAAACACCGTTCCCTGGCCATCCGCATTTTCGACCGGGTGGGATTCCCATGAGCCCAGGCGTTGGCGGGGTGCATTGGAAATCGCCATATCGCCCACTGCGGCGCAAGGCACATCTCTGCCCAATTCCCGGCTCCATTGGGCAGGGACTTGCCTTGCGCCGCAGTGGCAGGGCCACTCTTCAAAGGCCAATTCAACACTCCCGATGACAACCGCCCAACCCGAAATTTCCCGTTTCCCGGTTTTCCGGCGCCCTGTTTTTCTGCTGCCCAGCGGCTGGGGTTTGGGGATCGTGGCCGTGGCCGCCGTGGTGGCCGCGCCCCTGGGGGCCGTGCTGGGAATCGCGTTGGGCCCGGCCGGGGACATCTGGACGCACCTGGCGGGAACGGTGCTTTGGCGTTACGTCTCCGCCACCGTGCTCCTTTCGGCCGGGGTGGGGCTTGGCGTGCTGGTGCTGGGAACGGGCACGGCCTGGCTGGTGACTTTGTGCCGGTTTCCCGGCCGAAACCTGTTCGAATGGGGCCTTTTGTTGCCGCTGGCCATGCCGGCCTATCTCGCGGCCTATGCCTATACCGATTTACTGGACTACGCCGGGCCGGTGCAATCGGCCCTGCGGGGCCTGTTCGGATGGGAGACCAAGGCGGAGTACTGGTTTCCCCAAATCCGCTCCCTGGGCGGCGCCATGACCTTCATGACCCTTGTGCTCTATCCGTATGTGTACCTGCTGGGGCGAGCCGCCTTTCTGGAACAATCCGCCGGGGTGCTGGAAATGGGCCGTGCGCTGGGCCGGGGCGCCTGGCGGGTGTTCTTCACCATCGCGCTGCCCCTGGCCCGTCCGGCGCTGGTGATCGGGGTGCTGCTGGCGGTGATGGAAACGCTCAACGACTTCGGCACGGTGGATTATTTCGCCGTTCCCACCTTCACCGTGGCCATCTACCGGGTCTGGTTCGCCATGAACAACGCTCCGGGGGCGGCCCAACTGGCCAGTGTCCTGTTGGGGGCCGTACTGGTGCTGATCGCATTGGAGCGGCTGGCCCGCCGCAGCCGCCGTTATCATTCCGGCCCGGAAAAAAACCGTCCCCTGCCCAGCTATCCCCTGCGGGGATGGCGGGCTTGGCTGGCCCTGTGCTTCTGCGCCCTTCCAATCGTGCTGGGATTCATGGTGCCCTCGGGCGTGTTGATCGCCCAAAGCCTGGGCGTGGCCGGCGGGGAAGCGGCTCGGGGATTGTGGGGCTTTCTCGCCAACAGCCTGCTGGTGTCTTCCCTGGCCGCGGGCGCGTGCGTGGGCGTGGGATTGTTCATGGCCTATGGGCTCAGGATGCACGGCGGCCCGGTGTCCCGGGGGGCGTCCCGGGTGGCTTCGGTGGGGTATGCGGTGCCCGGGGCGGTGCTGGCCATCGGGGTGTTGATCCCCGCGGCCTGGCTGGACAACACCCTGGACGCCTATCTGCGTTCCAATTTCGGCGTCTCCACCGGGTTGCTGCTCAGCGGCACCCTGGCCGCCATCGTCTTCGCCTGCGTGGTGCGTTTTCTGGCCTTGTCCTTCGGCACCCTGGAAGCCGGGCTGGCCAAGATCACGCCGGCCCTGGACGATGCCGCCCGCTCCCTGGGCGCCGGTTCCCTGGGCGTCCTGCGGCGCGTGCACCTTCCCCTGATGCGGGGCAGCTTGTTGACCGCGGCCCTGCTGGTGTTCGTGGACAGCATGAAGGAATTGCCGATGACCTTGATCCTGCGCCCCTTCAATTTCGACACGCTGGCCACTCACGTCTACGAGTATGCCTCCAATGAGCAGTTTCACCTGGCCGCGCCCTCGGCCATGGCGATCGTGGCGGCGGGATTGTTCCCGGTGATCCTGCTCAGCCGCGCCATCTCCCGTTCCCGGCCGCATCGCATCGGCCCAAAGTGGGACCCGGACCGCAAAGGAGGGTCGCAATGGTATTCCGCCTGATGCCGCGGCCGGGGAAAGCCGCCGCCTTGTCACCCGCGGGTGGCTCGGATAGGCTGTCAGTCAGGTTCGGTCACGAAAATGGCCTTCTTCCCTCACGGCTCCGATCCCCCGAAGACGCGCTCCAGCATTCCATGACCCCCCACCCGCCACAGGATACCGCAGCTTCCCAGCTCGCCCCCGCCCCCATTTTATCGGTGAGCGGGTTGTGGAAGCGGTTTTCAGGGGTGGATTGGGTGGTGCGCGATTTCGAATTGTCCGTCGGGGAGGGGGAGATTCTCTCCATCCTGGGGCCGAGCGGATGTGGAAAAACCACCCTGCTGCGCCTCATCGCCGGTTTTGAAACCCCGGAGCGGGGGGAAATCCACAACGATGGCAAGTTGATCAGCCGGCCCGGGTGGGGGGTGCCTCCAGAGCAACGCCGCATCGGCATGGTATTCCAGGAGTACACCCTGTTTCCCCACCTCACCGTCCGCGAAAATGTGCAGTTCGGGCTGACCCCCTCGCTTGCGGCGCGGGTGCGCGGTTGGATCGGCGGAAAATCCAAGACCCCACCGGAAAACGGAGAGGCGAGGAAAGCGCGCAAGGAGGGGCTGGTGAGCTTGATGGCGCTGTGCGGACTGAGCGAGATGAGCGACCGCTACCCCCACGAATTGTCCGGGGGCCAACAACAACGCGTCGCGCTGGCTCGCGCGCTGGTCACGGCGCCGCGCATGCTGTTGATGGACGAGCCGTTCAGCAACCTCGATAGCGGCCTGCGCCACCATCTGCGCGAGGAGGTGCGGGCCATTCTGAAGGCCGCGGGCACCACCTCGATCCTGGTCACCCACGACCAGGAGGAGGCGATCAACATGGGCGACCGGCTGGCGGTGATGAATCAAGGGCGGCTGGAACAGGTGGGCGCGCCGCTGGAGGTGTTGCAAAATCCGGCCAACCGGTTCGTGGCCTCCTTCATCGGGGGGAACCGCTTCCTGCCCGGCAGGTTGGAAAACGGGAAGGTGGTGACCGAACTGGGCGAATTTCCGCTTCCTCCGCCCACTCCACCCACTCTGCTTTCTGTGGCCAGCGGGGAATCAAACCGGGCCATGGGGCCCTCGGCCACAAGCCCCGTCCCGTCCGGCGGCTTGGTGGATGTGCTTCTCCGCCCCAGTCAGGTGGCCGCCAACCCCAACGGTTCGGGTGTTCCCTCCCTGGTGCTGCGGGTGCAATATCTCAACGGGCAGGCCCTGTATACCCTGGCCTTGCCCTCGGGGCTGGAAATTCAAGCCCTGCTGCCCGAGTCAACGCCCTTGCGCCCCGGAGAGCGCACCCATCTGCGCTTCGAACCCTCTCCCCTGATCTATTTCCCCAGCGAATAGATTTTCAAGGGAACAAAGCTGGCCCGCCGCAATGGGAGTTTCCTCATTCCCTCCCCAATCGCACCGGCGGAACCGGAAAAACCATGCCGTGATTTTCTGGAAGGCCGGCCCGCCGGGCGTTTTGGGGTGTTTCCTGCTGAAGCAGGTGACGGGGGTGGAAGCTTCATCGGCGGCGATGGTCAACCGCATCCGATCCCGGCCCGCACCCGCCCAACCATGGCTCAGACAGGCCTCTTTTCAGGGGAAGGGCCGGAAAAGGCGGGGATTCCCTGCTTTTTCGATGGAGGATTGGAATTCGATGGGCGCGCGCAAATTACCATTGCCGCGGGGTAATGGCGATTCTTCCAGGAGAGAAATTCCCAACTGATGCTGATGCGTCCTTCCGGATGCGTGCTCCGGCACATCAAATTCAACGCTTCCATGTCTGGAGGCGAGGTAATTGCGGTTGCCCAGATGGTCCATAGCAGTATGACGTCCATGGCTGGTCCCTTGTGGCCGGTTTTCTGCGCTTCCCCCCGGCTAAATCCAATTTTTCGGCCGCCAATTCATTATCTGCAATTTTTGTTCCTTTGTTTGATTAAGCGGAAATAATATAAATTGTTTAGCGGGGTTGCCAATCGGCCCTTCACTGACCGGTCCAGGCGGGCCGTGTCCATCCTCGCTCCAGCACCGCGTTGCGAACAGACAGAACCGAGTCGCGAACAACCCTATCGGTGATGCCGGCCTCATTTTCGTGTCGCGGAAGAAATCGGGGTGCGGCATTCCCGGCCCCCGCGGCGAATAATATTTTCTGTTGAAAAAATGCTATGAAAAAAAGCCGTCTAATTCTCAGGGATGAGAAGAGGGGTTCGGGACCCGGGAGGCGGCAGTTTTGGCCGTGGCTCCATCTTCCCGCCTCCGGATTCATACCGACAATATTTCTTCCCGAGAGACCATGGACTGGAACACGATTTGGAATTTGGGACTGGGGGAATACAACTGGGTGGTTCAGGCCTTCCTGGTGGTTTTGATCTGCCTGATCGTGAATTTTTTCATCCGGAACATGATCAACCGTCTTCACCGCCGGCTGGAAAAAACCAACAACCCCTGGGACAATGCTCTGATCGACGCCTTGCGGCGCCCGTTGAGTCTGTTGATCTGGATCGCCGGAATCGCGCTGGCGGGGGAAGTCGCCCTCCAGGCCACGGGCAACACCCTGTTCGAAGCGGTCCGTCCCCTGCGCGATCTGGGGGTGGTCTCCGTGCTGGCCTTGTTTCTGCTGCGGCTGGCCCGCAACGCGCAGGCAGCCTACCTGATCCAGACCGGCGAAAAAGAAGGGGCGATAGATGCCACCACGCTGGACGCCCTGGCCAAGCTGGTGCGCATCTCGATCATGATCACCGCCGCCCTGGTGGCGTTGCAGACGCTGGGTATTTCCATCGCCGGCGTATTGGCCTTTGGGGGCATCGGCGGCATCGCGGTCGGCTTCGCGGCCAAGGACCTGCTGGCCAATTTCTTCGGCGGAATGATGATCTACCTGGATCGGCCCTTCGTGGTGGGGGATTGGATCCGTTCACCGGACAAGGAAATCGAGGGCACGGTGGAGGCCATCGGTTGGCGGTTGACCCGCATCCGAACCTTCGATGCCCGGCCGCTGTATGTTCCAAACGCCGTATTTTCCACCATCTCGGTGCAGAACCCCAGCCGCATGACCCACCGCCGCATCTACGAGGTGATCGGCATCCGCTATGAGGACGCGGATAAGATGTCCGAGGTAGTGGCCACGGTCAAGAAAATGCTCACTGAACATCCGGAAATCGACACCTCCCGCACCTTGATCGTCAATTTCAATTCCTTCGCTCCCTCCTCCCTGGATTTCTTCATCTACACCTTCACCAAGACCACCAACTGGGTGCGGTTTCATGAAATCAAGGAGGACGTACTGCTGAAGGTATTCGCCATCATCCGGGAGCTTGGAGCCGAAATCGCCTTCCCCACCTCCACCCTCCATCTGCCCGGGGGCGTAGCCCTGCATAGCGATCCCCCCCTTGCATCCGGGGTGGAACCTCCCTCCCTTGCCGTGGGCCGGGCGGGTGATCCAGGTTAAATGCTGGCAGGCAGGAAACGCCAGCCGATACCGCCCCGTTCTGTCAACCTCCCCGGAAGACCCAGATTTCATCTACAGTGTCGGACAACTACAGTTCGGACAACTACAGTTCGGACAAAAGTTGCAGGAAATCGTCCCGCTCGATGGCAGGCATGGTATTGGAGCTCGCGTTGATGATGCCGCCCGTTTTTGCCGCGGCCTTCATGGCCGCCCTGTTGTCGGGAAACTCCCCTATCGCCATCACATCATAAGATCCCAACAGGCCATAAACGTGTAGGATTTTTCCTCCTTCCGCCGCGACGGCCTCTTGCACCTGCTTGAAACGTTCCGGGCCTCCGCCTTTGATGGGGCCCGAGTAATTGTACAGGGTTACGTAGATCGCCATGATGACCTCCAGTCCGCTCAGGGTTTTGTTTGCATGTGTGATCGTCGGGACGGCCCTCCGGGGAAATCGGCAATTCCAAACTATCAAGGGGGAGGCGAGCGTATCATTATTCGCGGCGGGGGGATATTCCCAATCAAGGAACCATGCCGGGACGGGCGAGATTCCAGGGAGCGTTGCCAGGATTTGGCGAACGCCCGGCATTATACCCCGCGATCGGCAGTGACTCATTTTCAAAATAAATTTTGCCATCCAGCGCAATGTCATGCTGAGCGGAGCGAAGCAACTTCAGTCAATGGATGATGTGGGGGCCCCGAAGGAAGG
>JACZSY010000032.1 GCA_022573975.1 SAR324 cluster bacterium | reverse complement strand
CCCCCTCGCCTTCCCCATCGTCTCCCCCGCCCTTGGAAACACCCCCATCCGGCCCGGCGCCGGACCCCGGCAGGGCCTCCGGCGCAAAGCCGCCACGCACTGAAGATGAAAGCGCCGCGCCACAAATCCGCAAAAAATCCCGCTCGGAATTTTGGGACCGGTTATTGCATTGGAAGAAGGTGAGGTAAAGGGCGAAGTATTCCCGCGGACCGTTCAACGGACTGCCTTGCCCGGAAACTTTCACCAATTCCATGTCCCGCCAGGCGGGGATGACCGATTTGGAGCGTATTGGAGCGGGATGATGCAGAACCCCTATTCGCAACAGGCCTACCAGGGGAAATCCAAGGAAGAGGTGGTGGTGGAGTACGCCCCTCTCGTGCGGCACATCGCCAACCGGCTGGCCGCGCGGCTGCCGGACAACCTGGACCGCGAGGATTTGGTTCAGGCGGGGATGATCGGCCTGTTGGACGCCATCGAAAAATACGACCGCGGCCGCGAAGTGCAGTTTCGCACCTACGCCGAATTCCGCATCCGCGGGGCCATGCTGGACGACCTGCGCGCCTGCGACTGGGTGCCCCGCAGCGTCCGGGACAACGCGGACCGCATCGGAAAAGCCCATACCGCGCTGGCCGCGCAATTGGGCAGGGCGCCGGAGGAAACGGAAATCGCCACCAAGCTGGAAATGAATCTGGATGAATATCGCGAATTGCTGCTGAAGTCCCGCGCCGTCAACCTGCTTTCCATCGAGGATCTGGGACACCAGGGCGACGATGGGGAGGCGGGATACATTTTCGATATTCTCGAGGATCCGTTTTCAACCAATCCGCTGGAAGCCTTCTCCCTGTTCGACCTGAAACAGCGCCTGGTGCATGCCATCGAGGAGCTGCCGGAGAGGGAAAAACTGGTGCTCTCGCTCTACTATGAGGAAGGGCTCAACCTGAAGGAAATCGGCCTGGTGCTGGGAATCACCGAGTCCCGCATCTCCCAAATCCGCACCCAATCCATCATGCGGCTGCGGATGGCCATCCGGGACATCACCTCCCCGGCCGCGTTGGAAACCCTGCTGGAAAAACGGGAAGCCTAAGCCCGTTCAAGCCCCCCTTTCCCTTTCCCATCCAGATCGAAACGCACGCCTCTGCGCGGGCGCGCCGGGAGATTTATCCGCGGGCACAGGGCTGCGATACCAAACGGCACGGCTCCAAACGGCGCGGCTTGATGGGCGGGCGGAGCTGGCTCTTCCTGGCCGGATGGGCCTTCCAGGGGCCGATGGAAATAACTTGATCGGAATTGTTTGGCGTGGGGTGGGTGGTACGTTTTCGTTGCGGGGAAGGTGTTTTAGGACGCTTTACGACGCTTTACGGTGTTTTACGATGCCCTCAGCAAGCCTCTCGGGCCGTAGGTATTGGTGCGCGCCTCGTCCTTCATGGCGGCGGCGAAGCCAGGGTTCCGCAGTAAATCCATTACGCTCTCGCGCTGGCCGGCGTCGCCGATGCCCCTGGCGATGGCGCCCGGCAGGGCGGCGGCGGCGTCCACGCCGAGCGCCTGAATGGCGGGCAATTCGATCAAATTCCGCCGGGCGGCCGGGGATATTCCGCTGATGCGTTCGGTGATGAACTGTTGCAGCCGATCCACCACCCGCCGGTCCATGCCTCCTTTGGCCAGCATCCCGTCGATGCGGGAGATCAGCATCATGTATGGGCTGGGAAACGATTCCGGGGTTTCGACGGCCATGCGGGGGGTTCGTGCCGGTTCGGCCGTCTGTTCGCGCTCATAGGCCTCCTGACGGAGGAACAGGTCCGGGTTTTGAGGCCGGATATTGGAATCGGTTTGCTTGCCAGTGGAAGTTACAGCTACCTGCATGATCGCGTCTCGCCTGATGTTTGATCCTTGATTGCCCCGGGAAGGGACCATATTTCCATGAATGGTCATTCAATTTTCGTACCGGTTCGCCCTTTTCTCCGATTCCCTCCTGTTGCCATCGGATTATGCCAACGGCGGCAGGGAACGCACGGCGCGCTCATGGAATCAACCCGGGTAATTGCTCAAGGGAATCAAGGACATGATCCGCGCCCGCGGCTTCAAGTTCCGTCCTGGAGGCCACCCCGGTGGTGACGGCCACCGTGCGGACTCCGGCGGCGCGCCCCGCTTCGATGTCATGCAATCCGTCACCGATCATCACCGCCGACTCCGGCCGCACCGCGATTGCTTCCAGCACATGTTGAATGGGAAGCGGGTGGGGCTTTTTGCATTTCAGCGAATCGCCTCCCACCACCATTTGGAACGGCGCGCGGATGCCCAATCCCTTCAACACATGCTCGGCAAGGGCTTCGGGCTTGTTGGTGACGACGGCCAGCCTCCGTTGGGCAAAATTTCGCAAAACGGCCTCCACCCCGGCATAGACACGGCTTTGCTCCAGGGCATGTTCCCGGTAGCGGGCCAGGTAGAATCGAAACGCTTCCGCGCCCGTCTCCCTGGCGTCCCGCAAATCGGCGATGGGCACCAGCGCGTTCACCAGGTAGGCCGCCCCGCTGCCCACGTGCCGGGTGACCTCCGCCTGAGATACGGCGGACAAGCCAAAATGCGCGCGAGTCAGATTAAGGGCCGTGGCGATATCCGCGAAGGAATCCACCAGGGTGCCGTCCAGATCGAAGATCAGGCATTGGGGCGCGGAAGCGAAGCGGGAAGACATGGCTTGAAGGTGGGATCGGCGCGATTTCACCCGTCGTTTCCCCGGTTGTTTCCTCCGTTGTTTCCTGGTGGCGGATCCGCCACGGCCGTCTTTGCGGGCTTTGTTGGCTTGGCGGGCTTTGCTGTGGATTTTGCCAGCAAGCGCCGGGCCAGGGCCAGCCAGTTGGCGGCCTGGGGTTCCTTGAGGGAGAGGGTGAGCAAAAAGTAGAGCCCCGCGCCTCCGGCCACGATGCAGCACAGGATCAGCCAATTGAAGAGGGAGGCCGGGCCCAGCTCCCATTGTCCCAATCGGTGGAAAAAATAGACCCACAGGCCCATCGCCAGCGCCGTGCCGGCTTGGCGGGCCGTGGCCCCCCAGGGGAAACACGGGCCCAGCCGCCGCAGTTTGGGGCGCAGCAACAGCGCCAACAGCGCGCACTGGAACCACGTGCCCAACGACAACCCCGCGGTCAGGCCGGACACCTGGAACCGCTGGCTCAACCACCAGCCCAGCGCGGCGGTCACGCCCACGGTAAGCAAAGCCACCGGAACCGGTGTGCGGGCATCGCCCATGGCGTAGTACACGGGGAGCATCACCCGCACCATGGCCACCGCCGGCGCGCCCAAGGCCAACAGGGTCAGCGCGGCGGCGGTGGAGCGGACGTCCGCATAGAAGAAGGCGCCGTGCAGGTAGAGCATGGAAACGATCCCCTCGCCGGCCAGCGCCAGGCCCACCGCGGCCGGAAGGATCACGTAAAGGGTCGCCGAAAAAGTGAGGCGGATGGTGTTGGCCATGGCCTCCCATCTGCGCCGGGTGAACTGCTCGCTCAGGGTGGGCAGACCCGCCGTGGTGAAGGCGAAAGCGAACAGCCCCATCACCAGCTCGGCCAGCCGGGTGGCGTTGTTGTAATGGAAAATCTGCCCCTCCGGCAAATAGCTGGCGATCATTCCCAGGGCGATGATGTTCACCTCGTATACCGCGACACCGGCCAGCGAAGGCAACAACAGCCCTAAAAAGTGCCGCATCGCCGGATCGCCCCATCCCATCCTCGGAGCGCGCAGCGCCCCGGCCATGGCCAGGGAAGGCATTTGCAAAAACACCTGGGCCACCCCGCCCGCCAAAACGCCTCCGGCGATGGCCATGATGGGGGAAGCGAACATGCCGGAAAAGCCCAGCACCGCGGCGATGATCCCAATGTTGAGGAAAATCGGCGCCGCGGCCGGGGCGGCGAACCTCCCCTCCGAATTCAAGACCCCCATGGCCCAGGCCACCAGGGATACCAGCACAAGATAGGGAAAGGTCCAAAACAACAAACTCCGGGTCAACCCAAAGCGTTCCGCATCGCCGATGAATCCCGGAGAGAAGACCCCGGTCAGCGCCTCGGAAAAGAGCATCCCCAAACCGGTCAGCAGCAAGGTCACCGCCAGCACCATGCCCAACACCCGTTGGGCGAACAGGCGGGCCGCCTCGCCGCCGTGTTCGGAGCGCACTTTGACGAAGGAGGGAACGAAAGCGATGGTCATGGACCCCTCCGCGGTCAAACGGCGCAGGGCGTTGGGAATGCGGAAGGCCTGCACCCAGGCGTCGGTCTGACCGCTGGCCCCAAAGCGATGGGCGATCACCAGGTCCCGGGTCATGCCCAGCACGCGGGAGAGCAGGGTAAAGAAGGTGACCGTCCCGGCCCGTCCATAAAGGGTGGCGGCTTCTTCCCCGGGCTGGGGGCGGTGGTGTTCGTTTGCGGTGGGGTCGGTCATGGAAAGCCGGTCGGTCATGGAAAGCCGGCCGCCCGCGGCGGGGCGGATCGCAATGGTTGATCCCCTTCGCCGGGAACCGCTCCGGGCGCACCGCCTTGGGCGATCCCGCCGATGGGCGCCGGGCGGTGGGTCTTCCGGGGACCCTGGGGAATATTGTCAATTCTCCGAGGAGGGTTTCCGGTCGATGGCGCGGTCGAGGTTATAGGCGGCGCTGATCAGGGAAAAATGACTGAAGGCCTGTGGAAAGTTTCCGATCAGCTCCCCCGTGGGAGAAATCTCTTCGCTGTAGAGGCCGAGATGATTGGCGTAACTGAGCATTTTTTCGAAAATGAGCCGGGCCTCCTCGATCCGGCCGGCCCGCGTCAGGGCCTCCACCAACCAGAAGGTGCATAGGGTGAAGGTGCCTTCCTGGCCCTTCAAGCCGTCCTCCACATTCCGGTAGCGGAAGACCAGGGAATCGGAAACCAGGTATTCCAACGTGCGGTCCAATGTGGCCAGCATGCGCGGATCCTCCGGCGACACGAAGAACACCAGGGGCATGATCAGGTTGCTGGCGTCCAGGTTGGATGAGCCGTAATACTGGATGAACGACTGCTGCTTGCGATCCCATCCTTTCGACATCACCTCCACGTAAATTTTGTCCCGCACCTGTTTCCAGTACTGGGTATTGGCGGGAAAGCTTCGCTTTTCCGCGATGCGGATGGCCCTGTCCAGCGTGACCCAGCACATGATCTTGGAATAGACGAAATGCTGGCGGCCGCTGCGCACCTCCCAGATGCCCTCGTCGGGTTGATCCCAATGGTCGCATACGTAATCCAAAAGGGGCACCAACGAGGTCCAGAGACCATAGGAAATGGGGGTTCCGTACTTGTTGTAGAGATAAATGGCGTCCAGCAATTCCCCGTAAATATCCAACTGAAGCTGGTTGGCCGCCCCGTTTCCGATCCTCACGGGGGAAGACCCCCGATACCCTTCGAAATGATCCAGCGTTTCCTCGGGCAGGTCGTGCCGCCCGTCGATGCCATACATGATCTGCAGGGAGCCGTCCGGGTTTTTTTCCTGGGTCCGTCCGATCAGCCATTCCATGAAGCGGCCCGCCTCCTTGGTGAATCCGATCCGCAGCAGGGCATAGAGGGAAAACGAGGCGTCGCGGATCCAGGTGTAGCGGTAATCCCAGTTGCGTTCTCCCCCGATTACCTCCGGCAGGGATGTGGTCGGCGCCGCGACCATCGCCCCCGTCGGCTCGAAAGTCAGCAGCTTGAGGGTCAAGGCGGAACGGTAGACCATCTCGCGCCATCGGCCCTGATAGGTGCATTGGCCCAGCCAGCCCTGCCAGTATTGGATGGTATCCCGAAGGGCCTGTTTCCCGTCCTGGGTAATTTCCAGCGGGTCGATCCCGTTATCGGAGTAACGGAGGACGAAGCTGAGCGAGTCGCCTTCCGAGAGCGTAATTTCGCTTTCCACGCCGTGGCCGATGGTTTCCAGCGGCACCGGCGATATCAGGCCCAGCACTTCGTTTCCCGAGCGGAACACGGCCCCCCTGCCGTCGATCTCCACATGATGATCCCGGCGGGCGTAGTCGAACGCGGGGTAGCATTCCAGCCGGAAATGGATCGAGCCGCGGACACAACTCAAAACCCGGATCAGGCCGTGAGCCGGTTTCCCATTCCCCTTGTTCTCCTTGTGGACTGGCATGAAGTCGGTGATTTCACCGACGCCGTCCGGGTGCAGAAACCGGGTGATGAGCACATTGGTTTCCGGATAGTAGAACTGCTGCCGGTTCGATGACTCGCTGGGGGCGATCTTGAAATACCCCCCCTTCCCTTCATCGAGAATCGCCGCGAAAACGCTGGGAGAGTCGAAATGGGGAAGGCAATACCAGTCGATCGAACCGTCGTTGCCAACCAATGCGGCGGTGTACATATTTCCGATCAGTCCGTAATCGGCAATGGGCTTATAAACCATCTTGCTCCTGGGAAACGGGATTGCCGCCGTTATTTTTTGCTGAACTGGCAGGTAAAGAAAAAACCGGAAAAAACCGGCCTTGAGAGGATATATCCGATTTCGCGCGGTGTGTCCTCCCCTTTCAACGCCGCCTCGGCTTTGGGGTTGCGCGATCCGGTTGCGCGGCGCAAGCCGTTGGGAAGCGCGCCCGCCAGGGCGGTCAGGCCAGCATGTCCGGCAGGGAAACCCGGCCGGCCGCGGGACGCGAAAACTCACCACGGCAGACCCCCAGCACAAAGTCCCGCAAGAGGGGACCCGTCAGGCGGGAATGAAGCTTGAGCTGGTGATCCAATGCGGCAAGGGCGAGGAGAATTCTCTCAAGTTCCGGAACGGAAAACCGTTTGGCTTGTCCAATCAGCCGTTTGGCGAGGAAGGGATGCAGTTTGAGGGCGGAGGCCCATTGCGATTCGTGCACCTCAAGGCGCATCAGATCGTGAACGTGGAGCATCTGGCGGATGTGTTTGGCGAGAATCCCGATCAACAGCGGGTGGGCGCCGGGGGTTTCGGCCAGAAAGTTCTCCAGGATGGCCAGGGCGCCTTCCAGATCGCGATGACCGAGGCGCTCCGTGATGGGAAACAGCGAGCCTCCCTGGCCGCTGCTCAATGCGCGCAGCCATTCCTCCTCGTCCGGAACCCCGCCGCCAGACACTCCGCCGCCAGACACTCCGCCGAACACCAGGGCCAGCTTGTCCAACTCGCCGGAGAGGCGGGCCAGGTCATTGCCGCAAAAATGGATCGTCAATTCGGCCAACTGGCGGTTGAGGGAAATGTCCCGGGCCCTGGCCTCTCCGATCACCCAGTCAATGGGGGCGTAATCGTCGTAGGTGATGAATTTTTCGACGCTCCCCGATTTTCGCAACAGGGTGAGCAGGGGCCGGGAGATATCGCTTTCACGGCTGGCCCCCGCCGTGAGCACCAGGTGCAGCCCCGGCGGGGGGGAGGAGATCAGGCGTTCCAGCAAAGCGTACAGTTGTTCCGAGGGAGGGCCCTGTTCCGTGGCGCCCGGTTCCGGGGGATCGCCTTGATCCGGGGAAACAGCCGGTTCCGGGGGAGCGGAAGGCCCCCCGGGCATTTGCCCCGAGACCTCGAAACGGCTTTTGAGCTTTTTTTTAAGGAACGCCCGTCCATCCACCACCCGCCGTTTCCGGCCCTGGGAGAGCAGGAACCTGCCCGCCTCTCCCCTGGGGGTCAGGGTCAGCACGGGAACCTTGCCGGAGCCGGATTCCACCGAGGCCACCAGGTTTTGGGGTTCCGCGCCACCCTCCCGCCCGTCGGTGGCCAGCAGGTCGTCTTCGGTGGCCCAGGCGGCCTCGCCCTCGAAAAGCACGGAAAAAATCCGCAGGGATTCCAACTCCCGGCGCAGATTCAGCACCGCCTGATCCCGCCGCTTGACCGTCTCCATCCGGTCCAACCGCACCACCCATCGATCGCAGAGGAACGGCGCGCTTTCGCAGGCGATTTGAAATGCCGACAGGGCCGAATCCTCCCCATGCGCACCCTGCCCCTTGATCATTTCCGAGGCGTCGAAGCGCTGAAAAGAAAAATCCCGGGACGCATCCTTTCCCAAAACCGCGTCGGTATGGGCCACCGCCGCGCGCTCCACCGAGAAGCTCTGATTTCCATAAAACAGGACAACGGGCGGGGGTGGTTTGGAAGCCATGGCGGAGGCAAAAAGTGGGTTAAAGGGCGATCAGCCGTGATGGAACAATTGGATGTTCCGCCGCACGTTCGCGGCCGAGGTCGATTTCAGGGCGATCTCGGCCAGTTGTTCCATCTCCCGCAGGGTATACTTGCTGAAATGGTCCTTCATGATGGGAATCAACGGCGAATTCATGCTCAAATCGCGCAGCCCCAGCCCGACCAGGATCAGGCAGCCCTCCGGATCGGAGGCCAGTTCTCCGGTCAGTTCGACCGGTTTGCCCATCTCCGCGGCGGTGTCGAGCAGCCTTTTGATCATCATCAATACCGCCGGCTCCAGGGGATCGTAGAGGTGGCTGACATGGGGGTTGTTGCGGTCCACGGCCAATACGTACTGGGTCAGGTCGTTGCTGCCGATACACGCGAAATCCAGCTCCTGCAAAAACAATTCGCACATCAGGATGGTCGAAGGCACCTCGAAGACCATGCCCAGCTTCAGTTCCGGCGCGGGCCGGCCATGGCGTTTCTCGAAATCCCCGCGGCATTGGCGGTAGATGTGCTTGACCTCCTGCAATTCGCTGAACTGGCTGATCATGGGGAAGGCGATTTTCGCTTCCCCCATGTGCGCGACCTCGAGGGTCGCGGCGATCTGATCCTGAAGCAGTTTCGGGTGTTGCAATTGATAGCGGATGGAACGCGAGCCCAGCGAGGGGTTGTCCTCTTGGGGGAAATTCAAATAGGTCGGCGGACGTTCCCCTCCCAGGTCGAGGGTGCGGAAAATAACCGGATGTTGGCCCGCCATTTCCATGGCCCTGGCATAGGTTTCCGTCAGTTCGGGCACGGTGGGCGGCGTGGTTCGCATCAGGTAGAAGGCTTCGGTGCGGTACAGGCCGATGCCCTCGGCGCCGAATTCCTGGCACTCGGCCAAATCCTGGGCCATGCTCACATTCCCCCGCAGGACGAGGGGATGGCCACAGCGGGTGCGGCAGGGCACGTCGCGCAGGTCGGCCAGGTGGGTCAGATATTCCGCCCGGTTTTTTTGGTATCGCTCGAATTCCTTGGTCAGTCCCTCGCCCGGGTTCACGAACACCGTGCCGCTTCCCCCGTCCACCAAAACTTCCTCGCCATGGCTGACCAGGGTCAGCAGGTTTTCGATGCCGCTCACCGCCGGGATGCGCAGGCTGCGGGCAAGAATGGCGGCATGGGAGACATGACCGCCCACCACGGTGATGATGCCCTTGATCCGCCCGGGATCGAGGTTGACCGTGTCACTGGGAAGCAGCATCTCGGCCAGCAGGATCCCCGAAATCTCCTGGGTATGGCGCAGGGTGTTGTCCAGCCCCAGGTGTTTGAGCAGACGGATGCCGACGTCCTGCAAGTCCGCCCCCCGCTCTTTGAGGTAGGGATCGTCGATGGCATGGAACGCGGCGAGGAATTCCTTCACCACCGTGGAGACGGCCCAGGCCGCCGATGCCCCCTGGTCCATATGGGAGCCGATGCGTTCCATGAAACCCCGGTCCTCGAGGAACAACAAATGCGAGTGGAAGATGGCCGCCTCCTGCTCGTTGACCCGGCTGGTTACTTCTTCGATCAGGGCGATGATTTCCTGCTCGGACTCGTCGATGGCCAACCGCAAGGCGGCCCGCTCTTCGGCCGGCGTCCTGGAAGCGCCATACTCGGGCTCCTCCATGCGGGGACGCCGCAGCACCACCACCTTGCCCATGGCCAGGCCGGGGGCGATGGGGATGCCCTGAATCTGATGGGACTCCGAAGGAACCTCACGGAGCGCGCTCTGGTTTGCTTCCTGTTGCAGGCGGGTCACCAGCAGCGCCTTGGAGACAAGGCCCGAAATCTGCGATGCAATGGTAATCAGCAGATTTTCCTCCTCGCTGGAAAACAACCGGTTTTCCAGATTTTGCACCACCAGCACACCCAATGTGTTGCGGAATTCGATCAAGGGGACGCCGAGGAAGGAGGAAAGCCCCTCCTCGTCGATTTTCGGGAAAAACTTGAACCGGGGATGATGGGTCACATCGTTGAGATTGATGTGGTGCTTTTCCTCGAAAACGTATCCGATCAACCCCTCGTTGACCGGCATCCGCACCTTTCCAACCGCATCTTTGCTCAAGCCGTGAGTGGCCTTCAATTCCAACAGCCCAGACGCCGGGTCATGGATGTAAATCGAGCAAACGTCCACCTTCAGGCTCTGCGCCACCCGCTCCACGGTGTGTTCCAGGGTTTCGGCCAGGTCGTGGGAATCGGTGATGATCCTGCTGATGTCAATCAGCGTTTTCAGGATCGCCGAATGGCGTTCACCTCCGCCTTCGAACCGGTGGATTTCGATGTTTTTTTCGGACATGACGCTACCATCCCTGCGCCGCGGTCAAAATCGGGGCCGAAAGGCGCCCTTTGGCGGCCGTCGTTTGAAATTCCAGTCCCGGTGGCCGGTGGGATTCGGCTGCCCTCAAGGCGCAAGCGGTGATCGCAAAATATTTCCGTTTGGCCTCTGACCGCACGGAACACCCCCCCCTCGTTCCGTTGCTGGCTAATCTTTCTTCTCGTGCACCATTTGGGAAGTTTTTATGGAAGAATCAAACCCACCATGCCATTATCGGCACAATATTGCATCATCTTTATCGCTTCAATGGATCGTTCGGCCTCGATCGGCGCCGGTTGTCCATGGGTGGGGCCCGACGCCGGGGGCCTCTTGATCGATGGGTGAATTCACCAACGCGCCTCAAGGCGCCGGCAGGATAATTACCGGCGGAAACCGGGGGGGGCAAAGCGGCCAAGCATGAACGATATCGCGAAAATTCATTTTGGCAGAAACAGGCGCCAGGAGCTGAACGCCTTGGTGGAGGACGCCATCCGGGAGCGGATCTTCCCAGGCATGGAACTGCTGGTGGCATGGGGAGACGTGGTGGTGCTCCACGAGGCCTGGGGCAACCTGGAAGTCGGGCCGGAAGTGTCGCCGATGGAAACGGGAACCCTGTTCGACATCGCTTCGATCACCAAGCCCGTGGCCACCGCCATGTGCATGATGATCCTGGTGGAACAAGGCCGCGTGGGACTCGAGGAAAAGGTCGCGGAATTTTTCGCCGAATACGACACCCCGGAAAAGCGGGGCATCACCCTGCGCCATCTCATGACCCATACCGCGGGATTGCCCGAATGGATCGATCTCTACTCCGGCGATCTCACCCGGGCCGATGCGTTTCGCAAGCTGGTCAACGAGCCACTCAAGCATCCCACCGGCACCGCGATGGTGTACAGCGACCTGGGATATCTGATGCTGGGGGAGATCATCCACCGCATCGGCGGGGAGAGCCTCTCCGAGCTTTTCCACAGGCAGGTGGCCCATCCGCTCAATTTGGCCCATACCGCATTCAATCCCCTGGAAAAACAAATCGACCTTCCCATCGCGCCCACGCAATTTTGCACCTTCCGCAAACAATTGCTGAGGGGCATTGTCCATGACGAGAATGCGTACGTCTTCGGAGGGGAGGCCGGCAATGCGGGGCTCTTTTCCACCGCCGCCGATCTGCATGTCTTCGCGCGAATGATTCTGGGTGGGGGCGCCTTGGACGGAGCCAAGCTGCTCTCGCCGCGGACGGTCTCCATGATGATCACCAATCACAATCCGCCGCGTTTGCCCCCCCGGGGGTTGGGGTGGGATTTAAAAGGGGACTTGTTCGGCTACTCGTCTTGCGGAGGGTTGATGGGCAAAGGGAGCATCGGACATACCGGCTTCACCGGCACCTCCCTGTGGATGGAGCCCGACACCGGGCTGATCGTGATTGTCCTCACCAACAGGGTGAACATTGCCAGGGATAAAAACCAGGGCGACATGATCCGCTTTCGCCCTCGCCTGCACAATCTCGCCGTCTGCCTGGCCGAGGAATAACCCCCCCCGATCCGGCCGCCCCCAGACCCACCCGCGGGCCCCGCACAGAGAAAGCACAGAGAAAGCATCGAGAACGCACCGGAATTCCCTCATTTTACGACTCTGCAAATCTATAATAAAAACTATATTTTCATTATAATTCCTTCATAATTTGCTGATAGACTGGAACCGTAAAGATTGAGCATCCATCAACCAGGAGGCGATCATGAATCTGGAATCCTATCAAAAGAAAATACACTATAACGCCATGGGCATCGGTCTGGCCGTGCTGGCCTGTAAGAAAGATTCCCATTTGTTCAATATCCTGGACGAGGCCCTGACCACCCTGGATTGGGTGTCCCTGCACAAGATCGGGATCAGTTTTGCGACCCTCACAGAGCGCGACCAAACCACGATTCTCAAAGGCATGGAAAATCCGGGACGGGTGTGCGATGCCATATCGCGCCTGGAAATGCAGGTCTACCTGGATCGATTGTGGCAGGAAATGGAGAAGGACCTTGCCGGAAACAGTATCGTTCACCTGAATTGAACGGCGCTCGACCGGCGTTGTGGAACTGAGAGCGGCGGAGCCGGGCACAGCCCGGCTCCGCCTTCCCTGTTTCGATTTCCGGCATGGCATGTTCACAGCCTGGATTCCCTCCCCCCCCTGACTTTGGCCGGAGCATCCTTCCCCTTGGAGGGAGGATGCCTTGCCGCGGCCCGGCGGATTTCCAGAGCGAAGCCGGGGTTAATCGAACCGAATCACCGAGCGGGCGACCTTGTTGCCGGCGCGCATATCGTCGAACCCCTTGTTGACCTGCTCCAAGGTCAATTCCTGTCCGATCAACTCGTCGATTTTCATCTTTCCCTCCATGTAAAGTCCGACCAGCTTGGGAATGTCGTACTGGAATTGCGCGTTGCCGAAGAGTGTGCCCTTGACGGTCTTGGCGAACAGAGGAAGCACAAAGGGGGAAACCGGAATGCCAGGCGTGTCGGCCTTGGCCACGCCCACGATCACGGTGGTGCCGCCCTTGACGGTTCCGTTGAAAGCGATGGCGATGGTTTCATCGGTATCCTCCCCCACCACCTCGAAGCCGTAATCGGCGCCCACGCCCTCGGTCAGTTCCATCACTTGGCCGACCACGGCCGTCACGTCGTGATTGTTGACGATGGTGTGGGTGGCGCCGAATTTTTTGGCCAGCACCAGCTTTTCCTCATGGATGTCCACGGCGATGATCTTGGAGGCGCCGCTGATGGCCGCCGCCTGAATGGTATTCAACCCCAGCCCCCCCGCGCCGACCACCAGCACCGAATCCCCCGGGCCGACCTGCACCGTGCGCCAGGCGGCCCCGAAGCCGGTGGTGGCCCCGCAACCGAGCAGGCAAACCTTTTCCAGCGGCACGTCGCCGGCAACCTTCACCGCCGACAGTTCCGGCACCACCGAATACTCGGAGAAGGTGGAGATGAACAGCCAATGGTTCAACTCCCCACCTCCCGCGGTCTTGATCCGTGAGGAACCGTCCAGCATCTTGCCGCTCAACAGCAATGCTCCGAGATCGCATAAGTTGGGCTTGCCCCGATGACACCATTGGCAATGGCCGCAGGCCGGCAGGAAGGTCAGGATCACGTGATCGCCCTTGTTAAATCGGGTCACCCCTTCTCCAACCTGCTCCACCACCCCGGCCCCTTCATGGCCGAGCACGGTGGGCATCGGCACTGGCCAGTCGCCCTGAATGACATGCAGATCGCTATGGCAAATGCCGGTGGCGGACATTTTCACCAGCAATTCCCCAGCCTGGGGCGGGTCGATCTCGATTTCCTCGATGACCAGAGGCGCGTTGGGTTCATACAGGATTGCAGCTTTCGATTTCATTTGATGACCCCATTTTGAGGTTTGGATCAATGACCCCGCCACGGGCGGCGGGGGGTATCCCCCGCTAAAAAAAATTCGATGGAGCGGGACCATGGACACCGTGGCGCGGTGACCCTGTGGGCTGAATCGCCCCGGCTCCGGTCTTCCCGGCGCCAATCCCCCGCCGGAGGCTTTTCCAATCAGAAATCAAGCCCAAAGGCAAGATAATTAAGGCCAAGGGGGGGGCGCGGCAGGTGTGAGTTGAAGGTCATCGGGCGCTCTTTTCTTCTTCGGCGAGGATATTGCCGAGCATGGCCGACAAATCCTCGATCCGATATGGCTTCTGGATGAATCTCAACCCCGGCTGCCGCCAGGATGCATGGTTGGCCATGTATTCGGTGTATCCGGAAGTGAGCAACACCTTCAGGCCGGGGTGCTTGCCCATGGCCTCCTTGGCGATGTCGATGCCATTCTTCCCCCCCGGCAGCACCACATCGGAAAACATCAAATGAATGGAGGGGTGGGAATCGAGGAGCGCCATGGCCTCCATCCCAGTTTGGGCCTCCACGGTCTGAAATCCCAAAGTGGACAGGACGGCAACGGCAAGACGGCGGACATTCCCGTCGTCTTCGACCACCAGGATGGTTTCACCTTTTCCTTCGAAAGCCGCCGGCTTGGCGTCATCGGACTCCTGGGGCGCGGCCGGTTCATTTTCCCGGGCGGGTTCCGAGTTGGCGCGCGGCAAAAGAAGGGTCACGATGGCGCCCCTTCCTTGCGGGCTGTCAAAATAAATATGCCCCCCGGATTGATGAACAAATCCATAAACCATGCTCAATCCAAGCCCGCTCCCTTGGCCCACCTCCTTGGTGGTGAAAAATGGTTCGAATACCCGGTCGCGAATTTTGGCATCCACGCCCGTGCCGGTGTCTTCCACCGAAATCATCACATAATCCCCCGCCGGCCCCTCGCCGGCGCTCAGCGGATCGCCTTGGGAAATGGATCGGTTGGCCGTGATCAATTTGACTTGGCCCTCTCCCTTCATGGCGTCCCGGGCGTTCAGGGCCAGGTTCATGATGGCCAGTTCCATCTGGTGTGGATCGATGCGGGATTTCCAAAGGCCGGCGGCCAGGGACAATTCGATTTCAATGGTTTCCCCCAGGGTGGAACTCAGCCAGCCCATCAGTTCCTCGATCAGTTCGTTGAGATCGATGTTATCGGGTTGAAGCGTCTGACGCCGTGAAAACGCAAGCAGGCGGTGGGTCAAATTCGCGCCGCGATTGGCCGCCTCCATGGCCCGCTCCAGGTTGTCCGTGGAATTCTCGCCGGCATCGATATTCCTCCTGGCCAGTTCCAGGTTTCCGATCACGATGGTCAGCAGGTTGTTGAAATCGTGGGCAACCCCGCCGGCCAATTGTCCCACGGCCTCCATCTTCTGGGATTGCCGCAACTGCTCTTCGATATTCCGGTGCCCGGTGATGTCCTCGGCCAATCCCACCAATCCGATGATTTGGCCATCCTCGTCCCTCAAGGGGAGCTTGATCGTCCGGGTTTGTTCCATTTTCCCGCTGCGAGGATTTTTTACCGCCTCGAACTGGTCATGTTTTTCCCCGGAATTCATCACCCGCCGGTCATCCTCGATAAAAACACCTTCCAAGCCCGGCACCAGGGCCGGGAGGGTCTTGCCGAGAATTTCATCGGGCGCTTTCCCGATGAAATCCGCGAAAGCCTGATTGACCATCAGGTAACGGCTCTCCCGGTCCTTCACGAACACCCGGTGGGGAATGGTGTCGAAAACGGTGCGCAAGAGGCGTTGGGCGGCCTGGGCCTCCTCCTCGGCCTGTTTGCGCTTGGTGATGTCCTGCAGGGTTACCTGAACGGCAGGCTCCCCCTGCCATTCCACGACCTTGGAAAAATTTTCCAGCCAAATTTTTGTTCCGCCGGCCCGGATTCCCCGAAATTCATAAATTTCAGGGACCGAGTCCCCAGCCAGCCTGGCTTTCTGATACTCCCTGAGCCGCTCCTGATCCTCGGGGGCAACCAGGGCGGAAGAGAGATCGAGCGGAAGCATCGATTCAGGGTCGGGATATCCGAAGATATCCGCGAGGGCCTGGTTGGCGAATACGATTTCCCGCTGGGAATTCAGGATGGCGACCCCCTGGATCGAGCCTTCGACCAGGTTGCGGAATCTCCGTTCGCTTTCCCGCAGGGCCTCCTCGTTTCGCACCCGCTCGGTGATATCCTCCGTGATCCCGACCAGCGCTTCGACCCGGCCTTCACCGTCCAGGATCGGGCTTTTCATTCCCCGCCGGATGATCGTTCGGCCGTCCGGGGTGTTGACCACGATCCGGGGAAGTTCAACGGGTTGGCCCGTGGCAAAAACCTCGCGGTCCTTCTCCAAAAGCTCTTCAATGGTTTCGCTGCGTATCCCCAAAAGAATACCGGAATCCTTTCCCTTCATCGCTTCCACCGAACTTTGATGAAGCTCCGCGAACCCCCGGTTTACCAGCAGGTATTTCCCCTGGCGATCCTTGACGTATATGGAAAATGGCAGGTAATCGATAATGGTTTGCAGCAGGCTGTGGGCCGCGGAAACCTCGGCCAGTGCTTTATTTCGCTGACTGATATCCCGAACGATGGCCAAGGTGCCCACGGAATCCCCCCATTCCACCCAGGTCACCGAAATCTCGGCTTCCAGCCGCGTGCCGTCCATTTTGAGCAACGGTTCCTCGTATTGCACCATGCCGCTGCGATTTTCCTGGATTTCGAGGATTCTGGCCCGCAGCGCTTCATGGCGGTCTGCTGGCACGCGTTCCGAGACCCGTGTTCCGATCATCTCCGATGCGGAGCGCGCACCGAATAAATCCAACCAACTCCGATTGACATACAAATAAACGCCATCCGCCTGGACGCTCATGGCATCCGGCGCCCTGTCGATCAAAACGCGCAATTGATCGGCGGTGGGCGAATTCTCCGGGATCTTTTTTTTGCCCCCTGTCCCGCGACCGGACATGTTCGTGCCTCCGTGTTGTGGGTGGATTTACGCTATTTCGATGAAAGGAAAGGGAAATAACGGATTTTTCCCGCGGATTGAGGAAAATCCCAACCCTGGCCCAATCCCCATTTGCCTCCGCAACCCCTGCCACCCAAAACCCGCTATTTGAGCGCAAAAATACATATTTCAACGCCTGGGTGAATGGAAGCGCCTATTTCGGTGAAGATTTTCCAGAGGTTTTCCCGGTTTTTCATTGGGTCACAGGTGAGAAAACATGATTCTCCCCGGTGTGGGGAGTTCGGCCCTGAGGATGGTTCCGGTCTCCGATTCGGTGATGAAAACCGAACGGTTGTCCGGCCCGCCATACGCCACATTGGTGGTCATCAAACCGGTGCAGGATCGGATTCTGGCCAAAGGTTCCCCCAAAGGAGAAAACTGCCAGACCGTTCCCAACCCCGCATGACACACCAACAGGTTGCCCTCCTCGTCCAGCGCCATGCCATCCGGGCCGGCCAATCCCCCGGAAAGTTGAATGAAGACGCCCACTTTGGACACCCCGCCATCGGGCATCATCGGCATTCTCCAGACGGCGTTGGCCCGGGTCACGGCAAGGTATAAAATGGTCTCCGTCAAATTGAACACCAGGCCGTTCGGACTGGGAATGCCATCCAGCATGACCGACAGGTCACCGTCGGAATCGGCTTTGAAAACACGGCCGCTGGGGTCATGCAGCCCGGTTTGGCCCTGGTCGGTAAAATACATCTCGCCGTTGGAATGGAACACCAGATCGTTGCAGCCCTTGAAAGGCTCCAGCCGGCGGCGGGTGATGTGCGGGGTCACCGTTCCATTTTCCGCATCCAGCCGCATGATTCCGTTTTTGTAGTCGGCAATGAAAATCCGGCCGTCGTTGTGTATTTTCAATCCATTGGGCTCCCCATCATATTCGGCGGCGACCTCGAATTCGCCTTGCGGGGAAATCCGGAAAATTCTCCCATATGGGATGTCCACCACGTAGAGGTTGCCTGCTCGATCGAAAGAAGGCCCCTCCAAAAAACTGTCCAACTGGCGTCCCGCGGCGTTGGTCGCCGCCCACTCGCTGGGCCCAGGCCGGCGGAGCGAATCGGGCAACCGGGCAAACACCTCGGTCTGAACGTCGGGGGGGGGAGCGAACAGGTTCATGTAACCTCCTGGCGGGGGATGGCCGATAGCGGCGCCACCAGCCCTGGCGGCCGGGTTTGGAAGAAACGGACGGCCAAGACCCGCAACATCCACGCTGCAAAAGTTGGAGGCCGGCGGAAGACGGGTTAGGATGGTCGCGTCGGATGGTTTCTTCCCGCTAGTTACCGGGAGGCCGTCAGGACGTCAAGCGTTCCGGCGCCGCCCCCAATTAACATCGGCCAAGCACGTTCCCATCGACAATGAGCTTACCCCCACCGCCCCCTCCACGGCCACCTGGCGACCCGGTTCTTCGCCGGCTGGGTTCCTTCCGCCGGCGGATAGGCGCCGGTGTTTCGGGGATGATCCTTCGTCCAGGAAATATTGGCGGAATGGTGTTGATGGCGTTTTCCACCGGGTGCATGGCCGCCATGTATGTCGCCATCCGAAGCGTGCCCGGGACGATCCATCCTTTCGAGTTGGCGTTTTTCAGGAATTTTTTCGGTTTATGTTTCCTCCTCGCTTCCAATCCGGGCCGGGTTTTCTCGCTATTCAGAACCCATCGGCTCAAGCTTCATGGTCTGCGGGGTCTTTTGAACGCGGCGGCCATGTTGATGTTCTTTTCCGCTGTGGTGACCACGCCACTGGCGGACGTTTCGGCGCTGGGTTTCACGGCGCCACTGTTTGCCTCCTTGATGGCGGTTTTGCTGTTGAAGGAAAAATTGCCCGGTTATCGGGCTTTGGGTCTGGGGCTGGGTTTCATCGGCACTTTGGTGGTGTTGCGCCCGGGGGTCGCCGGTTTCACCGAGGGACACGCCCTGTTGTTGGGTTCCGCGGCCGTTTGGGGCGTCACCCTGGTCGTCATCAAGACGCTTGGCCGCACCGATTCCAGCTTGACGATCACCCTCTACAGCGGAATCGTGATGACCCCCATATCCCTCGCCGCCGCCGCATTTTACTGGCAATGGCCCGGCCTGGAACAATTGTCATGGATGATGCTGGTGGGGGCGCTGGGGACAGCCGGGCAGATTTCCCTGGCCCAATCCTTGCGAATCGGCGACGCTTCCGCGGTGCTGCCGGTGGATTTCCTGAAACTGGTGTGGAGCACCGCTCTCGGATTTGTGTTTTTCTCCGAGATTCCGGATATTTGGACCCTCGCGGGCGGAGTGGCGATTTTTTCGACGACCACCTACCTGGCCTTGCGTGAATTCCGGCCCAGACCATGATCGTGACCCCTCCCTTGCCGGGGTTGAAATCGGAATTTTTTCCCTTCGCCTCTTCCTCACCGTCGCCATGCCCATCTATTTCGCCTTCGGCTCCAACCTGCATCCCCCCCAAATGGCCGAACGTTGCCCCGGTTCCCGGCTGCTTCGCCCCGGCGTGCTGAAAGGATACCGGCTGGCTTTTACCGGGTATTCAACCCGCTGGAAAGGAGGCGTGGCGACCGTCGTGGCCGATCCCTCCAGCGAGGTGCAGGGCCTGTTGTACGATCTCACCGAGGAAGACCAGGGAAAGCTGGACCGATTCGAGGGATTTCCAACCGTTTACGCCCGCTTGCGGGTGAGCGTCGAGGGGAGGGATGGGAACCTCCATGCCGCGATGACCTACCAAAAACAAAGCAACGGCGCCACTGCGCCCTCGCTCCGCTATTTCCACCAAATCTGGAAGGCCTACCGCGCCTTTCAACTGGACGAGGCCTTCCTGCTCAAGGCGGTCGAGGACGCCCTGGACGGAAATTTCGAGCCGATGCCCGAAGCCCCGCCCCCCTGATATCCCGCCAGCATTACTCCACGATTTCGCTGATCTGGCGGATCGGCGTGACATTGGTGAAATTGGGAATATCGGCCCGCAATACAGTCCCGGCCGTTTTCACCCCCTCATCGTAGCCATCGGCCCGGTCGAAGTACAAATGGCCGACGCACACATAGGGGGCGGGCTGACCCGCGCCTCCGGAAATCCCCTTGTCCATTCCTGTTTTCAACAGCCCGAAAGGCTTGAGTTGTTCCTCCACCAACTTCAAATGCGTGTTCCGATAATATTCGAAATCGAATTGGACGCCTTCCTCGTTGGGGTACATCACGCTGACCTTGAACATTCCGCCTCCTTTCATTGGATGATCGCCGGCAATTGGATCTCCAATCGCCAGTAGGGTCCTCAACCGTTTTCCATCCTCAAGTTTCCAGTCTCAAGTTTCCAGCCAAATCGCCGATATGTAAACCAGTCACAAGACAATAGATCGCGATGGCGATTCAACGACCAGGTAAAAAAGAGGCGTTATGTACTCCGAAACCGAACAGAAACACGAGGATTATTTCCGTCTGGCCCGCAATCCCGACTTCGAAAAGCGCGTCAGTCAAGCCGCCGAGCAGGCGATCCAGGAGATGGACAAGGTAGTGGCCAATGAGGTGAAGCTACGCTACGTGACGCATATCTTCGCCAAGACGCTCGATGAAATCGCCAAGTGGCTCATCAAGCCGAAATACCTCAACTGACAGGCCCGCCGCTTCCCCGGCGGTGCCGCCCACAGGCCGCTTCCGCCAATTTCAGTGGATTCGTTTGATCGGGTTTTTCCCCGCTCCCGCATCCCGGACGTTTTCCAGCCGCCCCCTTCGAACCCGGCCTCCCCGCCCCGCCAGGCCGTTTCATCCTCCTCAGGTTTTCCATCCAGCACCATTTTGATAAGCTTGGTCTTTCAACAATATTTCGCCGTTCACGCAAGGGACTGACCATGCCGCCGCTGGAGAGACCGATGATGGATTTACCCGGCGAGGGTTTACGGAGAACCATCCGTTTGAGCCATCCCGCCAAAGCGTAGAGGGTGAGGTTGCCGGAGGGCCGGAAAGATGGGCGCGGAGTTTTCCAAAAAGTTGGTCTTGGAGCGGTTTTTAAACCGGATGCAGGCCTATGCCTATTATCATTACCTGGATGCCAACGGCATCGCGGTGTCCATCGGCGACCGGCCCCTGACCGCGGCCATGGGTGAGATTCCTTTCCTGGAAATTACGACCCCGCTTTACCTGGAGGACCCGGCTCAACTGGACGAGGCCCGTTCCCTGATCCAGCATTACCGCTCCGGACTCCCTGGTGTGCGGGGCGCCGCCTGGGTTTGCCCAGACTGCGGCGAGGCGCATGAGCCGATGTTCGGAGCCTGCTGGAATTGCGGCGCCATCCGCCCCTGAACCCCATCCTTCACCCATCGTCAACCATAACCCCAACCGGCCCAACCCATGAGCGATCAACCCTCCCAAGAAGAAATCAACGAGAACGAATGGATGGATCCGGCCAACTGGCGAGCCGGTATTTTTTATTACAGCGAGAAGGACAGCCGCTTCTGGGTGCCCAAGCGGATGATGTTCGGAAGACGGCGGTTTGGCGGCACTCCGAATTTCGCCCAGGACTCGGCCCGCAAATTCATGATGATCGTGATCGGGGTCTGCGTGCTGGTCTTTCTGGTGGTGGTCTCGCTGGAAAACAGTTACCGCTGATGGCCTGCTGGTTTCTTCCTGAAATTCCCGGAAAAAACCGGCCACTGGGAGGCACCGGACAATTCAGCGGAATTGCCTCTTTGGCGCAGCCCATTCACCGCTGTCATTTCCATGGTTCCATGGAACCGCTTCCTCGTTTTTCCCGCACAGCCCCAGCCGTCGACCCGGGCGCCCCAAGCGCGCAACCTCCCAGCCCCATTTTTTCCGCGGCCAGGCTCCTGCATTTTCCACCGCTTGGCGGGCCTCGGAAATCCCCGGTCTGTTTTCCTGCCAGAGCCGCCTCATTTCCGGCCACACCTCCATGTTTGCGTCCACGCCGGCGCCGCGGGTCATGGCCAGCCCGGCGAAAAGGAACTGCCCCCCCCTTATGCGGCGCGGAGGGCCTGCTCCAGGTCGGCCAGGATGTCCTCGGGGTGTTCCACGCCCAGGGAGAGGCGGATCAGGTCGTCGGTGACGCCGGTTTCTTCCTGCTCGTGTTTCCAGAGGGTGGAATAGATGGTGGAGGCGGGGTGGAGCAGGATGGTGCGGGTATCGCCCAGGTTGGCCGAGCGCAAGATCAGCCGCAAGGCGTTGATGAAGCGGAAACAGGCCGCCTTGCCGGACAAGGTGAACGAGAGCAGCGAGCCGAAGCGCCCCCGGAACTGGCGCCGCGTCACCTCATGGGCGGGGTGGCCGGGCAGGCCGGGATAGTTCACCGACTCCACCTTGGGATGCTCCCGCAGGAAAGACGCGACCCGCTCCGTGTTGTCGCATTGCTTCTCCAGCCGCAGGGGGAGGGTTTCCATGCCGGTCAGCAGCAGGTAGGCCGAGAAGGGCGAGAGCGCCGGGCCGATGGCCGACATCATCTGCTTGCGCAGCCGCGCCAGGTAGGCGCCCTGCCCGGCCTTTTTCTGCTGGGAAAAATCGAAGCGCGGTGAGTCGTGCCAGGGGAAGCGGCCGGTTTCCACCACCAATCCGCTGATGGTGCTGGCCGATCCGGCCAGGAACTTGGAGGCCGAGAACATCAACAAATCCGCGCCCATGGCTTCCGCATCGTAGAGGTAGGGCGTCAGCAGGGTCGCGTCCACCACCAGGGGAATCCCGTGCCGCCGGGCGATGGCCTGAAACACCGAAAAATCCGGCACCACCACCGCCGGATTGGCGATGGCCTCCATGAACAAGGCCTTGGTCTTCGGCCCGATCCGCGCTTCCCAGGCGGCGGGATCGGCCGGGTCGGCGAAGTGGGTGACGATGCCCAGCCGGGACAGCACCCGGGTGAACAGGGTGTAGGTGCCGCCGAAGAGGTACGGGCTGGCGATCACCTCGTCCCCGCTTTGGAGCATGTTCAGCAGCCCCACGGTGATGGCGGTCATCCCCGAGGCCAGCGCGACGGTGCCTGCGGCGCCGAGGGTTTCGGTGATGCGCCGCTCCAGCGCCTCCACCGTCGGATTGCTCATGCGCGAATAGTAATGATCGTCCGCCTGCTGAGCGAAAACGGCCTCCATCCGCTCGGCGGAATCGAAATCGAAGGCGGTGGTCAGGTGCAGCGGCGGCAGGGTGGGGCGGCTGCCTTCGGGTTGAGGGCCGTCCCCATGTACCAGCCGGGTTTCCAGGTGAAGCCGTGCGCGTTCCGATTCCATCCAGGTGTCGCTCCCATCGAAAAATTGTAGTGAATTTCAATCGTAGAAACACATCACCATATAGTGATATGAAAAGTCAAGGGCGTTTGGATGGAATTATCGAAGGGGCCTTGGCACTGGAACTCCAGGGAGGAGAGGGGTGGTTTTCTTTTTCTTGGGGTGGGTGGGGATACGGGGATGGGGGTTTCGACGCTTGAATCCTCCCCCTTCCGGCCT
>JACZSY010000255.1 GCA_022573975.1 SAR324 cluster bacterium | reverse complement strand
TTCCGACCGCCTGGCCAACCGCGGGGCCTTGGGGGCCATCCTGGGCGCCGGGTTCGGTGTGTTCGTGCTCCAGGAAATCGCGGTTTCACCACCCGCCACGGCCTTCCGCTCCAATCCGCTGCATCCCAAAAACCGCATCACCACCGATCCGGTGGCCGTGGAAAGCGGCGAGGGCGGGATGTTCGTCAGGGGTGGATTTCAATCTCTGGGGAAATCGGCCATTGTGGTGCCATTTCTCAACATCCGCTTTTAGACGGACGATGGAAATTCCGAAGAGAAAATGAAATTTTTCACCACGATTTTCTGGCTGCTGCTGGTGCTTCTGGCCGCGCAGCTTTCGGCCGGCCCGGCCGCGTTGGCGCAGGGACGCAAGCCGGTGATGGAGAATGTGTTCTTCAACGTGATATGGGGTTCCGCCCTGGGGGGCGTGTTGGGCCTCGCCTCGGCCATCATCAGCGCCGACGACAAATCCGCGCCGGACAATGCCCGTTCCGCCATGTTTTCGGGGGCCACCGTGGGTGGACTGGTGGGGCTTGGGGTGGGGTTGTGGGTGATCTATCAGGGCACCACCTTCGAAGGAGCGGAGGTCAACCTCGCCAAAAACGGATTGCCCGTTCCCAGCTTTCCCCATACGATTCCGCTGGAACCGCCGCTGGTGTTCTTGACCTCTCCCAAAAATCCCTCGAAAATCATAGGATTCCGGGCGACCTTGTTCCGGCTGAAATTCTAGCACCCAAGATTCTCCACACCCCATGCGCACCTTTCAATTTTTGCGCTCCATGCTGGAATCGGCCGCATTGTCGGTGCTCCGCTGGACGCTTTTTCTACTGCCCAGAGGTGGGGTTTTCCTGTTTGGGAGATCGGTTGGCTGGTTCGTGTTTCATGTGTTGCGCCTGAAACGGGGCGTCACCCTGTCCAACCTGGAACAGGCCTTTGGGACGGCGTATTCTCCCCAACAACGCCAACGGATCGCCGCGCGTTGTTACCTGCATTTCGGCGCCTTGTTCGCGGAGTTCCTGGTGCTGCCCCGATTGTCCGGCAGCGACCTGGATGCGTGTTTCGAGCTGGAAAATCCCGAAGTGCTGGACGACGCCCTTGGCAAGGGCCGTGGTATTTTGATGGCATCGGGCCATCTGGGAAATTGGGAACTGCTCGGCGGCGCCCTGGCCAGACGGGGTTACCCGTTCACCATGTATGTGGGACAGCAAAGAAACCTCAAGGCCGACGCGCTCGTCAATTGGATTCGGCGGCGGATGGGCGTCGGCACGGTTTCCAAGGGCTGGGGCGCCATGCGCTCCATGATGCGGGTGCTGAAGGACAACCATCTGCTGGGCATGTTGAGCGACCAGCATTTCAGCCGCAACCGGCATTTCGTGCGGTTTTTCGGCCATTTGATCAGCGCCGCCCCCGGCCTGGGATCGCTCTCCAACCACCTGAACCCCGAACTGGTATTCGCCGAGACCTATCAGGTCGCCCCATTTCAATACCGCGCCCGTTTTTTTCCCTTCCGCTTGCCGGCCCCCTCGGGCAGCGATGAGTACGATCTGCTCGCTGTCACCCAGAAATTCATGGCCTTGCTGGAAGCGGCCGTGCGGCGCCATCCGGAGCAATATTTCTGGATGCACCGCACCTGGCGCCAGCCGCCGGCCCCATCCGCGCTGAGCCCGGTCAATCGTGAATTCCTGGCCGGACGTCCTCCGCCGTACGCTTCGGAGCCCATGGGGGAGTCCCCCCCCTCGGAGCCGGGGAGCGACGGGAAATGAAAACGGCGGATGGCCGTCCGGCCCCAATTTTCCTGGACCGGGACGGCACGCTGATCGAGGAGGTGGACTTTTTATCGTCCCTGAAGGAAATGCGGCTGCTTCCGGGGGCCGCCGCCGCGGTGCGCGCCGCCAATCGCGCGGGGCATCCCGTCATCGTGGTGACCAACCAATCGGGCGTGGCCAGGGGATATTTCAGCGAGGCCTTCGTGCAGGAAAGCGGGGCGCATCTGCGAGGGTTGCTGGGCGCCGCCAAGGCGCATCTGGATGGGTATTATTATTGCCCGTATCATCCCGATGGCCTGCCGCCTTACAACCTCAATCATCCGGACAGGAAACCCGGCGCCGGGATGATCCTCCGCGCGCGGAAGGAGCTGGGGCTGAACCTGGGGGGCGGGTGGATCATCGGAGACCGGCCCAGCGACCTGGACACCGGCGCGGAGCACGGCCTGGTTCCCTTGCTGGTGCGCACCGGGTATGGACAAGAAACGGAAAAGCGCCTCGGCGGCGATTTTCACCGGCGGGGAGGAAGAGTGTTCGACGCCCTGGCCGATGCGGTGCGGTGGGTATTGACGAAAAAATAAGGACCCAAAACGGAAAAAGGCCCTCTAAATGCATATTTTCACAAATGTGGATTAAAAAAGTTCCGGGTTGCCTCATCCCACGGGCCAGGAAAAGGAACGAACGCCCTCCCGGGTGAGTGAATTCACATCAAACCCCAGGCGTGAGATACTCAATCGCGCGGAGGAGACTACTGTTTTTTCAAGGAAGGAAAAACAGGTTTCAGGACGGAATAGGCGCAAGGAAGGGCAAAATCCATGGCCAAAGATACTGAAAAAAAACCCCCCAAGGAAAAAAAGAAGCGCAGCCGTGCGGCCGTGATTTTATGGAGTTTCACGGGTGTGCTGCTGTTGTTGCTCGGCCTCTATGCCATCATGTTTTTTGGCCTGCCGGAGGTTTTGGAGGAAGCGGAGGGAACCCTGGGCCTGACCGTGGCCCAGGATATTGGCGGCTGGATCGCAGGGCCGGGGGATGGGGGCGAGGCGGGGAGCGAAGAGAACATTGCAAAAGAGACGGCGGCCACCGATCGCAAGGAAAGAAAAGCCCGCGGGGGCAAGCAGGACGATCGGGACGCACCGGATTTTCAGGGGGACCGCAGCCATCAGGTGAAGCCGGGAGAAACCCTGTGGGGCATCGCCAAAATGGGCGAGCTGGTGGACAACCCCTGGGAGTGGAGGACCATACTCCTGCAAAACGCCGATAAGATCGATTATGCCTTTATTTCCGCTGAGGATGTATTGGAGGGACTTGGCGCCTGGAAAGTGATTTTGCCGGCGGGCCAGGAACTCACCGTCACCCAACCGGCCCTGTCCGAAATCCGCGGCGAAATGAAGGGAAGAAAATGGCTCATTCAACTGGCCGCCGTTCGGGAGGCCAGGGTGAACAAGGCCATCTCCGTCGTGCGCGCCTTGATGCGGGACGGGTATTACGCCAACCTGGAACATTTCGTGAAAAAGGACAATACGGCCTGGTTCCGGATTCGCTCCGGGTTTTACGACAGAAAAGAAGACGCCGAAGATACCGCTGAAGAGATTCACCAACGATACCTGGAAGAATTCCTGGACGACCCAAGAGTGTACCGGGCCTCCGATGAGGAACGAAGCGGCCGCGGAATGGTATTCGGCGCGCAACTGGCCAATCCCTGGGTGGTTGAATTGACCAGGCGGGACTCCCACCGCGAAGCCTTGCGGGATTTGCGCAGGGTAAAAGGAAGCGGAAATCTGGCTTACATCTGGCAGTCCCTGGATGCGGCCGGCGGACTTTACGTGTATCGGGTCAGGATCGGTTTTTTTGGATCGGAAGAAGAAGCCAACGGGGTTTTCGAGGGGAAAAACGAGGGTGTCTGGGAGGATGCGCAGTCGATCAGGATCCAATCCCTGGTGGAAACCCTCCCCGGCCAGCCCCATAAACTGGGGAAATTTTCCTTCTAGCCCGTGCCATGGTCCCAGCCCAAATCCCCATGGACGGCCACCGGCCATTTTTCACCCACCGCCTCCAGCGACGCCCACGCCGGGCGGCCCGCCCGCCACTCGAACACCGCCACTCGAAAACCACCGCCTGACCGGCGCGCCGGAACCTTTTCCCGCCGGCGGAGGAGGCCATTGGCGGCGCCCCGCCGGAAAAGGCCGGTTACTCCTTCAACAGGGAGCGGATGGCTTCTTCTCCTTGTTCGGCCTCGCGGGAGCCTATGTTGATTTCCCCCTGAATGCGGCCCCGGATGATCCCCTTCTTGTCCACCAGGTAGAAGGTGGGCCAATAACGATTGCCCAGCGCCTTCCAGTAGCTGTAATCGTTGTCCATGAACACCGGGGAAGTCTTGTTGTACCGCTTCACCGACGCCTCGACCCGGCTCCGTTCCTTTTCAAAATCGAATTCCGGCGTATGCACGCCAATCACCACCAGTCCCTGTTTCCGATACTTTTTTTCCATTCCGTGGACCCACGGAAAGCTGCGAATGCAGTTGATTCATACGGTGGTCCAAATTTCGATCAGGACCACTTTTCCCTTCAGCTCCGCCCGCTTCAACGGGGGTGAATTAATCCAGCGCGATGGGGATTGATTCTGGAATTCCGGCATGGGCTTGTTGAGCGCGGCCAGGCCGGCGGTGGAGGTCGAAGCCCCGAAAACCAGCAGCGCGGCCAGGGCCAGCAGCCCCAGTCCGGCGAGCCGGAAGCGGAGGGAAGCCTTGGCGGGTTGAATTGGCGAGTCGTTGGGCGTCATGTTCGTTTCCAGGGAAAGTTGGAGCAGGCGGCAAGCAGGAAAGGACAGAAAAATGGAAAAACGATGGTGGCATGGCTTTTTCCATCCACCGGCAAAACCCAATTTTAGGATAAAGGGGGATGGTCACGGAAATATCACGAATTGCAAAATTGTAACGTGAAGCCCTTCACACATCCTGGAAGGGGATTCCAGGGGTTGCGCCGGGAGCGCCAAGGGGATGCATCCCGCCGCCCGCCCGATGGATGCCGGGAGGATGGATTTTGAGGGAACCCTTTTCACCTCCCTTGGGCATGTGGTAAAACTCCTTCGACCCGCCCTGGAACCGCGCCAAGGGGCGGCCTTTTATTTTTCCCCATTTTTAGGGGGAACAGAGGAGCAGATCGATGTCCATACAAGCCCAGGCCCTGGAGGGCGCATCGACGGCGGAGATGATCCGCCAGGCCGATTCGTCCCTGATGTATATCGTCACCCGCCCCAACATTGTCTTTACCAGGGGCAAGGGGAGCTACCTGTGGGATGCGGATGGGCGAAAATACCTGGACTTCATCCAGGGATGGGCGGTGAACAGCCTTGGGCATAGCCCCCCTGCGTTGGTGCGCGCCATCAACCGGCAGGCCAAGGCGCTGATCAACGGCAGCCCGGCGTTTTACAACGAGCCGATGATCCGCGCTTCGCGGCTGCTGACCGAGAATTCCTGCCTGGACCGTGTTTTCTTCGCCAACAGCGGCGCGGAGGCCAACGAGGGCGCCATCAAGCTGGCCCGCAAGGTTGGCGCCATCAAACGCAACGGGGCCTACGAGGTCATCACCACCCACAACAGCTTCCATGGCCGCACCCTGGCCATGATGTCCGCCTCGGGGAAGGCCGCCTGGGCGCCCCTCTTCGAACCCAAGGTGCCCGGTTTCGTGAAAGTGCCCTTCAACGACCTGAACGCCATGCGCCTCGCCGTGAACTCCAAGACTTGCGCCATCATGGTGGAGCCGGTGCAGGGGGAAAGCGGCGTGTTCGTGGCCCGCGAGCGCTACATGAAAGGCCTGCGCGAGCTGTGCGACCAGGAAGGGATCCTGCTGATCCTGGATGAAATCCAGACCGGCATCGGGCGCACCGGCACCCTCTTCGCCTATGAGCAATATGGCATCGAGCCGGACATCATGACCCTGGGCAAGGGTCTCGGAGGGGGCTTCCCGGTCTCGGCCCTGCTGGCCAAGGAGGGCGTCTCGGTGTTCGAGGCCGGAGACCAGGGCGGCACCTTCTGCGGACAGCCCCTGGCCATGGCGGCCATGGCGGCGGTGCTGGAGGAAATGATCCGCAAGAAAATTCCCAAGCGCGCCAAGTCCCGGGGCAACCGGTTGCGCCGGGGCCTCAAAGCGATGGGCCAGGAGTTCGATTTCACCGAAATCCGCGGCAAGGGCCTGCTGATCGCAGTGGACCTGCCGGCGGACAAGGCGGTCGCCGCCGTGGAGTTGGCCCTGGAAAAAGGCCTGCTGATCAACGCCCCCCGGCCGTCCACCTTGCGCTTCATGCCCGCCCTCAACATCTCAAACGCCGAGATCGACGAGATGCTGGCCATCCTGGCCGAGGTGTTGCGCAAGGTGTTGTAGGGTTTTCGCCGCTTGAATCCCCCCCCCTCCGGCCTTCGGCCTCCTCCCCCCTCCACCGAGTGGAGGGGGGAAAGCGTCGCATTACAACGATATAGGCAAAGAAGTCACCCTTCCCCATTTGATGGGGAAGGGCCG
>JACZSY010000254.1 GCA_022573975.1 SAR324 cluster bacterium | reverse complement strand
TCGAGAACAAACCCTTTCCCCCCTCGATTTTCGTAGAGTTTTGTGCCGTCCGGAGAAAAAGCATATCGGCGCCACGAGGTTCCCGCATCCCTGCGGGCCAGGATTTTCATGGAACTCAGATCGACCAACAGAACGATTTTGTGATTTTTACCGCCGAAATCGTTGATAATCACCCAGGGTTTGAAAGGGTGAGGAAATATGTCCCTCCCCAACGCCGGTATCCGCAGACGGCGTACGCTCCAGGTGCTTGTGTCGTAAACGGTCAGAATTCTGCGGTTGTCCGCGACCGCCAAATACCGGCCATCGTGGGTTTGGCCCATGGCATGCACCCAGTTGACGCCCCACATTTGTTTTACGCCGGCCAGGGTTTTTGCGTCCCATACCCGTATTGTCCTCTGAGTATCGCCGGAATAGATATACTTGCCGTTCAGGCTCCAAAGGAGGCCTCTGATATTTTTTCGGTTGTAGCTTTCGCGCACCGCAATGTGCTTCCTTGTTTTCAAGTCGAAAATGACCATCCTTGCATCAGCGGTGGCATAGACAATCTGCGTGCTTTGAGGATTCCAGTCGAAAAGCAAAATTTTGCTATCTTCGGCAATCTGAACGACGGTATTCCCGGTGAAAACATCATAGACGTACAACACATTGGAAAGGTACCCGCCCGCCTCCTCAAAAGATGAAATCACGGCCAAATAGCGGTTATTGGGGGAAAATTTTCTTTTTGCGCCGCCGCGGCCCAAATCCATCAGTTTGACACCGGAATTGACATCCCAGATTTGTACCGGATAATACCCCGCGGACATGAATCTTCCGTTGGGAGAAAGGGCGAACGCGGATGCGTCAAGCGCGGTGGTGATCGAGATTTCCGGCTTGGCCGCGTTCCCGGCCAGCGTGATTTCCACCCGCCGGTTTACGCCCCTTCCCGTTTTGGAATTACTTGGCCGCAGCGGGTATCGATCCTTGACCCCGGCGATCTTGATTTTCTCCAGGGAAACCCCATGCACCCGGTTGAGCAGGCGCGCTACGGCCCGGGCACGCCGCAAGGACAATTCTTCCTCGCCCTGCGCCGTTGGACCCTCCTCCTTGCCGGTAGTTTGCTCCGAAGGATCGATGTGCCCTTCGATCAGGATCACGTTATTTTTGGCGACGGGCAGGGAAAGCAGGGTGGCCACCATTTCCAAATCCCGGGCATTTCCGGCCGGAATATCCGCTTTGCCCGCCGAAAAACCAATTTTCAATTTCAGGCTTGGGCCGAACTTCTCTTCCCACAACTCCAGCAATTGATTTTTTTCGCTCTTCTTTTTGGCCCGTTTTTCCGCCGCCAGGAGCAAATTCAACTCGTTTTTCCTGTTGGTGAACCAAATCCTGCTGATAGTACCCTTGGCCTGCAGGAATTCCTCCTGTTCTGTCAGGTAGCGTTTGGCCGACTCAAAATCCAGGGCGGCTTTTCGATTGTAATACAGGGAACTGAGGAGACTGTTTTTGTTACCTCCCCGATCCAGCAGGGAGAGATACAAGGCCCGGGCTTTTGAGAAGTTCAGTTGATTTTTCTCGTAGATGAAATTTCCCAAATTGATTGCGGCTTTGACTTTGTAGGAAAGCGTGGGGCCTGCATCCAAGGCCTGTTGGAAATAATTTTCGGCCGCCTTCAAATCCCTGCCTTTCATCAAATTGCCAAGCCGCATCTTTATCAGGTGGTTGTCAGGCAATCTTTCATCCGCCGACCTCAAAACACGTATCGCCTGAGTGGTTAAATCGTTTTTGATTAGATTGATGTTGGAATATTTTTCCATCGCTTCGCCGGTGGGATAAATTGCAAAGGCGGAACGGTAAGCCCGGGCCGCCAACCGTTCCGCCTTGAAAACGTTATGGAAAATACCTCCCATGTAAACCAGGGCCGAATAGACGTTGATTTTCGCCTTTCGGCCCGGTATTCCGCGCCATTTTTTGCTATAGGAATTGATCAACTCAAGGTGCGCGGACCGCTTTTTCACGCTGGACTGGGCGCTCGACAACCGCTTGATGCGAAGGTCGGTCAACTTGCTGTACACCTCGAAGGTGGCCCCCTCTTTGTTGATGGCCCCCTGGTAGAAACCCTCCGCTTTGCGGTAATTTTTTTCATTGTAACGGGCCTCCAATCCACGGATGAAGTCGAAGATGTAAATCTTTTCCAATCTCTTTTCCCAGCCAGCCAGAAAAGCGTCGGCTTTTTCCTTGTTTTTCAGGTCGTCCAAATATTTAAAATAAATACTGCGAATGGCCCGATAATCGTTGAAGGCAGGCTCCCGGCGCAAAATAAACTTGAAATGCTCAATTTTCTCAGTGGGATCGGAGATGGCAAAGGTAAGGTTATAGCGGCAATGCAAAAAACCCGGATACCTGGAGAGGCAGGAGCGGTATATTCGCCGCGCCTCTTTTTTCTTGCCCTCGTTGGAGGCCACCCAGGCCCGTGCGAACAACCCGTATTTGGTGTCAGGGTGATTTTCGGCCAGAAATTTCCTGATTTCCGCGCGTTCCAGGATGCTGGGGTTACTCCAACTCCGCAGCAGCAAGGCCTCCGGCGTCATGGCCCGGAAATCGCGGGCGGACTTTTGGTGTTGGGTTCCATTGGCCTGGATAAAAAACGCGCCTGTTAAAACGACGACCAGAATCAGAAACCGTCCAAATTTTTTCATTTGCGCTCTCAGTGGGCTCGAATGGCTTAATTTATCACCTCGCCACAAGCAGCGAGGTATCGCGGGCTTTAATTTCGCCGCAAGTGGCGGGGAATGGACCCATCCAATTTGATCCAATAAACCGGCCGGGGGGTTAAAAATAAAAATTTTCCGGCTGTCCGCGTCAAGCCCCCGGCGGCCGGATGGGTCGCCGGGGGGGGATCCGCCGTCCGGCGCGGCTCAGGCCGGCGCGGGGGCGGCGATGGGCTGGGCCAGCTTTTCCTTCATGCGGCGCACCTCACGGCGGGCGATCACCATGTTGTGCACTTCGTCCGGGCCGTCGGCCAGGCGCAGGATGCGGGCGTAGGCCCAGAGGCGGGCCAGGGGGATGTCGTTGGTGGTGCCCAGGGCGCCGTGCACCTGGATGGAGCGGTCCACCACGGTCTGGAAGGTATTGGCGCAGACGGTCTTGATCATCGAAATCTCGTGGCGGGCCTCCTTCTTGCCATACTTGTCGATCTTCCAGGCGGCGTGGAGCACCAGCCATCGCGCCTGTTCGATCTCCATGCGCGACTTGGCGATCCATTCCTGGATCACGCCCTTCTCGGAGAGCAGGCTGCCATGAACGAAGCGTGTCAGGGCGCGCTCGATCATCATGTCCAGCGCCCGCGAGGCCCCGCCCACGGCCCGCATGCAATGGTGGATGCGCCCCGGGCCGAGCCGCGCCTGGGCGATGGGGAAGCCGTCGCCTTCCTCCCCCAGCATGTTGCTGACGGGCACGCGGCAGTTCTCGTAGCGCACCTCGCAGTGGCCGTGGCCGCCGTTGTCGTTGAACACGTGCACCGGACGCACCACGGTCATGCCGGGGGTGTCCAGCGGCACCAGGATTTGGCTGGCCCGGCTGTGCGGGGGGGCTTCGGGATCGGTCACCACCATCACGATGGCGATCTTGCAGTGGGGATGGGACGCGTTGGAGGTGAACCACTTGTGCCCGTCGATCACGTACTCGTCACCCTCGCGCACCGCCCGCGTTTGCAGCAGGGTCGGATCCGAGCCGGCCACCTCGGGCTCCGTCATGGAAAAGCACGAGCGAATTTCCCCTTCCAGCAGGGGTTTCAGCCATTGATCCTTCTGCGCCTCGGTGCCGAACTGGGCCAGAATTTCCATGTTGCCCGTGTCCGGCGCGGAGCAGTTGAACACTTCGGATCCGATCAGGCTGCGCCCCATCTGCTCCGACAGCGGCGCGTATTCCAGGTTGGTCAGGCCCGCGCCATAACGATTGTCCGGCAGGAAGAGGTTCCACAACCCCTCCGCCTTGGCCTTGGCTTTCATCTCCTCCAGCACCCGCGGGTGATGGTGCTTGTCTCCCGAAGCCTCGACCTGCTGGTCGTAGACCTTCTCGTTGGGGTAGACGTGGACCTCCATGAAATTGGTGACCCGCTCGATCAGTTGTTTGGTCTTGTCGTTGAATTCGAAATCCATCCTCTGTCCTCTTCTCGTAGGGGGGGGAATGATAGGTTCGGCAAGGATTTTGGTGATGAAATTTTGCAAAGATTTTGCGGTTTGCCAAATCAGGAAAACTGCACGAAGGGGAAAGGTTTATCTGGAAGACAAGTGCGATCAACGCTGAGATTCCAGCAAAAATCGGAAGATAAACGTTTCGCCAATCATCCCGGGAAAACCATGACAGGTCAAGAACGAAGAAAACACCCCCGCTTTAATTTCAAGGGCGCTCCCATCAGGGTGCGCAGGGACGCACCCGGCGCCGGCGCGACCTGGACTCCCCCATTGGCCTGGGAAGGCTAAAGTTCTTCGCGCGGATGCCGAAAAGGGAAGTAATAACGCGAACAGGCCGGGCCCGGCTCCCGCGCTCACGGGAAACCAATGGTCCGGCCGCACCGGCAATACGTTTTCCAAAAAAACCCAGCTTCCCAGGCAGAATTCACCATGCGCAATCCCGTCGCTCCATTGACTCCCGAGGCCGTCAAGGCCGTCGATCCGGTGCGGCCCACGCCCCCCAGGGAGGCGATCCACTCCTCCAGATCCTTTGCGGAGTTGTTGGCGGAGGCCGATGCGGTGCGGGATCATGTAGAGATTCAATACCGCGGCGGAGCGCCCGGGCGGGGGTTGCCGGCCTTGTTGCAGGGCGCCTGGATGATGATGGCCAACCGCATGCCTGGCCGGATGGGTTTGGCCTCCCGCACGAAAAAATCGACCCGCCCTCTCCAGTCTGGGGGATAGACCGGAAGGGGCGGGCGAAACCACTGAAATATTTATTGACCTCCCATGGAGGCGGGAACGGTCATTGCGGCTGGAAGGCCGGGTAGGCTTCCATGCCGAACTCGTGCCGGTCGATGCCTTCCTGCTCCTCCTGTTCGGACACCCGCAATCCCATCGTCTTGTCGAGTAAAAACCACACGGCCAGACTGGCGGCGAAGGTAAAGGCGCCGATGATCACGATGCCTTTGGCCTGCGCCAAAATGGACACTTCCGGGTTGAAGATGCCCACCGCCAGCGTGCCCCAGATGCCGTTGACCAGATGCACCGAGAGCGCCCCCACCGGGTCGTCGATCCTCATCCGGTCGAACAACGGCACGGCGAACACGACGATCACGCCGGCAATGGCGCCGATCAGCACCGTGATGCCGATGCTGGGATAATCCGGCCCGGCCGTGATGGCCACCAGGCCCGAGAGCGCCCCGTTGAGCACCATCGACAGGTCGATTTTCTTGTACATCAGCTGTGTCATGATCAGCGCGGCCACCGCTCCGGCGCAGGCGGCCATGTTGGTGTTGAGGATCACCTTGCCCACCGCCGTGACGTCCGCGATGGTGCCCAGCGCCAGTTGCGAGCCGCCGTTGAAGCCGAACCAGCCCAGCCAGAGAATGAAGGTGCCCAGGGTGGCCATGGGCAGGTTGGCGCCGGGGATGGGCCGGACGCCCCCGCCGGCGGGGTATTTCCCGGCCCGCGCGCCCACCAGCAAAACGCCCGCCAGCGCGGCCCAGCCGCCCACCGAGTGGACGATGGTGGAGCCGGCGAAATCGGTGAACCCTTCCAGCAGTCCGCCCAGCTTGCTGCCGCCCCAGCTCCAGTGGCCCTGGATGGGGTAGATCACGCTGGTCAGCACCACCGTGAAGGCCATGAAGGCCCAGAACTTCATCCGCTCGGCCACGGCCCCGGACACGATCGAAGCCGCCGTGGCCACGAACACCACCTGGAAGAAAAAGTCCGCCATCAGGGAGTGGTCGCCGTCCTTGAAGCCTTCCAGGCCGAACCCGATGGCCATGAAGACCGATTCCTTGGGGCCGTACATGATGCTGTAGCCGACCACCCAATACAGCAGGCAGGCCGCTGCGTAGAGCGTGATGTTCTTGCAGAGGATGGTGACCGTGTTCTTGGCCTGGGTCAGCCCGGCCTCCAGCATGGCGAACCCCGCCGCCATCCACATCACCAGGATCCCCGACAGCAACAGCCACAGGGTATCGAATATGTATTTCATCTCATTTTCCATCGGAATGATTCCTTTCTCGTGCGTGTTAAAAGGCCTGTGACCAACCAAAAGCGCGGGGGATTTCATCCCCCGCACCCCCAGACCATTTTTTGGAAAAAATGGATTAAAACTTTCAATAAGATATTGGA
>JACZSY010000253.1 GCA_022573975.1 SAR324 cluster bacterium | reverse complement strand
GGGCGCTTCGGGGGACGGCGCATGGGGGAGCGGCACATGGGGGAGCGGCATGGTGGGGTACGAGGACTTGTTGCAGAGCGCCGATCCCGCCTCCCTGCGCCCGCCGGAGTGGGATGAAAACGAAATGGTCTTCCTGTGCTACACCGGAGGCACCACCGGCCGGCCCAAGGGGGTGATGCTCTCTCACCGCAACGTGGCCGCCCAATGCCTGCACACCATTCAACTGGCTGAATTCAACGAACGCACTATTTGGTTGCATGTCTCGCCCATGTTCCACGCGGCCGATTACTGGTCCTGCTTCGCCGTGTCGGCGGTGGGGGGGTTCCATACCTTCATCGAAAAGTTCGACCCGCTTCGCACCCTGGAACTGATTCAGCAGCACCGGGTGACCCACCTGTTGCTGGTGCCCACCATGATCAACCTGATCCTGGAATCGGCGGGAGCCGGGAAACTGGACACCTCAAGCGTGCGGCGGATCCTGTACGGAGCGGCGCCCATGCCCGAAGCGCGGCTGAGGGCCGCGATCGAATTGTTCGGCCCGGTGATGCAGCACCTTTACGGTCAGACCGAAACGGCGCCCTTTCTCACCGCCACCACGATCTCAGGGGTGCATCCCGAAGGCACCGAGGCCCAGCGGCGGCGCATGATGTCCTGCGGGCAGCCGATTTTGGGCGTGGAGGTGGAGGTGGTCGGCCCGGAGGGCGATCCCGTTGCGCCGGGAGCCGCCGGCGAGATCATCGCCCGCGGCCCAAACGTGATGCTCGGTTATTGGAATCGCCCCGAGGAAACCGCCGCGGTGCTCAGGAACGGATGGATCCACACCGGCGACATCGGCTCCATCGACGAGGACCGTTACCTCTATATCCTGGACCGGGCCAAGGACATGATCATCACCGGAGGCGAAAACGTCTATTGCCCGGAGGTGGAGAACGTCCTCTACAAGCATCCCGGCGTGCTGGACGCCGCGGTGATCGGCATTCCGGACGATAAATGGGGCGAAGCGGTGAAAGCCATCGTGGTCAGGGCGCCGGGCAGCGAAATCAACGCCGAGGCCCTGATCTCGCATTGCAAGGAGTCGATCGCCGGGTTCAAATGCCCGAGCACGGTCGACTTCGTGGACGCCCTCCCCAAGTCCGGCGTGGGCAAGGTGCTCAAACAAGAACTCCGCAAACCCTACTGGAAAGACCAGCCCCGGGCCGTGCATTAGGGGGGGTCAAGGAGAAAAATTCAGGGTGATTATTTTAGCCGGTTCGTATCGAAATATTCCGCCGGAACCGGCAGTCCATCGTTCCCCAGCGAAAGGATATATCCCTGGATGGCCTCCTTGAGGATTTCTTTCGCTTCTTCCTTATTTTCCCCCTGGCTGATGCAACCAGGCAGGCTGGGGCATTCGGCAACCCAAAAACCATCTTCAGCGGGATGGATCACGACCTGTCTCATGGCAGGTCTCCTCAGAAATTATTTCATGAAATATTCCCATGATCTTTGCTGAACGATAGAAATTGCAACGCTACCGATGCGCCGCCTCCAGCGCCTGGTGCAGGTCCTCGATCAGGTCGTCGCCGTCCTCCACGCCGACGGAGAGGCGGATCAGGGAATCGCGCAGGCCCGCGGCTTCGCGCACCTCCCTGGGCACCGAGGCGTGGGTCATGATGGCGGGATGTTCCACCAGGGACTCCACCCCCCCCAGGCTTTCGGCCAAGGCGAACACGCGGGTGCTTTCGCAGAACCGCTTGGCCTTTTCGATGGAATCGTCCTTCAGCTCGAAGGAGACCATCCCTCCGAAGCCGCTCATCTGCCGCGCGGCCAGTTGGTGCTGGGGATGCCCGGGCAGTCCGGGATAATAGACCGGCCCGACCAGGGGATGCCCGGCCAGGGCGCGGGCGATGCGCATGCCGTTCTCGCAATGGCGTTCCATGCGCAGGTGCAGGGTCTTGGTGCCGCGCAGCACCAGGAAGCAATCCATCGGCCCCGGCACGGCCCCGGCGGCGTTCTGCAGGAAGTGCAGTTGTTCGGCCAGTTCCGCGTCCTTGGTGATGACGGCGCCCCCGATCACGTCCGAGTGCCCGCCCAGGTATTTGGTGAGGCTGTGCACCACCAGATCGGCCCCCATTTCCAGAGGCCGTTGCAGGAAGGGCGTGGCGAAGGTATTGTCCACCGCCACCAGGGCGCCGGCGGCGCGGCCCATTTCCGCCAGCAGTTTGATGTCCACGATTTTCATCAGGGGATTGGTGGGGGACTCCACCCAGATCAGCCGGGTGCCCGGCGCGATGGCCCGTTCGACGGCGCTGGGGTCGGACATGTCGCAGAAGCTGAACTCCATCCCGAAGCGGGAAAACACCTTGGTGAACAGCCGGTAGGTGCCGCCATACAGGTCGTCGCTGGCCACCACATGATCCCCTGCTTTGAGCATCCGCACCACGGCGTCGATGGCGGCGCTGCCGCTGGAAAAACACACCCCGTGCGCGCCGCCTTCCAAGGCGGCCAGGTTGGCTTCCAACGCGGTGCGGGTGGGGTTGCCGGTGCGGGCGTACTCATAGCCCTTGTGTTCTCCCGGCGAGGACTGCACGAAGGTGGAGGACATCACCACCGGGGTCATGATGGCGCCGCTGGAGGGATCGGGGGACTGTCCGGCGTGTACGGCCAGGGTGGCGAACCGCTGGGGGGATGTTCTGGGGCCGTCTTTGGCGCTCATTGGGTTTGGGAGGCTTTTTCGGCCTTGAAGAGGGTGAAAATCAGGTCCGACTTGGTGAGAATGGACAGGCTGGAATCCCCCCTGCGCACCATCACCGCCTGTTCCTTGCCTCCCAGCATTTCCGCCAGGTCGGCCAGGGGGGTGTCTTCCTCGATTTCCGGATAGGGTTCGTCCATGAACTCCACCGCGTTGTGATGCCAGGCCTCGGAGTTGGTCAGCAGCAATTCCAGCAGCCGCGCCTCGTCCAGGCGTCCCAGGCACTTCCCATCGGAGATCACCGGCACTTGCGAGATGCCGTGGCCGCGCATCAGTTCGATGGCTTCGCCGATGGTGGCGTCGGAGGAGACGGAAATCAGTTCGGAGGTGGTGAGGGTTTTTTCGGCCAAAATTTCCCGCACATTCAATTGAACCGGGGGATCGAGATATTGGTTTTCCTTCATCCAGTTGTCGTTGTAAATCTTGCTCAGATACCTCCCTCCCGAATCGGGGAGGATGATCGCCATGAAATCGGATGGATCGAGATCCCTGGCCACCTGCAACGCGGCGGCCACCGCCATGCCGGAGGAGCCACCGGCGAAGAGGCCTTCCTTCCGCGCCAACTGGCGGGTGGTGTTGAACGATTCCTTGTCGCCGATCAACACCATCTCGTCGATCACCGAGAAATCCACGTTCTTGGGCATTTCGTCCTGCCCCACGCCCTCCACCTTGTAGGGAAAGGTGGAAGGCGGCCGGCCTGTTTTGAACGCCTCGAAAAAAATGGATCCGATGGGGTCCACGCCGATGATCCGCACCTGCGGTTGATGTTCCCTGCACCACCGGCCCACGCCGGTAATGGTGCCGCCCGTGCCCACCCCGATCACGATGTGGGTCACCTTGCCCTCGCTTTGCTCCCAGATTTCGGGCGCGGTGGTCTTGTAATGCGCCGCCGGGTTGCCGGGATTGTCATACTGATTGGGAAATATCGAGCCGCTGATTTCCCGGTTCAGCCGCAACGCCACCTGATGATAACTGCGCGGGTCGTCATGGGCCACGGCGGTGGGAGTGACGATCACCTCGGCCCCCAGACCCCGCAAGGCGTCGATTTTCTCCTGGCTCATCTTGTCGGGCATGGTGAAGATGGAGTGATATCCTTTCACCGCGGCCACCATGGCCAAGCCCATGCCCGTGTTTCCCGAGGTGGCTTCGATGATGGTGCCGCCCGGCTTCAACGCGCCGCTCTGTTCCGCTTCGGCGATCATTTCCAGGGCGATTCGGTCCTTGACCGATCCCCCGGGGTTGGTGAATTCCAGCTTGGCGGCCATGAGAGGTTTCAATCCCCGGTTGATCCGGTTCAGCCGCACCAGGGGGGTGTTGCCCACGGCTTGAAGAACATTTTCGAAGAGCATGTCGGCCTCTGGAGTGCAAAGAGGGAGAAGGTGAAGGCATGGTTTCAGACAAAACCCGGGAGGGGAGGATCCATCGGCGCTTCCCCCCTTTTCCCCTTGTCCCGGCAATACACCTTCCCGCAGCATATCCGGGAGGGTTTCGGGTTTACAAGTGTTCCGGCCGTATTCAGCCCGATTCGGAGGCGCTCCCCGTGATTGGGGTGGAAACGGGAATGCGGGGCTTGAGCACGGTCACCCACAACAAGGCCAGGGCCGCTCCCATGGAAATAAATTCGGCTCCGTAGGCCGCCGCGTAGCTCCAAAAGATGCCTTTCAGGCCCAGGGAGAGATATCCGTCCAGGATGGCCAGGGCCAGCAGGAAACCCAGCACGCGGAACAACTGCCCAAACAGCGGGTACAGGTTCCGGCCCAGGCCCTGGGCCATGGCGGTCACCATGTAACTCACCCCATGAAAAGGCAGTCCCACCCCCGAAAGGATCAGGTAATCGGCGCCGATCGCCACCACGGCCGGTTGATCGGAGAAGAGGGAAACCCAGAACTCCGGCCAGAGGCCCAGCCCGGCGTAGGCCAGGCACATCAACGATCCGGTATAGAGGCTCCCCCACATCACCGTGGTCTTGACCCGGGCAAGGTCGCTGGCGCCGAAGTTTTGCCCGGACAGGGCCGAGACCGCCGCCCCCACGGCCACGATGGGCAGGATGGCCGCCTGGATGATGCGAAAACCGATCCCCACCGCGGCGGTGGCCTCGCCGCCAAAAGGGCGCACGCCCCGGTAGACCAGCATCATGATCACCGCGTAGAGGGCCATCTGCATTCCCGCCGGCCAACCGATCCGCACCACCCGGAAAAACTGGGACAAATCCAATACGAACGGCCGGCGCACCCCCAGAATCCGCCGTGGATGCGGTTTGAACACCAGCCACAGGTAAATTCCCACCGTCATGGTTTGCGAGGCCACGGTGGCCAGCGCGGCGCCGCGGATTCCCAGTTCGGGAAACGGCCCGACGCCAAAGATGAGCAGGGGGTCCAACACGATATTGGTCACCACCCCGATGGCCATCAACACGGTGGGGGTGATGAAATCGCCCACCGCCCGGAAGCAAAAGCCGATCACCATCATGAACAACATGGTCAGGAAGGTCATCGTATAGATGCGGAAATATGCGGCGCCCTCCGCCTGCACCGCGGGGTCGGATGTAAAAAGCCCGATCAGGGAGTCGGTGAAATACCAGCCCAAGGCCCCGTAAACCATGCCGGTGATGATGATTCCCCAGAACACCTGCTGGAACACGTAGGGCACCTGCTCGCGAAGGCCCGCGCCATAGGCCTGGGACAAAATGGCCAGCGCCCCCACCCCCACGGTCATCCCCACCGCCAGGGTGGTGAAAAATCCGTTGAAGGCGATGGCCAGTCCGGCCACCTGGGTCTCGCCCAACAACCCCACGAAGTACAGGTCGGTCAAGGTGTAGAGCGATTGCAGCACGAACGAGCCCAAGACAGGCAAAGCCAATCGCAGCATCAGGTGAGGAATCGAGCCTTGGGTCAGGTCCTTGGCGGCCAAATGGTCGGTCCTTTTTTGCGTGAGAAAAATTCAGCGGGCGCAGGCCGGCGATGGGGGGACGGATTGGATCGCCGGCCGTGTGGCGATGGGCGCGCGGCTGCGGGGATTCCGCGTTCGATCGGCGCCGCTCGAACTCAGCGCCGCTCGAAAACGGTGGCGATGCCCTGGCCCATGCCGATGCACATGGTCGCCAGGCCGACCTCGGCGTCGTGCGCTTCCATCAGATACATCAGCGAGGTGGTGATGCGCGCGCCGGAGCAGCCCAGGGGGTGGCCCAGGGCGATGGCGCCGCCGTTGAGGTTGACCTTCTGCTCCACCTGCTCCAGCAGTCCCAGGTCTTTCAGCACGGGGATGGATTGGGCGGCGAAGGCCTCGTTCAGTTCCACCATCCCCACATCCCCCATTTCCATCCCGGCCCGTTCCAGCGCTTTCCTGGTGGCGGGCACGGGGGCATAGCCCATGATGGAGGGGTCCACGCCCACCACGGCCATGGATTTGATCGCCGCCATCGCTTTGAGGCCCAGGGCCTTGGCCTTGTCCTCGGACATCACCAGCACCGCCGCGGCGCCGTCGGAGATGGCCGAGGAGTTTCCCGCGGTGACCGTGCCTCCCTTGGGATTGAACGCCGGGTTGAGCTTCGCCAGCTCCTCCA
>JACZSY010000031.1 GCA_022573975.1 SAR324 cluster bacterium | reverse complement strand
GCGGGCCATCCGGCCCACCCTGCCAGCCCAGTCCGTGCCACCGGTCTTGGTGCTGTTTTGGGTTTTTGCCCTGTTGGAGGGCGGATCCATTTTGACTTTGCGCCCGCTCTGGTATCATTGACCGATGCACCTTCCGAAAACCCGCACAAAGAATCGAATGCGTATTTTTCTCCTGATCCCAATTGTCCTCGCGGCGCTTGGGGGCGGTGGTGTCCTCTGGGCCAAGCCGGCCCTGGTGGCGCGGGATCACCTGCTGCTGGCGGAGCCGGTGCAAGTGCGGCCGATGACCTGGCGGGGCGCGCCGGCCCTTTCGGTGATGGTCGAGATTCGCCGCCAGGGCCAACCCGCCCGGGGTGTGTTGTACGTCCTGGCGGTGAAACAGGGGGAGTGGAATCGAAGGGGACGGTGGGATCTCCCCGGCAACACCCGCTACATGGAACCCCTCCGCCTTTCCGGGGGCCGCTCCGGATGGCTGGCCCTGGTGGGCCGGCAATGGCGCATCGCCGTTCCCCGGCGCGGCGGATTGCATTGGTTTCCGGTGTGCGCCTGTCCGACCGTTTACGATCATGGCACCGCGCCCGACCGCACCTTTCAGAGGCTGGTGTTTGACCTGACCGGAGACGGCCGGGACGAGGTGGTGCTGCCCTACCCCGCCTACCTTGAGGTGTATCGCGTCACGGAGGAGCCCTATGCGCTGGAACCCATCTGGCGGCTCTACTGGAACACCGATCGGCGCGCGCTGACCCGGCGGAAAGAAAAGCCGCGGGTGTACCGCCTGCCCAAATTTTCCTTTCCCGATATCCAAAACGACGGGCGGCCGGAGCTGATGATCGAGCGGGGCAGCCATCTCTTGCTGGCGACCCTGCCGCCCCCGTGGGGTTCAGGGGAGAAATCCTTCACCCTCACCCGGGCCGGGATGGAGGCCGTTGCTGGAAAAGCCGCCGCGAAACAAGCCTCCCCGCCACTCCCCGCGGCCTTGATCGCGGCGGCGGAATCGTTTTACGGCCGAACCTTCCCCACGGCGGGGGCCTTTCTGGCCGCCCTGACCCAATCGGGTGGCCGGGAAACCAATCGCGGCTGGGCGCCGCATTTGATTACGGTGTTGCGCGCCGGGCGGCGCCGGATGGCGGAGCGGACGCCCTACCGGGCGGATTTTCCGGGCCTGGGCGCCTTCAACCCCAAGAAAGACAAACACCTGCTGCTGGCCAAGGAGGACATGAACGGCGACGGGATTTTGGATGCGCTCCATGTCAAGGTGCTCAATCATGACAGCAAACGCAGCCGCCGGAACGTGATGCGGTGGTACCGGGGGAAGATGTCGGGAGGACGGTTGCGCTTCATGGCCGCCGGATTTTCCTGGACTTCCGACGTGGGCTCCTTCGCCGCGGTGATCCATCCCCGCACCAACGGCAAACCGCCACATGAATTGATGGTGGCCTCCACCAACGTCACGTTCATCAGCGTGATGCGCGCCCTGGCCACCGGACGGGGCACCCTGGCCATCAGCATCTTTCCCTGGAAGCGCTCCGGCCCGGCCGCCGCTCCGCGCACCCAGGGCAAATTCGAGTATGAAAGCCTCACGCAGAAAGGCCGCCGGGTGATGTTCCTCGCCGCCGACCTCGATGGCGACGGGTTGCGCGATTACCTCTTCAACCGGCAGGGCACCGTGCTGAGCGCGCTGCTCTCCGCCGGGGGGCGGCCCGGATTGACCGCAAAACCCCTGCTGGGAAAGAGCATCGCCATGCCCTCCCGGCAATACCGGGTGCTGGTGACCGACCTGGACCATGACGGGCGGGAAGAGGTGATCGCCTGGTACCGCGTGAAATACCACGGGGAGAAGCTGGGTCACTCCATCCGCATGATCCGGCTGGCCGGGAATTGAGGCCGATCGCGGAAACCGCCTCGGACCTCACCCACTCCCGCCGCCAAAGCCCAGTGGCCGGCGGCCCTCGGCCACGCAAAACCTTTTTGCCGGTTGCGGCCAAAATCCTCGCAATCCGCGCAAACTGTGGACAAGGCGGTTTGCAGTTCAAATCCGCGTTCATCGGCCTTACCGCGAACCGGCGTCAAGCCGGCGCTTCGACGCCCTACTGCTCCAGCTTGCGCACCTCCACCTTCGCCGCCTTGCCCTCCTCCAACTCCACCAGCAGCCATGTGCCCTGGTGGCCGGGGGAGATGGGAATGGGCGCGCCGCAGTAGAAGGCGGCGATGCCGTTGGCGGAGACGTCCAGCAGCGCATGGTGGTGCCCCAGGGCGATATAGTCATGGCCGGAGCCTTCGATCTGCTTGGCGCTGATGGGGGAGGAACGGTAGGAGAAACCGTCGCGGCCGATGTAAATTCCGTGGCCCATGGCCAGGTTCCATTGCTCCGGGCCGGGGTCCGGCAGGCCGTCCAGGGGGTTGAACTCGGTGGAATGCTCGGCCATCCCCTTGCCCCAGACCCGGGCCGAGAACTCGGGATAGTCCCGCGATTCCCCGGCTCCGGCCAGCAGCATCTCCACGTTGGGCACCTTGGAAAAATCGTGGCGCAGGAAAATTCCTTCGGGCTCCAGGCAGTCGTGGTTGCCTGGAATCATCGCCACCGGGAACGGGAGCGCCCCCAGTTGTTCCATGCTCCAGGCGATGGTGTCCTGCGAGGCGCGGTTGGAGTCGAACAGGTCGCCGGGCAGCAGGAACAAATGGGGCTCCGCGGCCCGGATCTCGGCCAGCAGGGTGGAGAACACTCCCCGGCAGTAATCCCGCGAGGCGGTGTTGTCCCCCCCGCCGAAATAATCGGTGTCAAGGTGGATGTCCGAGGCGTGCGCGATGCGCAGGGGGGGCTTCATGAAGACGGGTTCGATGGTACGGGGTGAGAGGAATGCGATTGATGGTGGAAATTCCGTTCGCAGAAATACTGTTTGTAGAAATACGTTCGCATTGGAAGCATATTAGAGCTTTCCGCGCGAAAACGGAAACGCGGGCAATGCGCTCTTTTTTCCGCGGCGGCCAATGACAAGGGCAGGGTCAGGGCGCGGTTTCGTCCAGGAACCTGCCCACCGCCCCGGCGAAGGCCTCCGGCTGGTCGGTGAAGAGGGAATGGCCCGCGTTGCCGATGCGCTGGGTGCGCAGATCGGGCATTTCCGTTTTCATCCGTTCCAGTATCTCCGGCGTGACCACCATGCTGTGTTCGCCGTGCAGCAGCAGTGTGGGACAGTCAATGCCGCGCGCGGCCTCCCACAGGTCTATTTCAGGCGAACCGGGCCGGACTGGTGGGGCGCCGCCCAGGGCCGGATCGTACTTCCAGGTGAATCTTCCATTGTCCAGCTTGCGCATGCCGTGTTCCACGCTCTCGGCCACCAGCTCGCGGGGGGCGATGCGCAGAATGGCCGACAGGTAGTCGGTGGCCTCCTCGCGGGAGGCGAAATCCCGCGGCGGCGGCGTTTCGGTGATGCGGGAAAAATCCTTCTTGCCGGTGGCGGGGGGCAAACCGGCCCCCATGTCCACCAGCACCAGCCGCGCCACCCGCCCGGGATGGAGATGGGTATAGAGCAGGGAGACCCTGGCGCCCAGGGAATGGCCGATCAGGGTAAACTTTTCCAGTCCCCGCGCATCCATCACGGCGGCCAGGTCTTCGCAGTAGCCGTGCAGGCTGTAGCGTCCGCCTTCGGCCCAGCCACTGTCTCCGTGCCCCCGCTGGTCCAGCGCCAGCAGGTGATACGCTTTTCGGTTGCGGCGGCAGAAATCCCCCCAGACGTGGGCATGCAGACGGATGCCGTGAACCAGCACCAGGGGAGGGGCCTCGGGGTTGCCCCAGTCCAGGTGGTGCAGCCGCGCGCCGTTGACGTCGAGGAAATGACTTTCCGGGCCGGGGCCGGGTTGAGGGGCGGGTTGAGGGGGCGGTGGATTGCTCATGGTTCTCGTGGCTGGGTTCAGGGTTCTTGATTCGGGACTACCAGTTGGTATCCAGGTTTTCGAGTTTTTCCGTGCGTCCCATCAACACCAGCACATCGCCGTCCTCCAGGCGATCCGAACTTTCCGGCAGCCAGACCTTGGTGTTGGACTCCCCCCCATCGGTGACCTGGCGTTTGATGGCCAGCACGTTGACGCCGTATTTGTTGCGCAGGTCCAGCTCCCGCAGCAGTTTTCCGGCGAAGAAATGGGGCGATTCCAGTTCGATGATGCCATAACCGTCCATCACCTTCACCGGTTCCAGCCTGTGGGGGTGGTTGATGGAGTAGGCGAACGATTCCCCGCTGCTCTGTTTGACGATCTCCCGGTAATAGGCGTCCATCAAATCCCCCTTGCGCACCATCCCCACCAGTTTGCGCGAAGACAGGTCCTGCAGCACGTACATTTCGCGCAGGCCGGACTCGTTGAAGCGCAGCATGGCCTGGTTCAGATTGTCCCCGGGCAGCAGCACGGGAAAATCGGTGATTTGAACGTCCCCGGCGATCACCACGTCGCGCAGCAGGGAACGGTGCTTGAGGAATTTCTGGGCGATGGTCCTGGAAATCACCCCCAGGATCGTGCCGTCGGGACGCACCACGGGGAGGTGGGAGCGCGCGGATTGGAGCAGTTGATCCAGCAGAAAGTTGAAGGGCAGATCCCTGGGCACCCGGTCGAATTCGGCGCGCATCACGTCCCGCACCCGCACCTTCTTGAGCACATTGGCGTCCGGGCCGCTCTCCATGTCGATCCCCTTGCGGCGGAGCTTATGGGTATAAATGGAGTCGCGCCAGAGGGTCGAGGCGGTGAGCACGGCGACGATGGTCGAGATCATCAAGGGCAGGATAATCTTGTAATCGTTGGTCAGCTCGAAGATGATCACGATGGCCGTGATCGGGGCCTGGGTGGTCGCGCCCACCATGGCCGCCATGCCCACCAGGGCATAGGCGCCCGATGCAGCGGACCAGGCGGGGAAAAAGGTGTTGACCGCCTTGCCCACCGTGCCGCCGGTCATCGCCCCCAGGAAGAGCGATGGGGCGAAAATGCCTCCGGAGCCTCCCGAGGCCAGGGTGATGGTGGTGGCCACCAGCTTCACCAGCACCAGCAACGCCATCAGCTCCAGGGCGATATTCCCGTGCAGCGCCGCGTTCACCGCCTCGTAACCCACGCCGAAAATTTCGGGAAACTGGAGGCCTATCAGCCCGATGGCCAGCCCGCCCAGGGCCGGCTTGAGGGCGTCGTGGATGCGGATCTTGCGTTCGAAGAGCCATTCCATTTTATCCAGCAGGCGAATAAAAATCACCGCCACCACCCCGCAGAGCAGGCCCAGCCCGATATAGGGTATCAACTCGAAAGGATTGACCAGATGATAGTCCGGCACCTCGAAAGCGGAGAAATTGCCCACCACGGCCCGGGAGACCACGGTGGCCGTGACCGCGCTGGTGATGATGGGGCCCAGTTGGATGAAGCCGAAATCTCCCAGGATGATCTCCACCGCGAACAAGGCCCCGGCGATGGGGGCGTTGAAGGTGGCCGCGATGCCGCCCGCCGCGCCGCAGGCCACGAAGGTGCGCATGGTGCGCGGTGGCAGATGCAGCAGGTAGCCCAGCGTGGAGCCAATGGTGGCGCCGATCTGCACGATGGGCCCCTCGCGCCCCACCGAGCCGCCGGAGCCGATGGTGATCGCCGAGGCCAGGGATTTGACCAGCACCACCCGGGGGCGGATGAACCCTCCCTTGGTGATCACCGCGGCCATCACCTCGGGGACGCCATGGCCCTTGGCCTCCGGCGCGAACCGCCAGATCAACGGCCCCACGATCAGGCCGCCCAGCATGGGCGCGACGACGATGCCCGGCCACTGCCAGGGGGTCAGCCACTCGGCCGCCACGGGCAGCCAGCCGGAGAGATCGTGGAAGGCCTGAATCAACCGTTGAAAGGCCAACCCCGCATAACCGGTGAGGATGCCGATGAAGAACGCCGCCACCAGGGTGAACACCCGCTCGTGGGATTGCAGGGCGTGGAACAACTGGACCAGCAGATGACGCAGGGTTTTCATCGCGGGCGGCGCCCTTCGCGGCAAACCCCCCGCGGCGTGATATTGGATGGGAAGATCATTGAATGCGCTCGGCGCCGTTGTATAATCTGAATTGTACGATCAAGATCGATGAATGCTCGGGCGGCGGACGGGATGCGGCGGCAGGCCAGGCGATATCCCGGATAAAACAGAGAGGGTTCCGTCCCATCCATCGCCAATGGGTTGGATGACGTTTGACGGTATACCATGGAATGCTCCGGGATTGAACAGCATTGTGCGGTGCGGCTTGTTTGGGGGAGGGTTGGAAAATTAAAAAATATGCCTGTCCCTTTGCTCAGAAAAATTTTATTGGATTGAAGGGCGGAAATGTGTTTTTCCACGGTGGCACCTCACCCCGCCCCGGCCACAAACATCGTGTCCGGGACTGCCCCTCTCCCGCGGGAGAGGGGCGTTCTTATGATATTTTATCGTAAGGACAACCCATTTCCCCCTCTCCCGCGGGAGAGGGGGCCAGGGGGTGAGGTGCTGTTGGGAAGGTAAAATCGCCCGTTTCAGCATATTTCGGAATGAAAGGTCGAATCCCGGATAAACCATTGAATTAATTCAGTAAACACCCGGATTTGCTGTAATGATGGATTAGGCCTTAATAATTTCATCGCCCAAAATCGAAAAAGGACACAGGATTGAAAGAAGCAAAAACCATCCGCGCCAGAATGCGCCCGAGGCCATGAACAGCCGCCCTGCCCAAAATCGCCGTGTCTCCAATTACTACCGCATCCTGCCCTGGTTGGGGCTGCCGATGGGAGCCGGCGCCCTGTATTGGGTTTTGCGGGGGCTGGATCCGGCCCGCCTGGCCGCCGTGATTTCCACCGCCGCCGTATTCCCCTTGCTGCTGCTTCCCCTTTCGGTATTGCTCGAGCAATGGTTGCGGGCCGTGAAATGGCGCCTGCTGCTGGCCTCCACCAAACGGATCGGAAGCCTGCGGTTGCTCGGCGCCATCATGGCGGGGTTTCTCGGCAATATCCTGGCGCCGGTGGGCGTCAGCCCGTTCGTGCGGGGATGGCTGATCGCGCGATTGGAGAAATTGCCGTTTTCCCACCTGATGGCCACGGTTGTGGTGGATCGTCTGACGGACGCCGTGGCTTTCCTTTTGTTTGGCCTCGCGGCCCTGGCCGCTTATGGATTTCCCGAGACGATGGAGTCCGTTCGGGTGGGATTTTTCTGGGCCATGATGACCAACTTGGCCCTCATTTCCACGCTCACCGCGATCCTGGCGGGATGGAAAGCCTATGCCCGGCGCCCCCCTGGCAAAACCCCCATGGCGCTCCAATGGATTCCCGGCAGGGTGTACCGGCCCCTCGCCCGCTTTACCCGTTCTTTCCTGGAGGGCGTACGCTTGCCGGGAGGACTGCCGGCCCTCCTGGTCATTGCCGGGGCATCGATCCTGATGAAGCTGATCGCCTTGGGTTATTTCGTCCTGGCCGGCATGGCCTTCAACGTGTCGCTGGCCCCGCTGGACTACCTGGTGCTGATGGTGTTTTTGGGATTCCTCAACTTTTTCGCCACCAGCCTGAAAATCGTTGGGGGCTTTACCGCGGGCGCCATCTTCGCTCTCGAAAGTTTCGGGGTCGAGGTGGAAACGGCGCTGGTGATGACCCTCGCCGTGCTGGGCGCGACGCAATTGACCGTGATCGTGGCGGGGTCGGCCGCCCTCTGGGTGCAGGGGACCACACTGGCCGGCCTGAAATCTCATTCGGAAGCGCCATGAGCGCCGCCAAATCCAGAGCGCCATGGAAGAAATTTTACCTCATCGTTTCCGCCGGGATTTTTTTTCAGGCCGGAGTGGCCGCCATTGACAATCAGACCCTGATGGCCGTGCTGGTTTTCGGCTTGACCGGAAGCGCCGTGGCCGTTGGGGCCACCGCCGCGATTTCCCGTTACGGATGGCTTTTTCCCCAATTGATCGTCGCCTATCTGGCCCAACGGCATCGGCGGCGGATGAAATTTTACCTGGTGGGGGCCTTCGGGCGGGTGATCGCCCTGGCCCTGCTGGCCCTGCTGCTTGGATTCGGGGGAAATCTGGCCCTTCCATCGCGGATCGGGATTTTTTTCGTCCTCTGGACCTTTTACGCTTTTATCGGAGGCATCGTCGCCGTTCCCTACAACGACATCGTGGCCCGTTCCGTCCCGTCCTCCCTGCGCAGCAGGTTGCTGGCCCTGCGCTTTTTCGGAGGAGGGCTGATGGCCCTTGGCGTCGCCGGTTTGGCCCATCGCATTCTGGCGGCGCTGCCCTTTCCGGAAAATTATGGCCTCATCGTGTTGTGCGGGGCCCTGTTCATGCTCGTTTCCAGCCTTTTCTTTCTTTCCGCGGGTGAGGATCGCGCCCCTCCATCCGATTCCAGCGGCGGATTCCTCTCCTTTCTGGGAGCGGGTTTCCGCGTGCTGCGGGAAGACTCCCGGTTCCGGCGGTATCTATACACCCGATGGTTCGCCGCCGGGGTTTCCATGGCCTGGCCCTTCTATATTCTTCAGGTGGCCGGCGCGGCCATCGTTCCATCGGACGTGGCTCTTTTCTTCGCGCTGCAGACCCTGGGCGCCCTGCTCTCCAATCCGCTTTGGGGCTGGTGGGGAGACCGGCTGGGCAAGGGGCATCTGCTGATTCCGATGGCCCTGCTGGGAGTGGTGGCCCCGCTGATGACCCTGGTCTGGCTGGGCGCCCAATGGGAGCAACGGAGCATGGCCCTGGTCTGGTTCGGAATCGTGTTCGCCGTGCTGGGATCCGTGAACACCGGGGACACCATTGCCCATCTGGGTTATTTATGGGAAATCTCCCCCAACGAAAAGCGGCCCGCCTACAGTGGATATTTCGGCATGTTTATCGCCCCCGCCGCCCTTTTGCCATTTGCCGCGGCTTTCATCGGCGAAATTTTCTCCTTTTCCGCCGTGTTCACGATCAGTTTGGCGGCTTCCCTGGTTCACATGGCCGCCCTCCGCCGCCTGTTGTCCCATCCGTCCGGGGAGACGCCATGAATCGTTGGCGATGGCTCATCTCCCGCCTGCGCTACCTGCGCCACGGCATCTGGTTGAGCGGGCACCCGGAAGATTTGATTTGGTATTTCGCATTTGGGGCGAACATGCACGACAGCGCTTTCCGGGAAAGGCGCGGAATGCGGCCCCTGGACTGGCGGCCGGGGAAAATGTCCGGTTACCGGCTTCGTTTCAACCTGGAAGGCTGACCCCGGGGGAAAGCCGCGCCGGCCAACATCAGTCCCGCTCCGGGCGATGAGGTATGGGGTGTGCTCTATCGGATCACCCGCGCCGAGTTGGTGCGCCTGGACCAAAGCGAGGGGGTGCCCGGCCGCCGTTACAGGCGCCTGTGGGCGGAAGCCGTGCCGGAACAAGGCGAACCGTTGCGGGAGGTTACCTACATCGCCGATGGCGATGAACGCGATGGCGACCCTTCCTTGCGTTACATCACCCTGCCGCGGGAAGGGGCGCGGGCGCATGGCCTTCCCGAGCATTATCTTCGCATTCTGGATCAGGTGCGGCCGGCGTCATGACCGGGCGGGGCCCCCGGTCTTTTCGAGGGATGCCGCAAGCCAGCTAAAAAAGGCTAAAAAGACTAAAAAAGACTAAAAAAGACTCCGTGGAATGCGCCCCTCCCTCAGAAAGCGCTTCAGCCAGTTGCGGAAAAAAGGGCGGTGCGGTGAATTTTCCAGCGATTTTCTTCCCTCGGCGGCCCGGAGCGGAGGCAGGAGGCCGCGTTGCTCCCTTTCGCCGATCAGCTCCAGCACCGCGTCGTTGTCCATCTCGGGATGGCCCTGCAGGCATAATATCCGCTCGCCCAACGTGAATGCCTCGAACGGCGTGCGCGCGCTACGGGCCAGCGGCACCGCCCCCGGGGGCAGCCGCGAGGCGATGTCCTGATGCACTTCCAGGATGCGAAGCGGCGCGGCTTTCCCGGTCAGGGGTGCGGTGTTTGCCCCGGTCAGGGGCGAGGGGGGCGCTCCCGCGGCGATGGGCTCCAATTCCACCAGGCCGATCTCCCAGCCTTCCGGGTTGGGCGCCACCTGTCCGCCGAGGGCCTGCGCCACCACCTGAAGGCCAAAACAAATCCCCAACAGGGGTATGGCCCCGTCGCGGCAGGCCCGCACCGTGTTCAGCAATTCCTTCACCCAGGGAACGTCATCGGTGGCCGAGGCGGGGCCGCCGGTGATCACCACGCCGGCATAATCCCCCAGGGAGGGGGGAAACCGTCCGTGTTCCACATCGAACACGTCCCAGTGCTGATCCGGCTCGGAAAGCAGGCTTAAAAACATCGCGTCAAAATCCCCGATCCGCTCCCGGGTGGCCCGGGTGGCCCGGCCCGCCTTCAAAATGCAATAACGCATGGCGTTCGATCGGCCTTTACCTGGCGAAGATTAAACCCGGTTGAAAAAATCCGGCCCAAAATGCCGTCAAATCCGCGAAAATGGCCCGCGAATCACCGATGGGCTTTCCCCTGGAAGTGGCCGGCATTGGCATCGGCGAACTCGCCGCGGGCAGCCAGGAATCAAAACACCGGCCTCTTTTTCGCCGCGAACGGCGGGGAAAGGGCCTGAAAAAAATGATTGAAATGAAAAAACAGTTCCATCGATGCCCGGAAGACATTGCAAAAAAAGAGGAAATCTTTTATATATCATTAGGTTTGGTTTCGGAAGCCGGATTGGAACGGTTGCATCGCCGCACCGCCGGAAAGGGAGTCCTTCACCATCCCATCCGGCGAAGAAGATTCATTTGGCGGCAATCGGGCCAAATCCTGGCCATCACCGTCAAGAATACCGGTTGCCATTTGGCGACGCCCCACCCAACCCGGGCGCGAGAGACAGGAATGAAGGTTCGCAACACCATTACCTTCATCATTTCAAAAAATTATGGGCCTTCATTGTCCCTCGGGCTGCCCTTGTGGCTGGTCTACCTGGGCGGTTTGGCGATGATGGGGATCGTTGCGTCCCTGGCGGGGCTCAGCCTGATGTACATGCTTTCCATTCCCCGCTTACAACAACTGGAATTGGAAACCCGGAGGTTGAAGGAAGAAGTCGAAACCTTGCGGGATCAACTGCTCTCCGTCAATCAAAAGGCCTTCGACAGAAAACAGGTGGTTTTCGCCAAAAGGCGGCGGAGATCTCCCCGGGTCGTCACCCTGCCCCCGGTTCGGGGCACGGGAATTTCCGGAGACGGGTTGTACCAACCCCCCTACCGGGTGCTTTCCTACACCATGCGCCTCAACGGCAAACGGATGGAATTGAGACTGACGCTGGAGAGCATTCTTCCACCGGAAAACAACGCGGGGGGTTTCGTTTTCGCCATTCTGGAAAACCAAGACAAAAATCCCGTCCAATATCTTTCCTCGCCCCCGGTGGAAACCAATCCGGAAGGATTCCCGTTGACATACAAATCCGGCGCGCCTTTTTACCGTGCCCGCCGGAAAATGAGTTTTCGCCGCCGGATGCGGCGAAAATCGGTACAGGAATATTTCACGCATGTTACACTGTATCTGTTTTCAGTGCGCGGGGGGTTGATGCTCAAAGAGCGGTACAAGTTGAATCAGGACATGTTTTTCGATTCGAAACCGGTGGTTGTCTTTCATAAAACCAAAAACCTGTGACACGAAGTGTTCGGAAATCGAAGAAACGGAAAACCGGATGGCGCCAACGATATCGGATTGTTGGGCACCGACTCCCACTTTGAAGGGGCGATCCGATTCACCGGAACCCTGAGGATCGATGGCACCGTGGTGGGAGACATCCTCTCGGAACCCGGCAGCGGATCGGTGCTGGTGGTGAACAAGCATGCGGTGGTGAACGGTAATATCGTCTCCGACTCGGTGCTGGTCAGCGGGCGGATCGAGGGAAATATCACCGCCTTGGAGCGGGTGGAAATTTTCCGTGCCGGTTTCCTCAAAGGCGATGTGCGCACGGCCGACATCATGATCGAGGGGGGCGCCGAATTCGAGGGATATTGCCATATGCAGGACCGTGAGAGCGCATTGCTTTCAGGGAGTCGCCAGCCGCCGGCTCTGGCCGATGGAAAGCAGGCCGCTTCGGCCTCGTCAGCGGAGGTTTCGGCGGAACGGGCGGCCACCGGTTGAACCGGCCGGGCCGATTGGCTCCATCAGTGACGGGCCAGCCACAGAGACCACAAATCGCGTCGGCTCCCGCCTGGGGGCGGACGCCCCGGATTCAGGATGAATTCGAGGGGTGTACCCGCAAGGGCCCATGGAAGATAAAAGAACGACACCGGCCATTTTTCCCCCCGCCCGGCGATGGGTCCCGTTGGGTTGGCTCCTTTTGTTCCTGTTCGCGGGCCTGGTCTTCTTCCCGGAGTTGCCTGCCGCGCAGAAAGCCAAGCCGCAATCCCCCCTGGTGGAAATCCGGGGCATCCGGTTGCGCAAGGAGGGGGGGCAACTGAACCTGCATTTCCTGCTCTCCGGCCCGGCCCGTCACCGGATCGTGGCCAATCCCACCAAGCGAGTGCTGGTGGTCAAGTTCAGCAATGCCCTGCCCGCCTTCCCCAACGACAAACGAGATTTCGCCTTCAACGACCCTTTCGTGGAAGGGGTGTCCTTTGAGCGGATCGGCGATCGGGAATCCTGGGCCAAGGTTAAACTTCGCTCGCCGCATCTGGTTTTTCACCTGGTTTCCGATCCCCGCAAGGATCGGGTCATCATCGGATTCAAGCTCGCTCCCGCGGGCGATGCCATTGTCCTGACCGGCCTTCGCCTCGCGCTGCGCGGAAAGGGATCCCGGCTGGTCTTGGACCTCACCGGCCTGCCGAAAATGGAGGGGGAACAGGACGGCCCCCTTTTCCAGATCCGGCTGATCGGGGTCGTCCCCCGCCTGATCACGCCGGCGCAGGTGAAAGACCGCAATGTGGCCGTGTTGGAGACGGTGGCCCAGGGGAGGGACACGATTGTTCGCGTGAAAACGCTGAAAAAAGGGTTGCAGCCCCAAGCCAAGGCCTTTCCAGGGCCACCGAGACTGGTCATCGACTTCCAGCCGGGGGTGGCCAGAATCGGGAGGGCCTCCATTCAACCCGCGCCTCCGGCGCTGCCGGATACCGGGGATACGCCGGAGGGGCAGTTGTTGAAGGAATGGGCCAAAAAAAGCCCCCTGCTGGAGGCCAACTACCGCCGGGCGCTGTTGGAATTTGAACGCCGCAAGTACCGCTCCGCCTACCGGCTTTTCCTTCAGGTGTTCGACGCCATTCCCAAGGAGGAGTTTGGGGTGCGGGCGCTTTTCCGCGCCGCGGATGCCCAACACGAGCTGCTGGTGGTGATCCAGGCCAAAAATTTCCACGGAAACATCGCCAACTATCAGTCGGCGATCCAGTTCTCGGTGGTGCAAAAACGGCCAAAATCCGATCACATCGCACGGGCCCTGTATAAAATCGGCCGCGCCTACCAGCACATGGGGATCAAGTTCGAGTCCAATGTGCATTATGAGATCCTGCAAAAGGATTTCCCGTTGAACGTCCCATTCACCCCGGAATCCTATTATTACCAGGGTTTGAATTTTATCCGGCTCAACCAGCCCGAAAAAGCCATTTCCGCATTGAATACATTCCTGGGGAGCAACAGCGCACCGGAACTGGAAGGCCCCGCCCTGTACCGCCTGGGAGACGCTTATTACAATTTAAAGCGATACCCGCAGGCCATGGCGCGGTTCAACCTGGCCCTGAAACTGGAGCCGGGGTTTCCCGCCACGCGGCCGGAATTGTTGTTCCACATGGGGGAGACCTATTACGAGAGCGCCGATTTCGACCAGGCGCGGGTTTTTTACCGGGCGCTGCTGGAACGCTATCCGGGAAAATCGTTCTCCAAGCTGGTCGGATTGCGGCTGGGAGATTTTTTGCGGGAGGAAGGCAAGGAGAACGAGGCCATCGTCATCTACCGGCAGGTGATCCGCAACGCGCCCAGGGAAGTCCGGCTGCGCGGAAAACTGCGCATCGCCAACCTGCTGGGGAATCGGCCCGAAGGGCGGCAGCTTGACGAGGCCCTGCGGTTTTATGACGAGATCGTCGCCGAAGGAAAAGGCACCGTTGTGATCCAGGAGGCCCTGTTGCGCAAGGGACTTACCCTGACCCTGCACGGCCGGCGCCAGCAGGCCATCGATACTTTTGAAAAACTCGCAACCGATTATCCCACGGGACCCTATACCCGGGACAACCTGATCAAGAGCAATATCGAGGAAAACCTGAGGGCCATGATCAGCAATCTCTACGCCCGGGAAAAATATATCGACGCCCTCAGAATTTACACCAAATATCAGGATAAATATTTCAGGGGTTTCCGTTTTCCTTTTTCACAATTCCTGATTGGGCGATCCTACCATCAACTCGGATTGTACGATGAAGCCATTGGGATGTACGATACCGTGCTCAAGGGGCTGTACGAAATCGTGCGCAACGGGGGAAAAGCCAGTCCGCTGATATCGATGCTGGAAATTCAGAGAGCCCACTCCTTCCTGGAAAAAGACGACTTGGGCGCCGCGGAAACGGCGTTGCTCAAATTCATCAATGGGCGAAAGAACGATGTCTACCGGATCGACGCGCAGGTGTTGTTGGGCAAGGTGCACTTTACCCAGCGGAGGTACCAGGAAGCCCGCAAAAGTTATCATTTAATCCTCAATGAGTTTCAAAAAACCAAGGACCCCAAAATTGGGGAATCGCTGGCGGAGGTGCATTTCGAACTGGGCCAGATCAACAAGGAACTGGGCCGCACCAAGGATGCCCTGGACAGCTTCAGAAAAGCCGTAGCCACTTTCCACCACCCCATCCAGGGGCCAAACGTGCCGCCATTCATTTCAAAGTCTCATTTCCTGGCTGGGGACATGTTGTTCGACCTGAACCAGAATCAAGAAGCGATCGAAGCCTACCGGCAGGCGCTGAAGACCTACCCCGGACACGAGCGCACCCCCTGGGCGCGGTATCAAATCGGGCTGATCCACCGGCGCACCGGAGAAGACCGCAAGGCGCTGGAGGAATTCAACAAGCTGCTGGAGTTGGCCAAGGCCAAACCGGGCGAATTGTGGGTGCCCCTGGCCCGGGAAAACCAGCGGGATCTGGTCAACAAACTCGGCTACCAGGACTACCTCAATCAATGAAAAACAAGGCCGCCCAACCCGCGCAAGCGCTTCGCCCGGTCCCTGGAGTGGAGGAGATGGCCTTGCGCATCAAATCGCTTGAAGTGGAGCTTGAGCAAAAGAACGTTTTGCTCGAACAAGGATTCGCGGCTTTTACCCAGGCGGCCGAAAAACTCCAGCAATCCCACAAGGGGCTGCAACGGCGGATCGCGAGCCTCAATCTGGAGCTGGCGGAAAAAAACCTGGAGCTCGAACAAAACCTGGTGGAAAAGGAAAAGGTCAAAACCTACCTCTCCAATATATTCGAGAGCCTTCCGGTGGGGGTGTTCGTGATGGACCTGGAAGGCGGGGTGACTTCGGTCAACCGGGCGGCGCTGGACATGATCGGGCTTCCCGCGGAGCAATTGATGGGCATCAACGTGAACGATGTATTGGGCCAGCCCCTGTTCGATTTTGGCCCGGGCGGCGCCCCGGATGGCGCGGCGGCCACGCAAGCGGGAGCGTTGGCCGCCGAGTCGATTGCCGAGCCCATCACCTATCACCGGGGCGAAGGGGGAACGTTGCGGTTACAGGTGTCCTTCACGCCCATGGAGGGGGATGGCGCGACCCTGGGCCACATTCTCAATCTCCAGGACGTGACCTTGCTGAAACGCCTGGAGGAACAAGCCGAGCGCAGCAACCGTTTCACCGCCATGGGGGAAATGGCGGCCAACATCGCCCATGAAATCCGCAACCCGCTGGGGAGCATCGAACTGTTCGCCTCCCTGGTCAAGAAGGGACTGGCGGGCAATCCGGAACAAATGGTGCTGATGAATCACATTTCTTCAGGCATCGCGGCGATGAATCACGTCATTTCCAACGTGCTGGAATACACCCGGCCCCGTCCCGCCAGCCTGAAAACCTTGAACCTGCCGCGATTGTTGCGCGAAATCGGCGAGTTCTCCAGCTACATGGCCGGTCAGAACGGGGTGGAGCTGGTGTTCGACCTGCCCTCCCAGCCGGTGGAAATCCAGGGAGACGAGGACCTGCTCAAGCAGGTGTTTCACAACCTGATCCTCAATGCGGTGCAAGCCATGACCGAAGGGGGAAGCCTCACCATCTCGGCCAAGCCGCTCACCCTGACCCAACCCCGCCAACGCGCCCGCTTCAACGAGGCCGCGGGGGGAAAGCCGGGCATCCTCGAGGTGCTCGAGGTGGGCTTTGAGGATACCGGGCCGGGCATCCCCAAGGCGGAGCGGCAAAAAATATTCGACCCGTTTTTCACCACCAAAAGCAGAGGCACGGGCCTGGGACTGGCCATCGTGCATCACATCATCGAATCCCATCGGGCCACCATCGACGTGGAAAGCCGGCGCGGCAAGGGAACCCGGTTCGTGTTCATGTTTCCCAGGGTCCCGGCACATCCCTGAGCCATTCCACACCCCCGCGGAGAAAAAGTCCGCGGCCCTGGACCCCGCAGGGAAGCGGCGTTCCAGCAAGATCGAAACACAGGAGAAAAGAATCATGCATCCCATTCTAATCGTCGACGATGAAGTTGAAATGCGCATCGCCATGTCGGAAACCCTCAAGCATTGCGGCTATCCGGTGGAGGTTTCGCACAACGCCCTCGACGCCCTCAACAAGTTCAAGAAGAACGATTACGCGATGGTGGTCACCGACATGACCATGCCCAAACGCAGCGGCCTGGAACTGCTCAAGGACATCAAGGCGCTGGACCCGGAAATTCCGGTTTTGATGGTCACGGCCTACGCCACCATCGAAACGGCCATCGAAGCCATGAAGCACGGCGCGTTCGAATACATCCAGAAACCCTTCAAGTCCGAGGTGTTCACCTTCAAGGTGGACCGGGCGCTCCACCAGGCCAAGGAGAAAAAACCCGCGGCCAGGGCGGGCGCCGGCAAAAAATCCCCGGCCACTCAGGAAAAACGCAGGAGCGGCGGATCGGAGGGCAAGGAAATGATCACCGCCGACCACGATATGCTCCAATTGCTGGGCGTGGCCGAAAACGTCGCCCAGAGCAAGGCCACCATCCTGGTGCAAAGCGAGAGCGGCACGGGCAAGGAATTGCTGGCCCGTTTCATCCACGAGCGTTCGGACCGCGCCGACGGCCCCTTCGTGGCCGTGAACTGCGCCGCCCTGCCGGACACCCTGCTGGAATCCGAGCTGTTCGGCCACCGCAAGGGCGCGTTCACCGGAGCCATCCAGGATCACAAGGGGCGCTTCGAACAGGCCAGCGGAGGCACCATCCTGCTGGATGAAATCAGCGAAATGGCCCTGCCGCTCCAGGCCAAGCTGCTGCGGGTGTTGCAGGAATACGAGGTGGACCGCATCGGCGGCAAGGAGCCGATCCCGGTGGACGTGCGGGTGATCGCCACCACCAACCGCGACCTGTTCGCATTCATCGAGGAGGGAAAATTCCGCGAGGACCTGTATTACCGCCTCAACGTGATCCCACTGATCCTGCCTCCCCTGCGGGACCGCAAAGGGGACATCCCCCTGCTGGCCGGCCACTTCGTGAAAATGCATGCCGCCAAAAACGGCCGCGGCACCGCCACCATCCTCCCCGAGGCGATGGAGGTGCTCTGCCATTACAATTGGCGCGGCAACGTGCGGGAGCTGGAAAACGTGATGGAAAGGGCGCTGCTGCTCTGCGGCGGCAAGGAGATCGAACCGGCCCACCTGATGATGAACCAGGGCGGGCTGCCTCCCAATGCTTTCGGTACGGCCTTCCAGGAAAGCTCCGCGAAAAACATCGCCAAAAACACCGCGAAAGGCTCCGCGAAAGGTTCCGCCAAAACCGATAAAGCTTTCCAGGCCACGGAGAAAAACGCCGAGAAAAACGCCGAGAACGGCGCCGGAAAAGCCACCGGCAACGGCAACGGGTTGGGAATTACCGTCGGCATGTCCATGAAGGAGGCCGAGAAAAAGCTCATCTTCGAGACCCTCCGGGAGACCAGCGGCAACCGCACCCAGGCGGCCAAGGTGCTCTCCATCAGCATCCGCACCCTGCGCAACAAGCTCAACGAGTACGCCGCCGACGGCGACGGCCCGGATTTCGAATTGCGCGATTGAACCTCCCCGCAGCTAGGCAGGAGCAATCGGCGGAATGACCGGCAGGAGCAGGTAGGACTCCCGGCCAGGGCCGGAATGCAGGGTGACGCTTCCTCCAAAGACCTCCCCGGGGCGGTCCTGAGGATCGTCGTGCAGGAACGGACCGCAGCCTTTCAACTCGTTCTTGAAATTGGAGAGCCTCCCCCCGCTGGGCCCCGGATACTCGTAGTCCTTCCCGCGCACGGTGAATCCGATCCGGTAGCCTTGCGGCGCCACGATGGAGGTCGGCCAGAGTTCCACGTCCAGTTGCACCACCTCCCCCGGCGTCAGGGGCTGGGGGTCGTCGTGAGTGTGATAGGGGCGGTATTCCCGGCTCAGTTCGGCATCCAGCTTGCGGTGCGAGGCCCGCAGCCACCCCTGGGCGATCGGCGTGTGGGGGTCGATGGCACCCTGGAAGACCGCCTCCCCGCCGTCCGGAGCGAACAGCCGCAGCACGGCGAAAATATCCACGTCCGCGGTGGTGGACGATACGAACAGCCGGGCCGCCACGGGACCGGTGATCTCGGTTTCGGCCTCCAGCGGGGGAGAGAGGAAGGTCACGCCATCGCCGAGCGCGTTATATTCGATGCTTCTTCCCGGTGAGACCGGCTCGGCGGTCAGCGCGGCGCCGTCCGGGTCGAGGTGATATCGGGTCCACCGGGTGCGGGCGATGGGCCATTCGTTTTCCAGCCGCTCCACGAATCCGTCCATCCGGCGCACCTGAAGCTGCACGCGGGGATGGCTTTCCCATCCGTTGTCCTCCCCCTTCAGAAAGTGGCCGAAGAACCGTTTTTGCAGGGTCACCCCATAATCGGTGTAAAACTCGGTCCAATGCTCCAGGCCATGGACTTCCAACCATTTTTGCTTTGAGGCGGGACGCACGAACCCTTCGAAATTTCCGCGGGGATGCAGCCCCTGGCCGCCCCAGTTGGCCGCGGTGAGCAGGGGGACGTCGATGTGCTCCCACACAGGCGAACGCGCCTGGTGATAATCGTCGTCCAGGGGATGGGCCAGAATGTCCGATCCGAAATTGCAGCGGTTGGCGGCCAGTTCCTGCTCGGAAAGCGTCTCCGCGCCACAGACCGGTTCGCCGGTGACCCGGCTGCGCGGGCCTCGCTCTCCCAGCCCGTACTGCACGGTCTTGACCTGCATGTCGTACCAGTGCTTCCAGAAGGTGCAGAGAATGCCCCCGTGATGGGTCATGTCGCGGTACCAGTCCGCCGCGCCTTCCCAGACGCAGATGGCGGCCAGGTGGGGCGGCTGCAGGGAGGCCACCTGCCATTGATTGATGCCATAGTAGGAGACGCCGTTAAGGCCCACCTTTCCATCGCACCAGGGTTGCCTCGCGGCCCACTCGATGCAGTCGTAAAAATCGCGGGTCTCCCGGGGCGAGAAAGGATCCACATACCCCGGCGAGGCCCCGCAGCCCCTGGAATCGACCCGCACGCAGGCATAGCCGTCCGGCACCCATTTTTCCGGGTCGACCACCTCCCAGTTCTGGTATTGGTTGGTCGATCCCGCCGTCACGTCCGGATGTTGGCCGGCCATCCTTTCCCAGGCGCTGGGATAGCCGTCCTGAAAGGCCAGCCCCTTGGCGTAGGGGCCGTAGGTCAGAATCACGGGATGGCGGCCGTCACCGGTCGGGCGGAACACATCGGCCCGCAACACCAGGCCGTCGTCCATGGCGATGGGAACGTCCCAATCGACCCACATGGCGTCCCTTTCCCCGCTCTTCACTCCGCTCTTCACTCCGCTTTTCTCTCCGCTTTTCTCTCCGGTCATGTTTCCCTTATTGGCTGGTTTCATCGCAGGCTTTCCGCTACCGGAGATTAACAAACCGGGACGTCTTTTGCCCAACCCGGAGGAAAAGGTTAAGCTCAGCCTCGATAAACCGGCGCAGGAACGATTCTGGGCCCACCACCAAAGCGCACCCGTTTCAGGAAGGGACGATGGCTGTCGATCCGAAGATACAGGAAATACTCGACCTGATCGCCTCCATTGGCGCGCCGCCCCATTACCAGTTGGAGCCGCCCCAGGCCCGGGAGGCCATGATCAAGGCCCTCACCTTGCTGGCGGGAGATATGGTGAAACTGCCCAGGGTGGAAAACATCTCCATTCCCGGCCCGGCGGGGGAGATTCCCGCGCGGCTGTACGCCCCCAAGGACCAGGCCGGCCTGCCGATATTGGTCTATTACCATGGCGGGGGTTGGGTGATGGGCAACCTGGACACCCACGACACCGCTTGCCGCCGGCTGGCCCGGGCTTCCGGAGCGTTGGTGGTGTCGGTGGATTACCGCCTGGCGCCCGAACACAAATTCCCCGCGGCGGCGCAAGACGCCATCGCCGCGTTGGAGTGGGTGGCGGCCAACGGGAAATCCCTGGGCGGAGACCCGGCCCGGCTGGCGGTGGGGGGAGACAGCGCCGGGGGCAACCTGGCGGCCGTGGCGGCCCAGGCGGCCCAGGAGAGCGGCGGCCCGGAACTGGCGGCGCAACTGTTGATCTACCCGGTGACCAACCATGGATTCGACCTGCCCTCCTTTGCCCAATACGCCGAGGGCTTCCCGCTGACCCTGGCCGGAATGCGGTGGTTCTGGGATCACTACCTGACCGGCCCGGAGGACGCGGACAACCCGCTGGCCTCCCCTTTCCGGGCCGAAAGCCTGGCCGGGCTGCCTCCCGCCCTGGTGGTGATCGCCGAGTACGACGTGCTGCGCGACGACGGACTGGCCTACGCCGGGCGGCTCCGCGACGCCGGGGTGTCCACCGAGGTGGCCCACTACGACGACATGATCCACGTATTCTTCACCATGAACGTGGTGCCCCGCGCCAACGAGATCATCGGCGAGATGGGCACCTGGCTGGCCGGGGCGCTGATATGACGCGCCTCCAGCCGGATGGGTAACCCCCCTCACCGAACCGGGAAGGGCGGCTGGGTTATGGTGATGCACCCTATCCCCCGACTGCAAAACACAAATCGCAAGGAGCCATGCCACCATGGGCCTGATGATCGACGGGCGCTGGGAGCCCAATGAAACCCTTTCCGCGCTGACCAATCCCAAGGGCGAATTCATCCGGGCCGAGTCGGTGTACCGCAACCGCATCGAGGACGCCGAGGGCGCGGCTCATCCTCCCGCGGAGGGGCGCTACCATGTGTTCCTGGCCAAGGGGTGACCCTGGGCGCACCGGGTAGAGGTCTGCCTGAAGCTCAAGGGACTCGAAGACAAGATCGGCATCAGCTTCGCGCAGGTGCCCCGCGACGAAGGCGGCTGGTCATACGACGAGGGCATGGACGGCGTCGAAGGCGGCAACGGCAGCGGGAACAACGGCGGTGAAAAGGGCGGCGGTAAGGGAAACCGAGTCTACCTGCACGCCTTCTACGCCGCCTCGGACCCCCATTACAGCGGGCGGGTGACCACGCCCACCTTGTGGGACCGCCACGCGCGCACCGTGGTCAACAACGAGTCGTCCGAGATCCTCCGCATGCTCAACACGCAATTCAAGGCCCATGGCGCCGGCGGCCCCGACCTGTACCCCCAGGCGCTGCGCGGAGAGATCGACCGGGTCAACGAGGCGGTCTATCGCCACATCAACAACGGGGTCTACCGCTGCGGCTTCGCCCAGGGCCAAGCGGCCTACGAGGAAGCGTTCCGGGGCATGTTCGAGACCTGGGACATGCTCGAAGCGCTGCTCGGGCGGCACCGCTACCTGGTGGGCAACGATCTCACCGAGGCGGACGTGCGGCTGTTCCCCACACTGGTGCGCTTCGATCCGGTGTATTTCAGCCACTTCAAGTGCAACCTGCGCCGCATCGCGGACTATCCCAACCTGTCCAACTACCTGCGCGACCTGTACCAGCTGCCCCAGTTCGGCAGCACGGTGAACATCGAGCAATACAAGCGGGGGTATTACGGCAACAGCCCGCGCCTCAATCCCTCGGGCATCATCCCCTTGGGGCCGGAACTGCTTCTGCACCACCCCCACGACCGGGCCACGCGCGCCTACGGAGATTAGGCGGCGGCGCTACCGGCCCCGCGCCATCCCATTCTCGAAACGCGTCAGCCAGCCCAGCACCCCCTCGCAGGGCGGGCCGTCCCGCAGCCAAGCGCCGGCCAGCCCCGGTCTTCGGCCCGGTGGATTTTTGGGCCTTCCCGCGGTTCGCCTCGATTTGCTTCCTTGCCGCCATGCCTGCCGCCCCTGTTTGATGGAATAATTGACCGCGGATGAACGCGGATTGAACCGCCAACCGCACCTCACCCCCTGGCCCCCTCTCCAAAAGAGAGGGGGAAATCCGTTGTATCAACAATGAAATAACATAAGAACGTCCCTCCGGACCGTTCAAAATCACCGCGGAGAGGGGCAGTCCTGGACACGGTGTTTGCGGCCGGGGCGCAACGGAGATCGCCCGGCCGCCAAAAGGAAGGATCCGTTGGGGGAGGAATGTGGAAATTTTTTGCGGGCGGCTGGGAGGATCAAAAGAAATACAGTATTCCGATCCCCAATCCTTGAGAGCGGGATTGAAAATTGTCTTCGGAAAGCGGAGCGAAAAACGTGTAACTCAAGCCAAGCACCGAGTTGTCCGACAGGGCCAGCGCTCCGGTCAATTGCAACAGGAAGAAGGTGTTGGAAAAGGATACGGTGTTCACTTCCTTCACCCCCCCGGATGAGGTCTGATGGAACTGGATTTCGCCCTTTCGCTTCCCGGCGCCCAGGCGCAGCAGGAAAAATCCGGTATTGACCGGCACAAAGGTGACGGTAATCAATTGGCTTTCCAATTTGGCCGCATCGACGTACACGTCATCGCTGCTCACCCCCGGGGTCTGATTGACGTCGGCGAATTTTCCGATGCTGAAATCGGCCTCTTCATCGGAACGGCTCAACACGAATCCATTGATCACAATCCCAAACGTGTTCACGGTGCCCTCGATGTCATTGGGGAGAACGGCGGTGTATCCCTTGACCTCGTCCGGCGCGGTGGCGATGGCGCCGGAAAAATTCAGCGTCACTTTGTTATATTGCAGGACGATGCCCTGGGCTTCGTTGAGCAGTTCCTTGACCTGGGCCTGGCTGGAGGCCGGAAACGCCATGGCCAGGAGGAAGAGAATCGCCAGACCCTTCGAGGCCAGGCCCGGAAAAAAGATGGATTCCAGCAAGGTTTTTGGCTTCCGATGTTTCACGTCCCCACCCGATTTCACATTGAACGTTTTTTATCCTCGGGCGGCGGGACCGCGCCGCTTGAGAGGAGGATTTATCAATTCTATCGGAATACGGCGCGAAAACTTAACCCGGGCTTCCCCGGTTGGAATCGCCGGAGCCCCCGGGCAGGTTCCAATTGCTCAATGTGTTCGATTCCAGCATGCTGAATCAAATAAGCCCTACCCCCGCCAGTGAGTTCAAAATCACCCCATGGAAGGGGGTGACTTCCTCCGCTATATGGTTGTAAATACGACGCTTTAACCCTATCCACATGGTCGAGGGAGGGAGGCCGAAGGCCGGGAGTTGAGGCT
>JACZSY010000030.1 GCA_022573975.1 SAR324 cluster bacterium | reverse complement strand
ATGCACGGGCTTTGTTACGTCGTTCTTTGCCGCAAGCGCCTGGCCGTTCTTTGAGAGCAGGACGGTTGGGCTCTCTGCCTCTTCGGCGGTGGCTCCATCTGTCTTGTCGACGAAGGGGCCGATGAGAACGTCTACGGCTGTGCTTTGCTTGAGGATGAGTCCCATAATGCCCTCCTAGAGAGCCTTGTTGTGGTGACGTTGATGGTAGACGGCTACCGCCGGAGCGATGCCATCTCCGCCTGCGCCGTGATCGACGTGGTGTTGGAATAGGCGATGTCGATGTTGCCGTCCGACCCGATGTAGGCCTGTGAAAACGGGCCGATGAAGGTTTCGGCGCGGGCACCCATTTCCATCCCCAGCCGCAGAATCTCCGAGAGGCCCCGGGTGATCAGTCCGGCCTTGGCGTTGTCTCCAAAGCCGAGTCCATCGGAGATGCCGCAGGCGATGGCGATCACGTTTTTCAACGCCGCCCCCAACTCCACCCCCACCATGTCCGTCTGGGTATAGACCCGGAAGCGGGGGGTCATGAACAAGGCCTGCACCGTTTCGGCGGTTTCCAGTGTCGCTCCGGCCACGGTCACCGCGGTGGGCAGGTTCCTGCTGACCTCCTCGGCATGGCTCGGGCCGGACAACAACACGATCCGCTCCCGGCCCGCATGCCCCAATTCCTGCGCGGCCACCTCGTGGGGCAGGTGGTGGGTGCCTTTCTCGATGCCCTTGGAGCAAATCACGAACAACTGGCCGTGGTATCCGGCCTGAACGGTACGGCGCGCGGTTTCGCGCAGGTTGGCGGCCGGAACGGCGCAGACGATCACCTCGCTGCCGGCCAAGGCTTCTTCCAAATCGTTGGTGGGAAGAATCGCCTCGGGCACATCAAGCGCCTTCAACCTGGGGTGGCGCCGGGTTTCCCGCAACACCCGCACCACTTCCGGGTCGAATTCCCACACCCGCACCGCTTCTCCCTTGCCGTGCAGCAACGCGGCCAGCGAGATGCCCCAGGTGCCCGCCGATAGAACCGTGACTTTCATGCCTGCCCCCCGTGTGGTCGCAAAAGGAAAATGGAATCCGATGACTCAATGTAAGTCAATTTTCACCTTGATGCACCAGGGAATTGATTTTCCAGGGAAATCGGAACGTAAACGCCCCTTCACCCTGAATCGCGAAAGCCCGCCGCGGCAAGCGTTTGCAATAAAAGGGGGGCTTGGCCAGGGTGGATAAAGACATGGTTTCATGCATGGAGTGGCGCATTAATTGATGCGCTGTTTTGCATACCTGGAGGCGACTGAAATGCGCACGACCATCAAGCTGGATATGGAATTGCTGGAGGAGGCGGGGCTGATGACCGGCATCAAGGGACGCACCGCGCTGGTGCACGCGGGGTTGCGCGCCCTGATCGAACGCGAAAGCGCCCGGCGGCTGGCGCTGCTGGGCGGCAGCGAACCCCGGTTGAAGCCCATCTCCCGGCGGCGTCCGAAATCCGAATGATCCTGGCCGATACCTCCTTGTGGATCGATCATCTTAGGAAAGGCTTGCCAACCCTGGCAACAGCGTTGGAGGAAGGGCAAGTGTTGATGCACCCCTTTGTACTCGGCGAGCTGGCTTGCGGCAATCTAGGAAACAGGCGGAATGTGCTCCGATTTCTTGCCTTTTTTCCCGCCGTACCGGCCGCCACGGACCCGGAGGTGCTGGAGTTCATCGAACGCCGGGCCTTGATGGGCCGGGGCATCGGCTACATCGATTTCCATTTGCTGGCCTCGGTTGCCCTGGCCGCGCCGGCGCGGCTGTGGACACTGGACAGGCGCCTGGCCTCCGTGGCGGCCGAACTGGAGCTGGCTTTCAGGGAGAAAGGCTAACCGGTATTGCGCATGCCCGCCACCACGCCCCGGATGGAGGTCAGCAAGGCCGTGAGGGTTTCCTCCGCTGCGTCGCCGCCACGCACCCTGCGCAGCAACTCCACCTGGAGCAGGTTGATGGGGTCCACGTAGGGATTGCGCACCTCGATGGAGCGTAAAAGCATCTCGTTGTCTTGCAACAACCGCTCGTGCCCGGTGACCTCCAGCACCAGCGCGACGGTTTTTTCCAGCCGCTGGAGGAGGGATTTCCCCATTTCGGACATGGCGCCGTCGGCCAGCACGTCGTTGTAATGGGCAAATACCCCGGCATCGGCCTTGGCCAGCACCATTTCGATCAGGTCGATGGTGGATTGGAAGAACGGCCATTCGCGGTACATGGCGCGCAGCAGGTCCCCCTTGCCTTCGCCCATGGCCCATTCCAGGGCATCGCCCAAACCCAGCCAGGCCGGCAGCATCAGCCGCACCTGGGTCCAGGCGAAGACCCAGGGAATGGCCCGCAGGGTTTCCAGTCCGCCTTCCGCGGCCCGGCGCGACGGGCGGCTGCCCACATTCAAATGGCCCAGCTCCTGTTCCGGGGTCACGGCGCGGAAGTAGGCCACGAATTCGGGTTGATCCAGCACGCGGCGGTAGGAGGCCATGGAAACCTCGGCCAGGCGCTCCATCAATTCCCGCCATTGCGGCAGGGGCGACTCGCCGGGCAGCAGCGCCGCCCCCAAGGTGGAGGTGAGGTGTTGTTCGAGATGGCTGTTGGCCAGGCCGGGCAATCCGAAATTGGCCTGAATCATTTCACCCTGCTCGGTGACCCGCAACCGGCCCGAGACTGAGCCGGGAGGAAGCGACAGGACGGCCTGACGCACGGTGCCGCCGCCCCGGCTCACCGTGCCGCCCCGCCCGTGAAAGAGGGACAAACGCACTCCCGCCCTGGCGCACACATCGGTCATGGTTTCCTGCGCCCGGTAGAGCATCCAGGCGGAAGTCAGCCGGCTGGCCTCCTTGGTGGAGTCGGAATACCCGAGCATCACCTCCTGCCTGCCGCCGATGCGGTTGCGGTACCATTCCAGCGAAAGCAGTTGCGCCAGGGTCTCGCCACAGTCGCGCAGGGCCTTCGTGTTTTCGAAGAGGGGCACCACGCGCAGGGGCGCCGCAACGCCGCTGGCATGTTGCAACAGTTCCACCGCCAGCACGTCGGAGGCCGTTTCAGCCATGGAAATCACATAGGCGCCCAGGAATTCCGGGCCGGTCTCGGCGATCACGGCGAAAGTGCCCAACACGTTCATCACCTCCGGATCGGCCTCGAAATTCCGCGGAATGAGGGGGCGTTGGCTGTTTAATTCCCGCAGCAGGAATTGTTGGCGTTCCTGCTCGTTCCAGGCGGCATAGCTTCCCAGCCCCAGCGCCCTGGTCACGGCGTCCAAAGCCTCGGTGTGCCGGGAGGCTTCCTGCCGGATGTCCAGCCGCGCCAGGGACAGCCCGAAGCAACTCAGCCGGCGCAGCAGGTCCAGCAACCTCCCCCCGGCCAGGAAGGACAGGCCGGTTTCTTCCAATGAACGGCGCAGCAACAGCAGCGGTTCCGTCAATTCCCCGGCGGAGGCGTAGACCCCCTGGGACGATGCCGGGCGGCCGTCCCTGGCGGCGTCCAGGTAGGCGATGGTGGCGGTCATGCCATGGCGCAGTTCACGAAGCACCACCCGGTAGGGCATCTCGGCCGACCCCACCCGCGCCCGCAATTCCTCGCTGCAATGGTCCACGGAGAGTTCCGAATAGAGCGCCTCGATCTCGGCGGCATAGAGGGCCGCCGCCATCCAGCGGGCGTTGAAAATGGCTTCACGGGTGACCTGGGGGGTGACGTTGGGATTGCCGTCGCGGTCGCCGCCCATCCAGGAACCGAACCGCAGCGGAGCGCAATCCCAGGGCAATCCCTCGCCGCAGCATTCGAGCAAAGCCCCATCCAACTCGCGCAACACGCGGGGCACTTCATCCCACAAGGTCTGTTCGAACACCAACAACCCGGCGCGGGCCTCGGCCTGGGGCGTTGGCTTGTCCTTGCGGATTTCCTGGGTGTTCCAAAAGGCGATCACTTCGCGCCGCAGCATGTCCAGTGTTTCCCGCCGCTCGGGGGGGGAAAGGTCCGTGCGGTCCAACCGGTTGAGGGCGCCGGCGATGCGGGATTTTTTCCTCAGCAGGCTACGCCGGTCCACCTCGGTGGGATGCGCCGTGAAGACCAACTCCACCTGCTGATCCAACACCGCATCGCGCAAGGCTGCTGGTTGGATTCCCCCTTCGATCAACGCGGCCAGGGCGCCGCGGAAGCCGCCGGGTTGGGGGCCGGCCTCCCTGGCGATGGACGCCTGGCGGTTCCGCCGCACCCGGTGATGCTGCTCGGCGATGTTGGCCAGGTTGAGAAAGTGCGAGAAGGCCCGCGCCAGCAGGTGGGCCTCCCCACTGGTGAGTCCGGAGAGCAGCTCGCGCAACCGCGACGCATCCGCCACGGAAGCTCCCCGCGCTTCCTTGGCCAGGGCGCGCACCGATTCCACCCGGTCGAAGAATTCCGTTCCCTCCCGCTCCCGGAAAGCGTCTCCCAGCATGGCGCCCAGCATCCGGACGTCGTTCCTGAGGTACTCATGGGGATCGGAAACGATCGATTCGGAAGCCATCGGATTCTGCCGGGAAATGGGTTGGGGGTTCCCCACCGCTGAACTGCGGTTCAGCGGTGGAGTTCAGCCATTCTCCTTAACCTGAAATTCGGGAACCACATTCTCCCCCTGGCGCCGGGCAAAAGTAAACCCGTGAAAACGCCGGTTTACCCTCCAAAAAAGGTCGAAGCCACCCACCAGGTAACAAACCGGGCGGTCAGGCGTTGCATTTTGATTTCACGCGGCATAACGGACGATTTCCACTTCCACCCCCTGGGCCGCGGCCTGTTCCGCGCGATCCATCACCCATGCGGATGTATCTTCGTCCAGGTAGGGTTCGCCGCAATTTCCGCACACGTCGGCGGGAACGCCCTTGATGACCACGGTTGTTGCACCACGGGTCAGGGTGACGGTAGATTCGCCCCTGCTTGTATGACCGATTTTGCACAGTACGCATTGCATCACGCTCTCCTGTTTCGGAAGTCCGGCATCCATTCGCGGGAATCGGGAATATACACGGTGATCACCACACAGTCCCCGTTTTCGTCATCGCGAGCCACCACCACATGTAGTGGGTGGGTGGCGTCCTTGTTCCATAATAGAACACTGGGATGGGGCGTGTCGTCTGGATATTCCCGGATGCTTTCTCCTTCCCTGATCGCCCGAATCACATCGTCCTTTCCAATGCGGCGTTCAAACATGCGGCGCAGGGCATGAAGTGAAAAAGATCTGTTTACAATCCAAACCCCAACTCCTTCAGGTTGTTCCGAATAGCCTGCTTCAGCCGTTTTCCTTTGGCAAAATATTTCTCAAGCTGGACGGTCAGGCGCTCTATTTTGTTTGGGAAGGGGTTATTTTCCCTATTTTATCGGAGGTAGCCTTTTTGGCAACAACTCCTTCCCGAGGCGGCGGTAAGCCGGAAGGCCGTTTTGGTAGGGGGGATAGTCCTCTCCCTGGATCAGGGGCAGGCAGTATGCGCGGAAAGCCTCCGTGACGTGGAACCCGTCTTCCCGGATGAATTCCGGCGGCAATTTCTTTTCCTTGTTGGCGATATCGGCCGCGCCGGTATGGCCCAGGGACCAGCGGTAGGGATCGTTGCCGTCCCTTTGGATCACCACCATCCGCCCCGTGAGGCCTTCGCCGGCCAGGCGCACGGCTTCGGCGCCACAGGCGATGGCCTGCTCCACGTCCACCCCCGAGGCCAGATGGCGGCCCGAACGCTGGCAATAATCCAGCACCGCGCCGTGGACCTTCAACCCCAGTTCCCCCTTGACCAGATCCTGGATGAACACCCCCGCCCCGCCCAGTTGGGCGTGGCCGAAGGCGTCGGTGGTGCCCTGCTCGGAGAGGAAGCCGCCGTCCTCGTTTTGGACGCCCTCGGACACGGTGACGGCGCAAAAGCCGTGGGCTTCCACCTGCCTGCCGAGGGCCGTGAGGAAGGTTTCCGGGTTGAAGGGCACCTCGGGCAGCAAGATCAGGTGCGGGCCGTCCTCCTCCGAGCGGCTGGCCAGGCCGGTGGAGGCGGCGATCCATCCGGCATGGCGGCCCATGGTTTCCATCACGAACACCTTGGTGGAATCCCGGTACATGGATTCGGTGTCCATGCTCCCTTCCATCATGGAGATGGTGTTGTACTTGGCCACGGAGCCGAACCCCGGGCAGTTGTCGGTGACCGGCAGATCGTTGTCGATTGTTTTCGGAATACCCAATACCTGCAACGGATACCCATGACTCGCGGCGAACTGGTCCAGCTTGTCCACCGTGTCCATGGAGTCGTTGCCGCCATTGTAAAAGAAATATCCGACGTCGTGGGCGGCCAGCACGTCCACGATGCGCTGGAAGGCGGCGCGGTCCTTGTCCAGATCCTTCAGCTTGATGCGGCAGGAGCCGAAGGCTCCCGCCGGCGTATACCGCAAGGCCTCGATGGCCGCGGGGTCTTCGCGGGAGAGGTCGATCAGGTTCTCGTCCAGCACGCCGTTGATCCCTTGCAGCCCCGCATAGACCTCGCCGATGAAATCCGCCTCCCGGGCGGCGGTGATCATGCCATAGGCCGATGCGTTGATCACCGAGGTGACCCCACCCGATTGGGCGTACACCGCATTGCGCTTGCTCATGAATGGCTCCTCCTGGTTGGATTGGGATGGATCGTCTCCACCGGTAACACGATCTGTTGGAAGGACTCCAGTTCCGCCTGCGAACCGCCCCGAATGCTCCCTTGTAATTTGTAACCACGGATGGAGAGGGATCAACACGGACAAGAATGGAAAAAGCGGATTTTCCGGCGTTCCTCGGCGGTTCCTATGCTGTTCACAGTTCAAATCTGTGTACTCCACCGGAAACTGTGGACGGCTTTTGCAGATGCAGTTCGCAATTCCTTGCCGCCTTTGCGCCTTGGCGAGACCTTTTCCTGTTCGCTGTGATCGGGGTTCATTGGTGATTCCTTACATCACGGCGGATTTTTAAAATAATTTTTTCATCAAAAAATTACCCCGGCCAAACATTCCGCCTTTTTCCGATTATCCGTTTTCCCCGCATCCCATGGCGGCCCATGGCCGGCGATGCCCTTCATGTTTTGGTCATTTCGTACAACAGCACCGCCGCGGCCGCCGAAACGTTGAGGCTGTTCATGGCCCCGCCGCCGGGAAGGGGAATGGTCAGCAGCACGTCGCACTGGCTGCGCACCAGGGGCCTCAGTCCCCGGGCCTCGCTGCCCAGCACCAGCACCCGGGCGCCGTCCAGGGCGAAGGCCGGCAGGGGGGTGGCTTCCGGGTCCCCGGCCGCCGAGTTTCCGGCAACCGCGCCGCAGACCCAGAACCCGCGCTTGCGGGCCTGGGCCAGGAAGCGCGCCAGGTTGGGCGCCTGGAAGACCGGGAAGCTTTCCAGGGCGCCCGCCGAAGCATTGGACGCCGCCGCGCTCAACGGCGCGCTGCGATCCCTGTGCAGCACCAATCCGGCGGCGCCAAAAGCCGCGGCGCTGCGCACCACGGCTCCCAGGTTGCGGGGGTCCTCCACCTGGTCCAGGGCGATCAACAGGGCGCCGCCGACCGGATCCAAATTGAGCGCCGCATCCGGGCCGGCCATGGGCAACGCACCGCAACGCAATACCGCCCCTTGGTGGTTGGGGGAACCGCAACGAGCTTCCAACTCCCGGGGAGGCAAGGTTTCCACCGCAATCGCCCGCCCCTGCGCGAGTTCCGCAACCTTCCGCAGGCGCGGGGACAGCGCGCCGTCCTTGAGGGCCAGGGAAAACAGCCTTCTTCTTTCCGCCACCAGCGCCGCTTCCACGGGATTGAGGCCATAAAGCACCCCGGCGGTGGGCCCTCGTTCCTCCTTTTTTCCCCGCACCCTCCTGCTCCCGCGGGATTTTTTATGCACAGCGGGTTTCATCGGCAACGGGCTTGATAATGATTCAGGCATATGGAGGAAGGCGTTCTTCTCTCCGTGACGGAACTCTCACAAGCCCCATTTTTTGAAACAACCGCACTTGCCTTTTCAACGGCATGTGGGGGTTACCTGGAAAAAGTTTTTTCCTTCGTTGTCCTCAAGGGTCCGCTTTCTCCTTCGATGCGCCCTTTCTTTCGTGAGCCTCCACACAGCGGTGGTGTCTTGTCCACCGCATCATGGTAACCATAAGGGTACAGGACGGAAACCGGCGGGATTTCCACCCGATTCATTTTTGTCAATTTTAAATTTGGAATTTCAATGAGCCGTTTCGATTTCGATTTGATGGTCATCGGCGCCGGGTCCGGAGGCGTCCGGGCCTCGCGCATGTCCGCCCAGTACGGAGCGCGCGTGGCGGTGGTGGAGAAAAGCGCCCTGGGCGGCACCTGTGTCAACGTGGGCTGCGTACCCAAAAAGCTGATGGTCTATGGGGCCAGGATGTCCGAGGAATTCTCCGACGCCGCCGGATTCGGCTGGACGGTGCCCCCGGCAAAATTCGATTGGCCGACGCTGATCGCCAACAAGAATGCCGAGATTGCCCGCCTCAACGCAATTTACGGCACACTGCTGGAAAAGGCCGGGGTGCGGCTGCTTGAAGGCAGGGGGACGCTGACCGACCCCCACACGGTGGAGGTGAACGGCAAGGCCTACACCACCGGGCGTATCCTGATAGCCACGGGAAACAAGGCGTTCGTGCCGGAATTTCCCGGCAGCGAACATGTGATGACCTCCAACGATATGTTCTTTCTGCCGGCCCTGCCCAAACGCGTTTTGATCGGGGGAGGGGGATACATCGCCGTGGAGTTCGCGGGCATCTTCAACGGCTTCGGCGCGGAGGTGACGCAACTCTACCGGGGCCCGCTCTTTCTGCGGGGCTTCGATGACGACGCCCGCCAACATCTGGCCAAGGAAATGGTCAAAAAAGGGATCGACCTGCGCTTCAACACCAACATCGCGCGAGTGGACAAAACGGGCGATGCGCTTAGCATCACGCTTTCGGACGGGAGCAAGGTGGAAACCGGCCTCGTGCTGGCCGCCATGGGGAGGGTGCCCAACACGGATGGCCTGGGCCTTGAGGAAGCGGGGGTGGCCCTGAAAGAAAATGGGGCCGTGCCGATCGACGCCTATTACCAGTCCAACGTGCCTTCCATATACGCCCTGGGCGACGTGACCGACCGCCTCCAACTGACCCCCGTGGCCCTCGCCGAGGCGATGGTGTTCGCCGGGCATCTCTACGGGAAAGGCGCCGAACCCCTGGACTACGACAACATTCCCTACACCGTCTTCGGCCTCCCCAGCCTGGCCTCCGTCGGTCTTACCGAGGCCGAGGCGTCCCGCCTTTATCCCAACGCCGTGGTGTATGTGGAAGATTTCCGGCCCATGAAAGGCACGCTCTCCGGCAACGACGAGCGCACTCTGATGAAGCTGATCGTGGACCAGGACACGGACCGCGTGGTGGGCTGCCATATGGTGGGCCCGGACGCCGGGGAGATCGTTCAGGGCCTCGCCATCGCCCTCAAATGCGGCGCCACCAAGGCCCAGTTCGACGCCACCGTGGGCATTCACCCCACCGCCGCCGAGGAGTTCGTCACCATGCGCACCTCCCGCCCGGCCATTTCCGGGGCTGGGAAGGACATGCCCCTTGGCGTTCACCCCGCCCATGGCCAAGCGTCCGCGGCCGGGGATTGAGTTTGGGGTTTTGGGGGAGCGCCTGCGGCAAAAACGGCCCTGGATGAATCGTTGACTCATCCAGGGCCGATCTGTTGCCATTGAGGGAATTGGGGGTTCGGGGGTAAACCTTCCCCTCATCAAATATCCAGGTTTTTCACCTTGAGCGCGTTGGCCTCGATGAACTCGCGGCGCGGTTCCACCTGGTCGCCCATCAGGGTGCTGAATATCCGCTCGGCCTCGACGGCGTCGTTGACCATCACCTTGAGCAAGGTGCGCGCTTCGGGGTCCATGGTGGTTTCCCAAAGCTGGTCCGGGTTCATCTCACCCAACCCCTTGTAGCGCTGGATTTCCACGCCCTTGCGTCCAATTTCGAGCAGCCGCCCGTAGAGCTGGTCCCAATGGGCGATTTCGATTTCCGGATCGCCTCCGTTGGTGAGTTTGAGGGTCTGGGATCCCATCACTTTCCTCAGCGAGTTGTATTGCTTGAGCAGGGCGCTGTACTCGTAAACGTCCATCCCGTCCAGGGCGATGCTCTGCAGTTTCATGGTCTTGCCATTGATTTCCACCTCGATTTCCCCGCCGGCTTCTTTCGATTTGACCTTCAATTCGAAGGTCTCGAATTCTGCTTTTTTCTCCGCCAGCTTGGCCAGGATGATCTCCACCCCCTCGCTGGGAATGTTCACGTCGAAGCGGAGCATCACGTCGATCAGCTGTCTGAGGCTGTGGCTGGAGGTGATCTTCTCGTAGCGCTCGTAAAACTCCCGCAACTGGTTGGCCAGGGCCAGCATTTCGTCGCCTTCGATGGGCTTGCCGCCGTTGATGGTCAGTTTGAGTTGCTTGGAAGCCCAATTGAGCAACTGCCCGTTCAACTGGCGGTCGTGCTTGACGTAGAACTCCTCCTTGCCTTTTTTCACCTTGTAAAGGGGAGGCTGGGCGATGTAGAGGTAGCCTTTTTCGATCAAAGCGGGCATCTGGCGGTAGAAAAAGGTCAACAGCAGGGTTCGAATATGGCTGCCGTCCACGTCGGCGTCGGTCATCAGGATGATCTTGTGATACCGCACCTTGTCCACGTTGAAATCGTCCTGGCCAATTCCGGTGCCCAGGGCGGTGATCATGATGCGGATCTCTTCGCTGGCCAGCATCTTGTCGAAGCGGGCTTTCTCCACGTTGAGGATCTTGCCTTTGAGGGGCAGGATGGCCTGATTCTTCCGCTCCCGGCCCTGCTTGGCCGACCCCCCGGCGGAGTCTCCCTCCACCAGGAACAGCTCGCTCAACTTCGGGTCGCGCTCCTGACAGTCGGCAAGCTTGCCGGGCAGGGTGCTCATTTCCAGCGCCGACTTGCGGCGGGTCAATTCGCGCGCCTTGCGGGCGGCCAGCCGGGCGCGCTGGGAATCCACCGCCTTTTCCACGATCCGCCGGGCGACGGTGGGGTTTTCCTCCAGGAAGGTGGACAGGGTTTCCGTGACGATCCCTTCCACGATGCCCCGCACTTCGGTGTTGGTGAGCTTGATTTTCTTCTGGGACTCGAACTGGGGATGGAGATGCTTGACGCTGATCACGACGGTCAGCCCCTCCCGGACGTCCTCCCCGGACAGGTTCTCCTTGACGTCCCTGAACATGTTGTTGGCCGCGCCGTAGTTGTTGATGGTCTTGGTCAGCCCCGCTTTCAGCCCGGAGAGGTGCGTCCCGCCCTCGACGGTGTTGATGTTGTTGACGTAGGTGAAAATTTGGTCGTTGTAAGTGTCGTTGTATTGCAGGGACACTTCCACCTCCACGTCGCGGTCCGAACCGGATACATAAATCGGCCGGTCGTGAAGGGTGTTCTTGTTTTTGTTCAGAAATTCGATGAACGACACGATCCCGCCTTCGTATTTGAACTCGTGGGACTTGTCGTTGCGTTCATCCTTGATGGTGATCAAAACGCCCCGGTTGAGAAAGGCCAGCTCCCTCAGACGGAGGGAGAGCAGCTCGAAGCTGAAATTGACCTCGTCGAAAATGGATGTGTCCGGCATGAAGGAGGTGATGGTTCCCGTCCGTTCGGTGGGCTCCAGCTTTTCCAGTTTGGTCGTGGGGCGGCCCTTGGCATAGCTTTGCCGCCATAGATGCCCTTCGCGCTTGATCTCCACCGTCAGTTTTTCCGAGAGAGCGTTGACCACCGAGGCTCCCACGCCGTTGAGCCCGCTGGATACCTTGTAGCTGCTCTTGGAAAATTTTCCGCCTGCATGAAGTTGGGTCATCACCAGTTCCACCGCCGGGATGCCGGCTTCCTTGTGCATTCCCACCGGAATGCCCCGGCCGTCGTCCTGGATGGTGACGCTGTTGTCCATGTGCAAAATGACATGAATTTCCGAGCAGAAGCCTCCGAGGGCTTCGTCGATGGAGTTGTCGACGATCTCGAAGACCAGATGATGCAGGGCCGAGGAATCGACGCCGCCGATGTACATGCCCGGCCGCAACCTCACGGCTTCGATGCCTTCCAACGCTTGTATTTGGTCCGCGGAATATTCTTCCTCAGTGCTTCCTTCTGTCATGCTGTCCCTTTCTGTTTACACGATCCGTCCGTCCTGGATCTGCAATATTTCAACAGCCTGGTGTTTGAGAACCGGCGGGGGGTGAGTGGTGGTGATGAAGATCTGATTGGCCAGCCCATGAAGGTGACGGGTCAGGTTTTCCTGAACGGTGGAGTCCAGTTCGGAGTAAAGATCGTCCAGGATCACCGCCGGCCGGTAGCCCATGCGTTCGGTGAGCACCTCGTTCAAGGCCAACAGCACCGCCAGCAGGGTCACGCGGGATTCGCCCTGAGAAAAAAAAGCTTCGCCGCGGCCCGCGGGCATGGTCATTAAAAATTCGTCCCGGTGCGGGCCTTGGAGCGCGTGGCCGGCCTGGCGTTCCCGCTCGATGAGATTCTCCAGGGTGCGGGAATCGGTCTCCAGGTCACCGGTCAGGGATGGATGGTACTCCAGCGCCAGTTGCTGCGCTTTCCCGGTTAAATTGCTGAGTATTCTCGGCAATCTATTGTTTAAATCGGCTGTTATTTCCCGGCGCTTTTTAATTATAACACATCCTTTTTCCACAAACAAACGATTCCAGGCGGGAAGCGAGGATAAATCCTCTTTTTTCAGCAATTTATTTTTCTGATTGTTTATGGTTTTGAAGCTTCTTAAGGCTTCCAAATAATCGGAATCGATAAAACTCAGAACCCGATCATAAAAAGAACGTCTTTCCCCTGGGAAATTTCTGTAATTGTATAAATTGTCCGGGTTGAACAGAAGGGAATGGAAGCGGGAAATGTAGGAAGAAAGCTTGGGAACCGGTTCTTCGTCCAGCCAAACCCTTCGTCCCCGGCGGGAAATTTCGATCCTTGCTTTCCAGTCGGTATCATTTTTGTTTACAACGCCCTGGAGGAAACTCTGGCTCGCACCGAATGCGATCAACTGTTCCAGCCGGGAAGTGCGGAAGGAGGCGAGGTGGCACAGAAAGTAAAACCCTTCCACCAGGTTCGTCTTGCCCTGGCCGTTATCGCCGGTAATCAGATAAATTCCGGCGGAAAGCGGGAGGAATAATTCCTGGTAATTCCTAAACTTGATCGCCGAAAATTCCTTGATTACCATTCAATTCTTAATGGCATAACAACGGATAGAAAACCTGAGTCATTCGGGATTTCAATTAAACAGGGATTGAGTGACCCTTTCAGCTTCATTTTTACCTCTGGGGACTGCTGAATTACACTGAATACATCCAGCAGGTATCGGGCATTGAACCCGATTTTCATATTCTCCCCCGCATATTCCACCGGAAGCTCGTCCAGCACATCCCCGAATTCGGCCCGCTCGCTCTCCAGGCGCAACAGGTCGGGTTCCAGGGTCATCTTCACCGGCTTGATTTTATCCTGGCTCATGAACGATACGATTTTAAGCGCGTTGATCATGCGCTCCCGGTTGACCAGCACCGTCCTGTCGCTGTCCTTTGGAATGACCTGTTCGACATTGGGGAATTTCCCCTCGATGAGGCGGGTCATCAGCAATGTTTTGCCAGCGGTCATCAGCAGATGGCGTTCATCGAAGGACACCTCCACCGCCTCATCGTGATGCTCCAGCACGCGCAACATTTCCATCATGGCCTTGCGGGGAACGATGATCTCCGGCGGGGATTCGCCTTGCACGTCCTTGGCCTCCCGGGTCACCTGGGCCAGGCGGTGCCCATCGGTGGCCACCCACTGCGTCGAATTGCCGTTGGAGAGCCGGAGGCACACCCCCATCAGGTTCTTGCGGGTTTCGTTGGTCATGGCGGCGAAGGTGGTCAGTTCGATGCACTGCCTCAACTCCCGCGAGTTCATGGTGAAGCGGTTGGGAAGCTCTGGTGGATCCATGTGGGGATACAACCCGACCTCCACCGAAGGAAGCCGCAACCGCGAAGGACCCCCTTCCAAAGTCACCCAGAGCTGTTCATCCGAACTGATCCGAACCTCCTCGCTGCTGAATTCCCGGCACACCTCCAGCACCTTGCGCGCGCTGATGCAAGCCACCCCGGGTTCCTCCACTTTCGCGGGAAATTCACCGCTGATGGAAATCTCGTAATCCGTCGCCGAAAGTTTGACCACCCCGCCGCCTTCCTTGAGTTTGGCCTCCAGCAGGAAATTAGAGAGAATGGGCTTGCTGGAACTCTTGTCCGTGAGGGGCGTGATGACCTGCAATGCATTAACAAGAAGATTCTTTTCTATTGATAGTTTCATTTTTGTTTTTGTTGTGAGCGGTTGTAACGGACGGTGCGGGTTTCAACCCTTTGAAATGACTTGTCCATAACACGTGGAAGGTTGTCGGCACACTGTCGAATGGCTGTCTCTTTCATGGCGTTTTCCCATGGCCGGGAGAGGTGCGAGGCGTTCCCGGTCGTCTTCAGGCGCGGGAATTGGAACACTTCCGGCTATTCTACCAAATTAATGTGAGTTTCGATGCCAGTTATTTCGCCGGTGATGTCAAAATGGATGATTTGATGGCCGATTGCCTGTTCAATTCTTGTTGAAACCCATGTTTCCGCAGGAAATATTCCCTGTCGCATCAGTTTTCCTGTTCCGCGGCGACGTCCCGGGCCAGTTTCATCACATGGTGCCTGAGCCGCTCGTCGCCGCGCATGCCCTCCATCAGGATATGGTGGCTGTGCAAAACCGTGGAATGGGTGCGATTGCCCAGCAGCGTCCCAATCTGGGGATAGGAGCATTTTCCCTCGTATTTGAGAAGGTGGATGGCGATCCTCCGCGCATTGACGATATTGGCGCCCCGTTCCCTTCCCTTCAGCGCACGGACGGTGATCCCGAACCGCTTGGCCACCCGTTCCAGGATGATGTCCCTGGCGGGAGGAACGACCCCGCCGCCTGGCTGAAAATCGAAAAAAGGCGCCGCGATCCGCTCGGCGAATGCCTCGGTGATCTCATTCCCGTACAGCCCGGCATAGGCGCCCAGCCGCACGACGGCTCCCTCCAACTGGCGTACACTGGCCGTGATTCGCGCCGCCAGGTATTCGGCCACGGATTCGGGCAGCGTGAATCCCTCCGCCTTGGCCCGCGCGGCGGCCAGCCGCCGCCGGGTTTCTTCCCCTGGCGGGAGCATTTCCGCGATCAAACCCATTTCCAGCCGCGCGCCCAGCGCCTCTCCCATGTTTGGCAATGCGCGGGGATACCGGTCCGCGGAAAACACCAGTTGCTTGCCCTGGCGATGGAGGTGGTCCAGCGTGTGAAGCAATTCCTCCTGGGCGGTTGGGCTGACCGGGAGGTATTGCAAGCCGTCCAACAACAACACCTCCACTCCGCGATAGGCTTCGCGCACCCTGGCCATGCGTTTTTTGGAAATGCCCTCGAACACCTCGTTCTTGAATTCCTCTCCCGTACGGTAGCGCACGGTCTTACCGGGCGGCAGGGTCGCGGTCAGGGCATTGCCGATGGCCTGCATCAGATGGGTTTTTCCCACCCCCGTTCCCCCCACCAGCACGAACGGATTGAAGCGGCGTCCGGGTTGGCTGGCGACGGTCCGGGCGAATTGAAGCGCGGAGCGGTTTCCCGCATCGGGGATAAAGGCGTCGAAAGTGTGACGGGAAGCCAAGGCGGACGGATTTTCCAAACTTCCATCCGGGCCGTCCTCCGGGATGGCGGACCCCTCCCCTGGCGCCGTACCCGGCCCCGCATTCGCATCCATGGCGAGAGCGTTCCCCGTTGTGGGAAATCCCTCCGCGCCCGGCCATCCGGATTCGACCCGAAACTCGAATACCGGGTCGGCCGCAAAAGATATTTCCGGATATCCGCTCCGCAAACCTTCCAGGATCAGGGGCTGGTAGAGAGATGCAATCCGGTTTTTGCAGAAGGAATTGGGGATGCCGCCCAGCACGATCCGATGGGGTTTCAGATCGTCCAGGCGCAATCCGCTCAGCCACGCGGCGGCATCGTCCTCGCCAAGACGATTCTCGATCCAGGTTTTGCAATGATTCCAACCCTCCGCCCAGCGATCTTCCGAACGATCCCGCATGGCCGCATTCCCTGCGTAAAACCGCGTGTGAGAAGTGGATTCCGTTCCAGCATTCTATGTACCCGATTTCCCCGGGCCTGTCAGCCTTTTTTCCGCCGCCGGCCATCCACGGCTTCAGCCCCTGCCCTCCTGTCCAGGAACAATGGTCCATAGACCTGCGGCGCAATCATGCCTGGCGGGGTGTTGCGGCGCGAAGCGCGGGCGGCCGTGCTTGAACCGGACAACCGATTTCCGCCGGTCTGGGGTTGGGATGGCGATCGCGGGGGGAGGAGTGGATGGCCGGCGGCGGGATCACCGGGCCGTGAATTTGCTGGGCGGAGGAACGACTGGCTTGTTGAACCACTGGGTTGTTGAACGGCCGGGCGGTTTCACTACTGAGTTTCACTACTGAGTGGTGGGGCCTCCCGAAAAGGGTGAAACCGAAAGGCCTCCGGGTGACTGAGAAATAAATGCGGCGTTGCGCTGGCGAAGCTTCTGCACCTCTTGCGCCCTGATGGACTCGATGGCCTGTTGTTCCAGGCGTTTGGCTTGGAGATTTTTTTGATAATCCCCATATCGGTCGCGGTTGTTCTGGGCGATTTTGTTCTGGTTGGCCTCCTCCAGCAATGCCTGGTTCAGCTCGGCTTGAGCCACCCTGTTCTGATACGTCTCGAAATTCTGCCCTGCCCGGAGGTTTTTCAGGTTTTCGAAATCTCTTTGTTGCTGAGCCCTGATTTTCAGTTCTCCCCTGGCCAGGGCCTGTTGGCGTTTCAGTTTTCGATAAATAAACCTGCTTCGATCATTGAAGCGTGGCACGGGGGACGGCCTGGGCCTTCTCCTGTAGCGTTCCAGCCGCTTTTGCAGAATCAGGAACTCCTCGGCCGGCTTGTAATCGGGAAAATTTGGCAGCCGGCTGTCTTGAGCGGCCCCGGAAGCGCAGGCCGAAAGCAGGAATCCCAGCAGCAGGATGACGGCGGGAAAAATGAAATACCGGTCGAGGCTGGAGACCGCCATTGGTGAAACACGCTCGGGTGCGGAAATTATTGGCATCTTTTCGTTCCAGTCCCCCAGCCGAGTGGAAATCGCCAGGATAAAGGCAAAACCGAACCTTTTTGTAAGGGTACCTTCCCCATGGCCAGCAGCGGAAAAAGACGTATTTTCCTTGGCCGATACCCGGCGCCTTTCCGCGGGGCGCTTGAATCCGGCCCAGCCAGGAACCGGGTTGGCGGGGAGCCTCTGCCCATGTTTAACGATGGCCGGGCAGGAAAGTTTTTTCCGTCATTGAAACAGGTCGGTGAAATCCATGTTCTGGTTGACCCATCGGCGGATTTCACACAAATCTGGAGCGTTTTTTTCCGAGGAGAAGAATCGCACACGGTGTCCGAAAACCGTGTTTTGCGAAGATTTTTGCGTCGTGGATTCCAGCACGGTTCCCGAGAGGGTATAAAGGTGTTTTTCAAGGGGCAGGGTGAAAGAAAGGTGAACCACCGATTCGGCGGCGATGGGCGTTTTGGTCAGCGTGCGGCAGCCCCCCGCCGGCGTTGGTCATGTACCCCTGCAGGATATGCGTATCGTCCTCGTTCGCGCCTTTGGCGATATGACGGACATCCACCGGAACGAACACGTCCATCCGCTCGGCCTTGCGCAGACTCACCACCTCGATGTCGTCCGGTTTGGAGAGGAAAAACATCAATACCGGTTCTTCCACGCGGTGCAGCACCGTGCTTTCGAAGCCGATGGCATTTCCTTCCTGCACCAGGCGGACGATCGCTTTTTGCTTTTCTGCAATGGTTGCCGCATCCTCGGCCTGAACCAGCAGCATATCCCCTGACACCAGGCCCAGCAAAGTGGCCCGATACCGGATTTCCGGATTTCCGGCCAGTTGGAGCACAACCGGAGGGGACGCTCCCAAAGCGGTAAGAATTTTTTTTGAATTCATGTAAAGTGGCGTCAAGACCAATGCCGCCGAATCCCCGCCAAGCTCCCGATGCCAATTGGATTGGCTGGAAACGACGCCATCAACTTCCGGTTCGTGGCGCGGGAAAAATTCGCCGGTGGTTTGCCTGGAAGGCCAATCATGCCCACCAAAGATGGGCGAAAAGGCTCGCCAGTCAGTTTCCAGCATTTGGTGGAGTTAAGCAATATTCATGGGCGGCCGTAAAACGACACTCCGGAATACCCCATGAAATCCGGAGCGCCGTCGCCCCTATCGAAAACCGTATCGCCCTCCATGGCCGAACCATGTCGAATCCCACCCGATTTCTTCTTTCAGAGGCCCAGGCAGGCATCGGACCGAACGACCAGCCTTCTTTTTTCCGGGTGCGGCAAACCTTTCCCCGGCCGCTTGAGACGGACCTGGCCGCCGCGGTGCGCCGCGAATTGAAGCCGTTGTTGGCGAAGGTGCTTCCGGGCGGGCGGATCGCCGTCACGGCGGGAAGCCGGGGTGTCGCCAACATATCGGCCGTGCTGGCGGAATGCGTCTTGTTGCTCAAGGAACATGGCGCGGAGCCGTTCATCGTGCCGGCCATGGGCAGCCATGGCGGCGCGACCGCGGAAGGCCAGCTGGGCATGCTGGAAACCCTGGGGGTGACCGAAGCGGCCATGGGCTGCCCGATTCGCTCCAGCATGGAGGTGATCCAGGTGGGCGTCACCGAAACGGGGTTTCCCGTGTTTCAGGACCGCATCGCCTCCGAGGCGGACGGCGTGCTGGTGATCAACCGGGTCAAGCCGCACACCATGTTCGTGGACCGGGTGGAAAGCGGCCTGTGCAAGATGATGGTGATTGGCCTGGGCAAGCAGGCGGGCGCCTCGAAAATTCACCAGCAGGCCCTCAAAACCGAGATGGGCCGCATGATCCTGGAGGCCACCGGGATCATCCTGGCGGCCGGGCGGCCCAGGTTCGTGGGGGGGCTCGCCCTGGTGGAAAACGCGTACAAGGAAACGGCCATCGTCAAGGGCATTTCCATGGAAAGCGCGGAAGGCTTGATCGACGCGGAAAGCGCTTTGCTGAAACGGGCCTATCAATTGATGGCCCGCCTTCCCTTCGATCACCTGGACGGCCTGATCGTGGACGAGATGGGCAAAAACATCAGCGGTTCGGGCATGGACACCAATGTGACCGGCAAGAAGGACGGAATGACGTCTCCAAGCATCGGCGCCATCTACGTGCGGGATTTGACGCCGGAAACCAAGGGAAACGCCACGGGCGTCGGCTTCGCGGACATCATACCCCGGCGCATGTTCAGCCAGATCGACCTCAACGCCACCTACATGAACGCCTTCACCGCCAAACGCCTCCAGGGTGGGAAGATTCCATTGCTGGCCGAAACCGAACTCCAGGCGATGCAGGTGCTGCTTGGTTTCCGGCAGGCCGAACAGCCTCAATCGGCCCGGGTGGCCTGGATCCGCAACACCTCGCGGCTGGAGGAATTTTGGGCCTCCGAAGCCCTCGGGGAAGAGGTGTTGGCCAACGATACGCTGGAGATTCTGGCCGGGCCGCTGCCATTGGTTTACGATGGAGACCATAACCTGATCGAACCGCGGCTGGAGCGGGGATTGGCGGCCTCCTGAAAGAGGCCCCACAGAGAATTTCACCGTGAATTTCACCGTGAATTCCACGGAGGATTTCAAGGAGGATTTCACGGAGAATGCTCGCCTTGCGCCCCGGCCGGAAATTGTTTCCAAGGCGGAAATGTTCCTCTCCAAGATGGGGAGAATGGGGGCCCCCTTCCCGAAATTTCAAGGCCCCCGGCGGCGTTCCAGGGCCAGGGCGCCGATCTGGGCGGTGATGGGCGCGGTATCGCTCGCCGTATCGATACTGGCGCTGACTTCCGCCTGTGCGGAGCCGGTGGTGCGCAAGCGTTCCTTCATGTCATCCGCCCGGGGCGTTCACAAGGATGTGGAAGTGCCGTTCGGCCTCAATCCCCTGGGCACGCTGGACACCTGCCGTCCTGGAGCCGAAGCCCTGCCGCCCCTCAACCGCGTGCTGGTTTCCCGGCCGGAATTTTTCACCGAGGAGGCTTCCCTGATGATTTCCGCGCTACGGGAGGTATTGGCCGAGCCGGAAAATGAAATCCCCGCCGTGGAGTTCTGGCTGACCGGCCGCGCCATCCGTAGTGGAGTCCAGGCGGAATGGTTGGGGCGCCATTGTGGGGCCTTGATCGTATTGTGGGAACCCCGTCAGACCAAGACCCTGGAAATCACACTGCCCCATCCCGCGCAAATTCCACTGCGGCCATTGGTGCGGAGGAGGCTCTGCGAATTTGGGAGCCATCGGGAACAATTGAATATTTTGGTTTTGACTATTGCCGGGTTGTTGGCCATGAGGGAAAATGACTATGAGAGGGCGGTCTTCTTCATGAATTCGGCCCGGGTCATCGACAATGGTTGCCTAAAGCTGCCCACCCCGAAGGGGGTCGATTCACCGGAAGGGTGATGGCTTTTCAGATTTTTTTTCACGATAGTTTTTCCCCATCCCAGGGAAACGTCATGGCGCGCTTCAACGATCGGTTCATCGCCACCGCGGCCCGTCCGCCCAGCGCCACCGCGGCCCGTCCGCCCAGCGCCCGGCAGGGAGCCGGGGCGGGTTCGCGCGGGTTGCTGGCGGCTGGCTCTCTGCCGGCGCGACCCTTGAAGTCCATGTTTATCGCGGCGCTGTTCTTGGGCGCACTGTCCTTGGGCGCACTGTCACTGGCGGGCTGTTCGGCCAACCCCACCCCCTACCAGCCGCTGGGGGAGGACGGCGGGTATGAGGAGTCCAGGCTGCAACAGCGTATTTACCGGGTATCGTTCAAGGGAAACCGCCACACCCGCGAGTCGGACGTGTTGGATTTTCTTTTTCTCCGCTCCGCGGAACTGACGGTAAAAAGCGGGTTCACCCACTTCATCATCCAGCAGGATTATGGGCGCACCCAGATGGATCTCCAGGCGGGAGCATCCGGGCCACGCCTTCAGTTAGGGTTTGGATTTTCCAACCGGCGCTCTTTTTGGGGCTTGGGGTTCGGCGTGCCCCCCTCTCCCCATTACACCAGCGCGATTTCATACCATCTGGCCATGTTCGTGATAAAAATGCTCAAGGCGGAGGAGGCCGCGACCCACGGGGACAAGGCCTTCCATGCCCGGTTCATGATCGAAAGCCTTTCCGCCAAGAAAGAAAAAAGCCTGCGCAAAGGCTCCTGACCCGGGAGACATATGCGGGACAGGCCCGAGAAATGAAAGGCCTCGCCGCCGGCGGCGAGGGGACCGAGACCCGTCGTTTTTTTCGCCGCGGGCGGCGGCGAATGGACCCGCGAATACTTTTCCCCGCAAATTTTCATGTTCGATTCCAAGGAACTGTTCCGGGCACTGGAATTTGCCCATTACGCCGAGCGATTCCGGGGGGAAACCTTCGTCATCGCCCTGCCCGCGGGCGCCTCGTTTTCCGAGTTGCTGCTGGATTTCAAGGTGTTCGCCGGGTACCGCATCGGCCTGGTGCTGGTGACCGAGGATCCGGACTTCATGCTGGACGGAGTGATTTCAAAGGCCAATCAGCGCGGAGCGCGCTTCGATTTTTCCATCGTCACCGACCTGATCTTCAGCAGGGAAACACAAGCAATCGACCTGGATTTCACCAGGATCGAAAAATCGCTGGCCCAGGGCAAAACGCCGGTGATCGCCTATCAGGGCGGGGAGGAGAAGGCCGGTATGGTTTCCCCCGGCGCCGCCCCCGAACCGCTGGATGCGGCCTACATTCTCGCCGCCGCGGTGGCGGGACGGATCAAGCCGCGTAAGCTCTTTCTGGTGCATCCCATCACCGAACCGTTGATCCGGCTCTTGCCCCATGGTGCGGTGCAGGAAGCGGAGTTGGACACCATCGCCTCTCAATTGGGGAGTGAACTCCAGGCCGAGGCGATTCCCCTGCTCGGTTTCATCCGCGAAAACCTTGTCTTGGGAATTCCCGACGTGGTGCTGATCCGGGGCGTCTCGGGGGAGTTGTTCCGGGAAGTTTTCACCCATGACGGCGCGGGAGTGATCTTCAACGCCACGGTGCAGTCCCAAATCCGCAAGGCGAAACTGAGCGACGTGACCGACATCGCCCTGTTGCTTCGCGCCGACATCGAAGCGGGGCGGATTCTGCCCAAGAGTGAAAACGACATCGAAGCGAATATCGGCGCCTATTGGATTTACGAGATCGATGGCATGGGCGTGGGGTTGGCCTGTCTCAACGCGTACGGGGAGGAAGCCGAAATGTCCCAGTTCTCCACCCTCCCCCGCTACCGCGGCAAAGGCCGGGCCAGGGAACTGGCCCGGCAGCTGATCGCCGAGGCCGGTGCGCAAGGCTACCGCGGCGTATTCGCCCTGAGCGTGGACCAGCGGATGTGGGAGTTTTTCCTTTCCCTGGGCTTCCAGCGGGTGGCCCGCGAAAGCCTGCCCGAAGGCTGGCGCCGCCAATACGACATGAACCGCGATTCGCGCGCGTTCCGCATGAAGTTGCCCATAAGGGAGCACCGATGAACGTTGCTGTGATCGCTTACCGTGCCGGACGGCTCACCGTGCTGGACCAGACCCGCCTGCCGGGAGCATCCGTGGCCGTGGAACTGGACGGGCTGGAGGCGGTGGAAGTGGCCATCCGCACCCTCCAGGTGCGCGGCGCGCCGCTGATCGGCATCACCGCCGCCTATGGCGTCTGCGTGGCGTTGCGCGAAGCCGGGAAGCCGCCCGCAGCGCCGGTGGCGCTCCGCATATGCCGTGAGGCCATCAAACGCCTGGCGGGCACCCGTCCCACCGCGGTCAACCTGTTCTGGGCGCTGGAGCGGATGACTCGGGTGGTGGAGCGGCATGGTGTTGGAACTCCGGGCGGAACTCCGGACGGGCGCCCCGGGCTTCTTCCCGCGCTGGAGGCGGAAGCCGCGGCCATTCATGAAGAGACGCGCGTCCAGGACGCCGCCATGGCCGTGCACGGTTCGGCCCTGATTCCCGCCGGCGCGAAAGTCATCACCCATTGCAATACCGGCCCCCTGGCCACCGGATGCGGGGGCACCGCGCTGGGGGTGCTGATCGCGGCGCACCGCAAGCACGGAAACGATGGCGGCATCCATGTGCTCGTGGACGAAACCCGGCCCCGCTGGCAGGGCGCCCACCTGACCACCTGGGAGCTTAAAACCCTGGGGGTGCCCCATACCCTGATCTGCGACAATGCCGCCGCCATGATGATGCGCCTGGAAACCATCCACAGCGTCTGGGTGGGCGCGGACCGCATCGCCGCCAACGGGGACACGGCCAACAAGATCGGCACCTACTCCCTCGCCGTCAACGCCCGGCACCATGGGGTGAGCTTCTATGTGACCGCCCCTTCCTCCACGGTGGACCTGACCCTGGCGGATGGCGCGGGAATTCCCATCGAACACCGGGACCCGGCGGAGGTTTCCGCGCCTGGCGGCCGCGCCATCGCGCCCCCCGGAACCCCCGCCAGCAATCCCGCCTTCGACGTCACCCCGGCCGAACTGATCACCGCCATCGTCACCGAACGGGGCGTGCATCGCGGCCCGGTCTACGATCTGCGCAGGGATTTGGGGTAGGACGGAAGGACGGGGAAGAAACCTGGGGAAAGAAGGCCGATCCCCGCCCTCATGGTAGAATTTTC
>JACZSY010000252.1 GCA_022573975.1 SAR324 cluster bacterium | reverse complement strand
CAGCTTACATTCCCCGCTACATTCCCCACAGATGAACGCGGAAGAAACGCGCTGCATTTCCCGCGAACAGCAAACTGCGAAGGGGTCTCGCAGAGGCGCAGAGGCCGCCAAGAACTAGAACAGCGAACTGCTTTGGAACCGCCGATGGACGCCGATGGACGCCGATGGACACCGATGGAACTGCAACCGTATCCACATTTTTCCGAAAAATTGAAAATTGTTTGAGCAGTCCACGGAGAAATCCCCGTCCCTGGCCCTTCCCCAATTGGCTGTAAAAAATCACCGCGGGGAGGGGTTTGGGGCGGGGGCCGTTTTACCTCCCTGCTGGGTTTTTCAAATCACCGCGGGAGGGGTCCCCCGTCAGGGGCTGGGCCCTCCTCACCCCCCCAGCGGCGGGTGGAAGCCCTTGCCGGATTTGGCCATTTCCTCGATTTGAGCGGTGGGTTGGTAGAGGGCGCCCAGCCCGGCGTATTTTTCCGCTCCCTTGAGCAGGGCGGCTGCGCCCAGTTTGTCCGCATAGCGCAGCAGGCCGCCCAGGAAGGGCGGGAATCCCAGCCCGAACACCAGGGACATGTCCAGTTCCGTGGGCGTATCCACGATGTCCTGCTCCAGGCAGCGCGAGGCCTCGAAGATCATGGGCAGCATCATCCGCTCGACGATGGCTTCCGGGGCGATTTCCTCGGAGCCGCCCACCATGCCGGGGGCCAGGATTTTCTCCACCGCCGGGTCGTAGGTTTTCTGGGGCCGGCCCTTGCGGTCCTTTTCGTACACATAGAACCCCTTGCCGTTCTTCTGGCCGAAATAACCCGCCTCGAAGAGCAGTTGCACCGGACTTTTGCGGCCGGCCGCGCCCGGGGGGAGGCGATCGGGATTGGCCTCGGCCATCACCTGGCCGGCATGATAGGCCGTGTCCAGCCCCACCACGTCGTGGAGGTAGGCCGGACCCATCGGCCAGCCGTAGCGCTCCATGGCCTTGTCGAGGGCCTGGATGGGCGCGCTTTCGGCCACCAGCATATTGGAGGCCATCATGTACGGCCCGAGGATGCGGTTGACCAGGAAACCGGGGCAGTCCCGCACCACGATTGGCGTCTTGCCCAGCTTGAGGGCATAGGCCACCACTGTGGCCACGGCCACGTCGCTGGATTCCTTGCCGCGGATCACCTCCACCAGGGGCATGCGGTGCACGGGATTGAAGAAATGCATCCCGCAGAAGTTCCGGGGCCGCTTGAGCGCGCCGGCCAGCAGGTCGATGGGGATGGTGGAGGTATTGGAGGCCAGGATGGCGTTTTCCCCCATCGCCGCCTCGGTTTCCGCCAGCACCTTTTTCTTGATCTCCGGGTTTTCCACCACCGCCTCCACCACCAGGTCCACGCCGGAAAAATCGCCGTAGGAATAGGTGGCCTGGATGTGGCTCAGGGTCTCGGCCATCTTGCCGCGGGTGATGCGGCCCCGCTCCAGCTGGCGCTCCAGCAACCGCGAGGCCTCGGCGAAGCCCGCCTCGATGGCCTCGGCGCTGATGTCCTTCAGCAGCACGGGCACGCCCCGGCTGGCGGACTGGTAGGCGATGCCCCCGCCCATGATGCCGGCGCCCAGCACGGCGGCGGTCTTCACCTCGCGGGCCTCGGCGGACTGTTTCCTGGAGGTTTTCTTGAGGAATTGATCGGCGAAAAAGATTGCGATCAGCGCCTCGGCCTGAGGCGTTTTGGCCATCTTGGCGAAGCCTTTCGTTTCGGCCGCCATGGCCGCTTCGCGCCCTTCGTGGGCGCCGCTTTCCATCACCTTGATCGCCTCCATGGGGGCGGGGTAATTGGGGCCGGCCTCGCGCCCGATGAACCCCTTGGCCACGTTGAAGGACATCAGGCGTTCGATGCCGTTGAGCAGCACCGGGCTTTTCTTCTGGTCCACCATGGCCTTCCAGCGGTCGTCTTGCATGGCCTGCTTGAGCAACATCAGGGCCGCTTCCTCCACCCGCTCGGGGGCCACCACGGCGGAAACCAGTTTGTGCCGCAGGGCCTCGTCCGCCTTGATGTCCCGGCCCGAGGCGATGACCTCGATGGCGTTGTCCACGCCGATGATGCGGGGCAGGCGCACCGTGCCGCCGAATCCGGGAATCAGCCCCAGCTTGACCTCCGGCTGGCCCACCACGGCGTTTTCGGACATCACGCGGTAGGTGGCCGCCATGGCGCATTCCAGTCCGCCCCCCAGGGCGAAGCCGTTGATGGCCGCCACGGAGGGAAAGGGCAGGTCCTCCAGCCGGTTGAAGATGGATTGGGCCTGGCCGAAGACCTCCACCAGTTGCGCCTCGGGTTGCTGGAAGAGGGGGAGGAACTCGGCGATGTCCGCCCCGACGATGAACGCGCTTTTGCCGCTGGTCACCAGCAGGCCTTTGAGGTCCCCGTTTTTTTCCAGCAGGCCCACCGTCTCGTCCAGTTCGCCCAGGGTGAGCCGGTTGAACTTGTTGACCGATTCGCCCTGCAGGTCGAACCGCAATTCGGCGATGCCGGGTTCCTTGAGGGAAAGTTTGATCGCTTTTCCGTCGAATTGCATGGAAGCTCTCGTGATGGTGGTGGAGGCGGCCCAACGGGGCGGCGCGCGCGGCGGGGGCCGGCGGGGATCGGACCGGGTGTTCAGCCCCCGTTGGCGCGATGGGTCACCGCGATGGAGGGCGCCTTGCGCAGGGTCTGGTAGATCACGCAGTAGCGCTCGGTCAGCTTGAGCAGGGTGGCCAGTTGTTCCCCATCGGCGTCGGTGTCCAGGTCGAAGCGCAGGTCGATGTGCTCGAATCCCACCGGGGCGGTCTTGTCGACGGCCAGTGTGCCCCGGACGTCCAGCACGGCCTCGGCCATCACCGTTCCGCCGCGAATCTCCACCCCGATGGAAGTGGCCACGGCCCGCAGGGTCACCCCGGCGCAGGCCACCAGTGCTTCCAGCAGCATATCCCCCGAACAGGCCTCCATGCCGCTGCCGCCCGTGGCCGGATGCAACCCCGCTTCCACCAGGGCCTTGCCGGTTTCCACCCGGCAGGTCAGGCCATCTCCGCCCAGGGATCCCCGGGCGAAGAGTTTGATCTTGGCGTCGTCGGGCGCTTCCTTGTAGCGGTTCTTCAGCGGAGCCTGAATTTCCCGTAACTGGTCGGCGTTCATGGAGTCTCCATTGGTGGGGCCAAACGCTTCCGGCGGCTGCGCCGAACTTGGCGAAATTAAACCGAGCCTGCCAGCCCCCCGGAAATGCCGTGTGGAAGGTCGATTTTCTCCATACTATACTCCCATACGCGCCGGAGATGTAAACCAGCCGCCAAATCGGCGATCCTTCAAGGCCCGGCAATGTTTTCAACGGGGACCCTCCCGTCATCGAACCGGTGGGAGGTGGTGGAATTTGGCGAATTTCTGTTACTTTAAACGTAGGATCGCCACGGATGGCTCTCGCTTTTCAGCGAAGGCGCTCCCAGGCCGTGCGATGGGATTCCGCACGGATTCCGCACGGATTCATCGCGGGGTAGTATCACGGGGAGTATCGCGGGGAGTATTGCGGGGAGTATTGCGGTGAGTTTCTCGGTGGCGCTCCGGGATTCGGTTTCATCCAGCGGAATCATAATCACGGCCCCATGGGAATTAAAGATGGATCAAGCTGAACATTTAAGCTCCCAAAAAGGGGCCATGCGGAAAAGGATACGCCAGCTTCGGCGCGGGGTGAGCCCGTTGGCCCGGGAAAAAGCCGCCGGGAAGATGGCGGGGCAACTGGAGCGGCTTTCGGTTTTCCGCCAAGCCGGCGGCGTGCATTGCTTCATCCCGCTGCCGGGGGAGGTGGACACAGGGCCCATTTTCACGCTGTGCCAGGCCCTGGGCAAAAGGACGTACGTCCCCATCCAGATGCCGGGGGAACGCCGGCTGGATGTAGCGGCCTGGCGGCCCGGCGATCCCCTCGTCTCCGGCGCCTTTTCCGTGTTGGAGCCTCCCCCCGGCGATGGCGTCCCCGTCGATCGTTCCGGCATCGATCTGGTGTTGGCGCCCGGGTTGGCCTTCGACCGGCATGGCGGGCGGTTGGGATACGGGAAGGGGTATTACGATGGCTTCCTGGCCGCGATGGCGGCGGAAGGCTTCCACCCCGTGGTGATCGGGCTGGCTTTTTCATTCCAGATCGTGGAGGAGGTTCCCAGGGGGAACCGCGATTTTCCCGTCGATGGGATCCTCACCGAAACGGGATTTTTCGAGGCGGATTTTTCCAAAGCGGAATTTCTCGGGGCGGGGGTTTCCAAAAGATAGTCCCCTTGCCGGGAAACCCCGGCGCCTCGATGCGCTTGGAGCAGGCCATGAATATAATCGAGTCTTTTCAGAAATCGGGATTCCTGGTATGTATTGCTGAATTCTCCCGGATCGGGTTTTGGCCGGTTTTTTCCCGAAGGCGTGGAGACTTTTGCCACTGTTCAGCGTTGGTATGGATTGTGGGGAATGCTGTTCTCAACGGGAATATCCGTTGGTGGACGGCAAGGCCGTTGGGCCACCCTTTGGCCGTGGAAGCAAAGAGGGAACCACGGCGAGGGTGCGGCGCCAGCCACGCAATTTTTCCCCAACGCCACGTTTGGCCCGTTGGAAACCTGCTCTTGGGATGAAGGCATGGAAAACGAGGATGACATAAAGGAAGCGGAAGAGGAGGAGGCCGCCGAACCCGTTCAGAAAGCGGAGCAACCCCCCGGCAGCCCCCCACCAGCCCCAAAGAAGGCCGTGGATTCCGATCCTCCGGCGGAGAGCGGGGAGGAGGCGCAATCCGTCAGCTTTCTGACCAAGATCAACCCTTTGCGAATGTTCCGCAAGAAAAGTCCGGATTTTTTCGTCAACGAGGGAAAGGATTTCATGGAAAACCAGGCGTTTGCCCAGGCCATGCTGGCCTTCAACAACGCTTTGGCGATCGACCCGAACAGCTCCGCCGCGCTGCGGGGTTTGGGAAAGGTGTTTTACAAAAAAGGCGGGCGTTCCAACATGAAAACCGCCTTGAATTATTACCAGGAAGCCATCAAGCGCAGCCCCATGGATCATGAACTTTACGCCATCTCGGCCAAAATCTACGATACGATGGGCCAGCGCAAGGAAGCCACCCTGGAAAGAAAGAAATTCGTGATCGTGAGAGCTCTCGATGTGGACGCCAAAAACCCCATCGCCAACAACAACATGGGAATTCTGTTCATGCAGCAGGGCAAAACCGATGTGGCCCTGAGTTATTTTCAAAAGTCCATCGACTCGGACAAGAATTTCGACGTCGCCTACCGCAATCAGGCTGCCGTGTATTTGAAAATGGCCAAGGAAACCGAGGATGCGGACAAGAAGGAAAATTACAATATGAAGGCCAGGGAGGGCATCGAAAAAGCGGTTGAAATATCGCCCACGCCGGCCTCGTTGTTGGCCTTCGGCCGCATTTTGCTCAAGGAAGGTAAATTTGATCAGGTGCTGACCATCGTCGAAAAAATCGACGCGATGGATCCGGCCAACAAGGATGTTTTTAAATTGAAGCAACTGTCGTTGGAGGGGTTGGGCCGCTTCGAGGAAGCCCGCGACGCTGAAAACAGCGTTCGGATTTTTTCCGGCGGCCAGGTGGAGGAGAAAGCGCCTCCCGAGGAATAGCCGCCGGTGTTCTTCGATCTTCTGGCCCATTTCCCAACCCGTCACGGGCCGGACGGGGCCCGGGGGATGAAGGCCGGTCAGGAGGGAAGCCGCGATACCAACGAAGAGTCGTCCTCGTTTTCCAAGGCCAGTTTCGCTCTCAGGTCGTCCAGCACGGATCGGTGGTGGGTGGGCGATTCTCTCATGGTGGAAAGGGCCTTCCGCAGCCTTTTCAATTTTTTCAAGCCCTCTTGGCAACCTTCGCAATCGCTCAAATGGGCTTCCATGCGCTCCAACTCCTCTCCTTCGAGTTCATCGTCGAAATAGGCGGAGAGTTCCACGGAAAACGGTTTGCAATCCTTTGACATTTCAATTTCCCCAGTCACCTCGAGATGGCCCATGGCAACAACACCAAAGGGGCCAGGCCAGTTTTGAAAACCCATGATCCACTTCCTTTGATTTTCCGGTCGTTTCCCCGCGGCATGATGGGCTCAGCCTTTTTCCCAGTCCCTCCGCGCGGAATCGATGGTTCTTTCCAATCGAATTTCATAAAAAATTTCCTCGGCTACTTTCCCCGGCGATGTTCCCCGGCGAGTTTTCCTTTGGCATTCCGGTTCCTTGCAAGCATCGAACCGGCGCCAGGTCGATGATATCCGGCGCCCGGGCGGTCAGGATTTAATATAATCGGCCAGAATTTCCTTCAAGCGCTCCCGCGCCCTGAAGAGCCTGGACTTTACCGTTCCTTTCGAACATCCCAGAATTTCGGCGATTTCCTCATAGGAAAACCCTTCGAT
>JACZSY010000251.1 GCA_022573975.1 SAR324 cluster bacterium | reverse complement strand
AAAAAGTTTGTTGAAACTTTGCAAAGTTTCCCCCCGGAGGGCCGCCGGAGGCACCCCCTTCTGTTTTTATTGAGTTGGTCACAACCCTCTCAAAGGTTTTTTGGCATCGGTTGCAGCGTATTTTTGCCGGCATATCCTACTGCCCCCACCGCATGATTTCCCCCGCCATGCCGCTGTTCCGCTATGCTGCTGTTCCGCTATCCCGCGCAGAGGGGTTGATCGTCCATGACCGGCAGGCCCCGCAGCGCCGTTTCCAGTACGCAATCCGGGTCGGGCAGGTCCAGGCGTCCCGTGAGCGCGTGCTTGACGGCCGGGCACCCGCCTCCACATCCGTCATAAGCCTGGCAGGACGAACAGGCGCTGCCTGCGGAGTCCACCGAGCCGGCTCCCCCTCCCCGGAAGATGCGGTTGAACACCGGCGACTCGTTCCAGATGGCCGGGAAATCCTGTTGGCGGAGATTGCCCGCCAGGAACACCTCGCTCTGGGTGAAGGCGCAGGGAAATACGTCTCCGTTGGGCGCGATGAGGCAGGTCATGCGGGCCGCGCCGCAAAAGCTGAACCCCGGCAGGGGGCCGCCCCCCAGCGGGTTGAGGTGGAAAAAGGTGTCCCCGGTGAGCACCTCGGGATGGCGTTTCAGCCATTGGTGAAGCTCGGCCAGTTGCCGTTGGGTGGGGCGCCGCGCCAGGTAGCCTTCCGTGCCCCGGCCCGAGGGCTTGAGCCGGGTCACCCGCAGGGTGGCCCCATTGGCGCCGGCCAGGGCCTTCATGGCGTCGAGCTGGTGCGCGTTTTCCCGGCAAAGCACCATGTTCAGCGTGCGCACGATCCCGGTGTCCTTGAGCCGCTCCAGGGCCGCGAGGGCCTTGCGGAACGCCCCCGCTCCCCGGATGGCGTCGCAGGTGGCCGGCTCCGCGCCGTCCATGCTCAGCTGGAGGTAGATGCCGCCCATGGCTTCGAGTTCCGCGATGCGCTTCGGGGTGAGCAGGGCGCCGTTGGTGCTGATGCAAAGGCAGCAGAACCCCCGGCGTTGCGCATGGCGCAACAGCTCCATGAAGCCGGGATAGGTGAAAGGCTCGCCCCCGCCGAAGTGAATCTGGAACACCCCAGCGGCCGCCAGTTGATCGACCACCCCGCGCGCCTCGGCCAGGGAAAGGTCCGTGGAGGTGTCCGCCTCGGGACTGGAGCCCGACAGGCAATGGGCGCAACGCAGGTTGCAGCGGTTGGTGACCTCCCAGGTCACCGTGACCGGGGCGGACAGGCCTTCCATGCGGATGGCCGACTCGATTTCCTTATTGCGCAACAAGCGCCCCCCTCCGGGTCAGGGTGGCAAAGAACTGCTCGACCTCCCCGGCCTGCCTGGCGGAAAGGGAGAATTGCTCCCGCACGGCGCTGAACAAATCGCCCAGCGTGGTTTCGGGATGCTCCAGCAGCACCTCCAGCAGCGCCACCAGGAACGGCGTCTCCACGAAATAGATCCGCGGGTCGGGCCGGAGGCCCTCGTAATGGTAGAGAATTCCGCCGAACGATTCCCTGCGGAAGGAAAACCCCCGCGCCGGCCGATAGGATTTGGTCAAGTCCATGGTCTGTCTTTCACGAATGGGCATTGGGGTACGGATCGGTGGTGAGTCCTCGGTGGGTCCTCGGTGGGTCCGGCCGTGGGTTGGTCCTTCCCTTCCAGCGCCACGGGGCTGGCGGAACGGGGCGCGGATCGAAACCCGGAACCGGGCCTAGGCTGTGTCTGAAAAGTGGAGGTTGTGTGCCTCCGGCGGCCAAGGGGTTTCACCCCTTGGAACCCTGACCAACTTTAAAAAGTTGGATCAAACTTCTCGGTAAAATATTGATTGCGGAGGTACTATTTAAAAACCGCCCGTTAAAAAGTTTGCTGCAGTTTTTCAAAACTGCCCCCCGGAGGGTAGGGGTTTGGGGACAACGTCCCCATTTTTCAGGGTTTTCAGACACAGCCTAGTCCATGAAAAGGAGCCGGGCAGATGACGTCCGCACAACCCGCCGCGTCCGTGGCGGAAGCAAGGAGCGCGGCTGTGACAGAGGCCGTTGACCGGATTCGCGCCATCGAGACCGGGCAGGGGGTTTCCCCTGCTTCCCTGGGGGACATCCGCAACGTCCTGCGCGATTTGGCGGTGCGGCGGGAGCTGTTTCCCGCCCAGGATTTCCCCATCGTCAGGGACGAGCGGGGACAAAACCCCATCTACCTGCTTTCGGAAGACGAGGACAAGCGCTTCGCGCTTTACCTTTCCTGCGCCCAGGGCGAAAAGGTGGTGCCGCCCCACAACCACACCACCTGGGCGGTGATCGTTGGGGTGGATGGCGAGGAATACAACACATTCTACGAACGGGCCGACGACGGTTCGAGTCCGGGCGAGGGGTATCTGCGAGTGGTGGGCGAGGCCGTGGTGCGCCCCGGCACCGGAGTGTGCATGATGCCCGAAGACATTCATCACATCGAGACCTACGGCAAGGACCCCACCATGCATCTGCATATGTATGGCCTGGCCCTGGACCGCCTCACCGGGCGCGTGATGTACGACCTGGCGGAGGGCACCTATGGCCTTTTCACCACCAAGCAGAACATCCGCCCCTTGCCCTGAGGTATCGCCTCTGCCCGCCGCGCATCCGCCTCGCGGCGCTGTCATCCCTCCAGGATTCGGATCATGCCCAACCGGATAGACCCTCTCTCCCTGCGGGAGCTTTTGCGCACCACGGCGCCGCCGGTTTTGCTGGATCTCCGGGAAGAGGGGGTATTCGAAAAGGAACACCTGCTTTTCGCCACAAATCTGGCCCTGAGCCAACTGGAACTAAGCATCAGGCGCCTTGTTCCCCGGTTTTCCACGCCAGTCGTGCTCTGCGACGGCGGCGGCAAGGGAAAGGGCGAGGGAAGTGGGGAAGACGGCGGGGAGAACACGGAAGGAAACACCGAAGGCCTGGCGGAACGGGGAGCGGAACGCCTGCTCCGATTCGGGTACGGGGATGTGTCGATCCTGGTGGGCGGGGTGGCGGGGTGGAAAGCGGCCGGGTTGGCGGTTTTCTCCGGGTTCAACGTTCCCAGCAAAGCCTTCGGCGAGTTCGTGGAGCATGCCTACGGAACGCCTTCCCTGGCGCCGGAGGAATTGCAGACCCTGATCGATTCCGGGCGCAAGATGGTGATCGTCGACAGCCGCCCCATGGAAGAATACACGCGCATGAACATTCCCGGCGGAATCAATGTGCCGGGGGGCGAACTGGTCTATCGGGCGCACGATATCGCGCCGCACCCCGGCACGCTGGTGGTGGTGAACTGCGCCGGGCGCACACGAAGCATCATCGGGGCGCAGTCCCTCATCAATGCTGGGATTCCCAACCAGGTCACCGCTCTGCGCAACGGCACCATGGGCTGGCACCTGGCCGGATTGCAACTGGAACGCGGCGGGACGAAGGGGCCGCCGGAGCCTTCTTCCGCGGGCAGCGAACTGGGGCGCCAGGCGGCCTCCCGGGTAGCCGCCCGTTTCGGTGTGCGCGCCGTGGACGCCCAAACCCTGAAACGATGGGAGGGTGAGGCGCACCGGCGCACCCTCTACCTGATGGATGTCCGCATTCCCGAGGAATACCAGGAAGGGCACCTGCCCAATGCCCGCAGCGCGCCCGGCGGGCAGTTGGTGCAGGGAACGGATACGTATATGGCCGATCGTGGGGCAAGGGTGGTGTTGGTGGATACCGACGGCGTGCGGGCCAACATGACGGCCTCGTGGCTCATTCAAATGGGCTGGCGGGACGTCCATGTGCTGGAAGCCTGGCCAGAGGGCGCCGAACAGGTCACCGGTGCGTTCAGCGAGGAAATTCCAGGGCTGGAGACCATCGACGCGGAACACATCACCGCGGCCGGCCTTGCCGAACGTATCCGCTCAGCTGCTGAATCGCCCCTGGTGGTCGATCTCGCGCCCAGCCCGGTGTATCGCCGTGGTCATATTCCCGGCGCATGGTTCGCCATCCGCGCGCAACTGGAAGCGGCCCGCCAACGCCTGCCAGCCGGGGACTCCCTGGTGCTGACCTCACCCGACGGCGTGCTGGCAAAGCTGGCGGCGGGGGACGCCGCCGAGTCCGGTTTCAAGAACATTCGAGTGCTCGCTGGGGGCACCGCCGCCTGGACCGCGGAAGGGCTTCCCATGGAGACGGGCGAAGACCGGATGGCCAGCGCACCGGATGACGTCTTCGCCAAACCCTACGATCACCCGGACGGTGTGGAGCAGCACATGCGGAACTACCTGGACTGGGAAGTGACCCTGGTGGAGCAGATCGAAAAAAGCGGCGAGATTTCCTACCGGATTTTCCCCGAGACCTGACCCGATGGGAAACTCGGCCTCTGGGGAATTAAGCCCAGCGGCGCCTTCATGGGAGGGGCAAAAGATCGAAGCAAACCAATCCCGCGCGGGAAATCCGGCGCCGGCTTGGAATTTTCACAAGAATTTGCAGTAAATCGAAATCGCTGCGCGTTTTTTGACAACTCAGGACAGCCAACGCTTGCGGCGTCTGTAATGCTTGGAGTCGCGAAAGCTTTTCCGCTTCCCGGATGCCATCCCAAGGTAAAATTCCTTCACGTCCTCGTTCTCGGCGAGCTTTTTGGCGTCACCTTCCATCACCACCCTGCCATTTTCCAGGATATAACCGTACCGGGAAAATTTTAAGGCCATGTGTGTATTCTGCTCGGCCAACAGGATACTGACACCCTGCTCCTCATTGAGCTTTTTGACGATGTCGAAAATTTCCTCCACCAACTGCGGCGCCAACCCCATTGAGGGTTCGTCGAGCAGCATCATCCTTGGCCGCGCCATCAAGGCCCGCCCAATCGCGATCATTTGCTGTTCGCCTCCGGAGGTATAACCGGACATCTTATCCCGCACCATCTTGAGCCGTGGAAAATATTCGTAGACCATTTCCACGTCCTTGGCGACCTCGGCGCGCCCGTCCTTGCGGGTGTAGGCTCCCGTGAGCAGGTTCTCCTCAACCGTCAGGTGTTCGAAGATATGGCGTCCTTCCATTACCTGAATGACGCCCATGCGCACCAGATCATTGGGCGTGAGTTTATCCACCCGTTGGCCCCGGTATTCCACCAAGCCCTTGGTGACATCCCCACGCTCGGCGGCAAGCAGGTTGGAGATGGCCTTCAGGGTGGTGGATTTTCCAGCGCCGTTGGCGCCGAGGAGGGCGACAACGCCCCCCTCGGGAACTTCCAGGGAAACCCCCTTCAACACCAGGATCACGTGATTGTAAACCACCTCGATGTTGTTCACCGACAACAGGGGCTTCCCACTGGTTTCAGGGTTCACTTCTTTCGCGGCGAGAGCCATTAACTGCAATTGCTCCGTGGCGTGATGTTGTTTTCCTTGGCGTAGGCCGCGGCCGCCTTCATGATCATCGGACGAACGATGTCCCTCATTGGGGGAATCCAATCGCTGATCATATTCCATTTCTTGCCGTCCCATTGCTGGATCATCACCGGGCCACCGGTTTCATGATCGGCGCAGGACACCTGCACCGGGCGGGTCATATTTTCCATGCCCAATTCCTTCAGGCGGGCGGCGGTCACGTTGAGATTTTCCAGCCCCCAGCGCACCTGTTCGCCATTCATGACCTCGTTGCCATACTTCTTCATGGCGGTTCGCACGGCTTCCGTTCCGAACATGGCGTTCACCAGCGCCCGGTTATAGAGCACTTCGCCGAATTTATTGGCCTTGGCCTCGGCCAGGTCACCGCCATAGATATACTTGAGGATGTCCTTATGCACCTGCCACCGGGTGCCGGCGCCGTTGAAAGTGGAGGACTTATAACCAATGGCGCTCTTGCCGGCGGGAACCACATCGGTTTCCGTTCCGGACCACCAGTTGCCGATAAAATGATCCATCGGAAAACGGATGGCCGCGGCTTCCTTGATGGCCACCTGGTTCATCACGCCCCAGCCCGACATGAAAACCCAGTCCGGGCGATTCCGCCGGATTTGCAGCCAAGTCGCCTTTTGCTCCTGACCCGGATGGTCCACCGCCAGCAACTGCAACTTGAAGCCAAACTTGTCGGAAAGTACTTCCAGGGTCGGATTGGCTTCTTTTCCGTAGGCGCTGTTGTGATAAATATGGGTGATCTTCTTGCCCCGAAGCTTGTCCAGGCCGCCTTCCTCCTGCCCAATATAACGGATGACGGCGGAGGCCTGGCTCCAATAGGTGGTGGGGAAATTGAAAATCCACTTGAAAACCCGGCCATCCGCGGCGGCGGTGCGGCCATAGCCCATGGACAATATTGGAATCCTGTCCACCGGCGCCTTGGGAATCAACGCATAGGTGACCCCCGTGGAAAACGGATTGATCAAGGCTGGCCCTTTCTCGCCCCTGGTTTTCATCTTCTCGTAGCAT
>JACZSY010000250.1 GCA_022573975.1 SAR324 cluster bacterium | reverse complement strand
TGCAGGCCATGGGCGCCGAGGGGCTGAAGGCGGAACATCCCCTGGGCCGGCACCTGGCCTCGGCCAAAATCGCCCAGTACCTCGACGGCACCACGGAAATCCAGAACGTGGTCATCTCCCGCGCCCTGTTCGGGGGGCGATGATTCCCGCACGGCATGGATGCGGCCTGTTTGGCCCAGGGAGTGGTTTCCGGTTGGAGATTCCCGTTTTCCCGAAAATCGGTGCAGGTAGGATTTTTCACCCCAAGCCGCCAACCGTCCCAAGGAGCGCACAGCCATGACCGATCACATCACCCTGGACATCGAGGATTCCATCGCCTTCATCACGCTCAACCGGCCCGAGGCCCGCAACGCGCTCAGCGTGGAAATGCGCGACGGCCTGGCCGATTTCACCGCCCAGGTGGAATTCGACGATGCCGTGCGCTGCGTGGTGCTGCGCGGCGCGGGGGGGCATTTCATGGCCGGGGGCGACATCAAGCGCTTCAAGGAGATGCAACAGATAAGCGATGGAGAACGCAGCCGCGAGTTGCTGAAAGGCCTGCACACGCTTCATTTCGCCATCTACCGGCTGCGCCGGATGAACAAGCCCGTGCTGTGCAGCGTCCAGGGCGCGGCCGCCGGGGCGGGGGTTTCCCTGGTCGCCGCCTGCGACCTGGCCATCGCCGCCGACGATGCCTACTTCGTGCTGGCCTACGCCAACATCGGCATCAGCCCCGACGCCTCCTCGACCTACTTCCTGCCCCGCCTGCTGGGCCTGCGAAAGGCGCTGGAACTGGCCCTGCTGGCCGAGCGGTTCGACGCGGCGGAGGCCAGGGAAATGGGACTGGTCAACAAGGTGGTGCCCGCGGCCGAGCTGGAGGCCGAAACCCTCAAGCTGGCCCAAAGGCTCGCCGCCGGCCCGACTTTCGCCTACGGCCGGGCCAAGGCGCTGATGCAGGCCTCCCTGGAAAACACCATGGAGCGCCAGTTGGAACTGGAAGGCGCGGCCCTGATCGAATGCATGGGCAGCGGGGACTTCGCCGAAGGGGTCAACGCTTTCCTGGAAAAACGCAAACCCGTTTTCCAGGGGCGGTAGGGCGGCGCCTGGCCGGCTGCTTTCGGAACCCCGGCCCTCGGAACCCCGGCCCTCGGAACCCCGGCCCTCAGAATCTGAAGACGCCAAACAGGATAAACTGGGGCTCGGTATACTCGGGGTCGCCGATGGGGTAGGCCACCGCCATGCGCACCGGGAATTCGGTCAGTCTGAGCAGGTTGACCCACACCTCCAGCCCGATCCCCGCGTCCTTGCGCCAGGGGCGGTCCTCCGGGCGTTCTCCGTTGTTCCAACCCCGTCCCACATCCCCGAAGAGGAACCCTGTCACCTTGCGGATCTTGAGGAGTTTGCCCGAGGACCCCCCCCGGGCCAGCACGACCCCGAGATCGAGGCTGGCCGCATGGATTTCCTCAAAGGCCAGATTCACCACCCGGGGGTACCCCCGTAGCGGCCCGCTCAAATCATGGCGCTTTTGAATAGGCGGGGTGCCTTTCGATCCCCCCCGGATCAGTTTAAGGGCCACCGAATAAGATTCGCCCAGATAAAGGGTTTGGTTCAAATTGGCGTGGAAGGTGGTGAATTCGAAATCGCTGTCATAGCCGGGGTGTGAATCCGTGACACTCAGGCGAAGCGCGCCTCCATAATACAGACCCGCCCTGCGGAAGAAGTCGAAATCATAACGGACGTTGTTGGCCCGCCCCTTGGGTTGGGAAATCCCCACCCCCCGGTCCACCAGGAAAATGGCATCGACCTCTTCAAAATTGAATTCAATGCCCGATCGGATCAGGTAGGCGTCGCTGTTGAAAAAAGTGTAACTCAACCGGAGGGTCTGGGCTTCCAATCCCCTCAGCTTATTGGCCCCGATGTTCAGCGTCAAATCGGTGAAGAGAAAATGCCGCCGCGCCCAGGAGGCCCGGTAATTGGTATACCCTGTCCGTTCGCCCCAGATCGGAATGAAATCCAATTGGTTGTTATCGTTCAAGAGCACCCTGGCGCCGAGGCCCAGGTAATTGCCGTCCACATTGTTGTTTCCCGCCGCTCCCCGCAGGGTCACCAGCACTTCGCGTTGCTTGGGCCAATCGAAAAAAGGCCGCAGCCGGAACAGGGTTTGGGAGTGGTTGTTCTTGCGGTCCAACTCCAGCCAATACTCGTCCGGATCGATCTGAACCGACTCCAGGGGGGCCTGCAACTCAAATTCGAGTTCGATCGTCTCGGCCCCCGCCTCCCAGCGCACCGAATGAGTATCCCCGGCCTCCGAGGTGGCGCGCACTTCCACGGGCAGCAGGGTGCCGCCCGTGCGGGCCAGCCGGGCCGTGACCAGGACGCCCCGCGGCGTCTTTTTTTCCACCACCGATTTCACCGCGAAATCCACCAGGGGCGTGCCCTTGAACCATTCCTGGAAAAACGGCCGCAAATCGGTTCCCGCAAAGTCCGAAAACGCCTTCGCCATGCCAGCCGAGGTGACCACCGAGAAACGATGCTTGAAGTAAAAGGCGCTCAACGCCTGGCGGAAGACCCGCGGCCCCATCACGTAGAACAGCCCGCGGAAAATCAGCGGGCCTTTGTTGTGGGCGTTGAGGCGGGCCACCTGTTCGCGGTGATACCGGGAGAGCGAAATCAACAACGGGGCGTCGCGTTTGGCGTTCATGTTGTTCCGCACCGGCGCCTCGAAGAAATGCTCGCGGAACTTGGGCTGCAGCCAGTCGACCATGGCGTGAATGCCTGCGTTCCAGCCGAAGAGGGATTGAAAGTATTCCATCGCCAGGTACCCCGGCAGCCCCAGATGCAGCCAGGACTGGCGATCACGGTTGGACCAGAGGGCCTCCCCGAACCATATCTGGGCCAGGGCCCGCGCCAGTTGAGCCAGGAAAATCCGGTCCAGCACCCGGTGATTGGAGTAGAAATCCTCGGGAACGAGCACGATGTTGCCGATGGTGCGGATATCTCCGGGCGGAATGTCCGCGGCGATGATGGCGATGCGGGAGGCCGGCGGCGGCAGGCCGTATTTTTCCCGCATGAAGATCAAAAAATCGTTGCCGATATCCAGGGCCAGTTTTCCGACCCGTTGCTGGCGCTTGCCATAAAAAGAATACAGGCTGAAATCATAACCATGGCTGGCGATCACGTTCGGGGTGGTGACGAACACCAGCGGCAGGCTGCGCAGCGGTTGTTCACGGTCCAGCGGCAAATGGAACGATCGCCGCGGCGATACGTCCGCGGCCTGGGCCCGCCCCATGAACACCCGGCCCTCCCGGTCCACGGTCAGGTTGACCTCGAACAATCCCGGGCGGGGGGCGAAGGGATCGAACTCCCACTGGCCGGCCTCGCCGCCCTTTTTGAAGTTGGCCAGCACCGGATGCCACTGTTCGGCCAGGATGCCCGCCTTGCTCCAGCCCTCCCAATAGCGGCGGGGCAGCCGGGTGGTGAAATAGACGATGAGCACCCGTTTCCCGCCGCCGGCCGCCGCCGCTCCCAACCTCACGCGCAGCAACGCCCGTCCGGGGTGAAATCCGTTGGGAAGCCTGGGGTTGTCCTCGAAGCTGAAGGTCAGCTCCCGGCCCCCGGCGGTGGTGATCCGCTCGATTTTCACCCCGCCTGGGCTGAACCCGCTGGGCCAGACCGGATCGCCCCGCCGTGGAAGGCTGAAACCCGACTCGAAGGTGAGGGATTCGATATTGCGCCGCCTGCCCCGCTGGTCCCTCCGCAAAAAGCGGTTTGGCGGCAGATGAAACCAGATATCCCCGCGCCAGCGGGGGTCGTCCGGCGCCAATTCCAGCACCATCCTGCCGCCGATGGTGTGTTGGCTGGTGTCCAGATGAACCGTGAAGCGGTACACCGGCAACTCGGCGCTTTTTTCCGCGGCCGGCGCCGCCGGGAGAACCGCCGGCCAGCCCCAGGCCAAAACCGCCAGCAGGCCCAGACGCAGGGGCAACAGTCTTCCACGGAAATTGAACACCGGAATGAACACCGCGAAAAACCCCCTCATGAGGCCCGTTCCCAGGCCGCCCCTGGACGGGGACGTCCTCCTTTGGTTTTGGAAACAAGGGGGCGGGGGGTCGCGGTGAGGGCGGGGCAAGGGGGCATCACATTCTGAATACCCCGAAGGGCTGGCTTTCGAAAGGGCGGTTGAGTGAGGCCGATATGCCCATGGCCAGGGCCTGCCTGGAGTGATGGGGGGCCAGGATGCCGTCGTCCCACAGGCGCGCCGTGCTGAAAATGGGGGCGCCCTCGCGCTCGTAGTTGTCCAGGATCGGCTGTTTGAAGGCGGCCAGTTCCGCTTCGGTCATGGTTGGCTTGCCCTGGGCGGCCAGGTTGTCCTGCCGCACCGTGGCCAGCACGCTGGAGGCCTGTTCGCCGCCCATCACCGAGATCCTGGCGTTGGGCCACATCCACAGAAAGCGGGGGGAATAGGCCCGTCCGCACATGCCGTAGTTCCCGGCGCCGTACGATCCGCCGACGATCAAGGTAAAGCGGGGAACGCCGCAGGTGGAAACCGCGGTCACCAGTTTCGCGCCGTCCTTGGCGATGCCCCGCGCCTCGTATTCCTTGCCCACCATGAAACCGGTGATGTTCTGCAGAAACACCAGCGGAATCCGCCGTTGCGCCGCCAGTTCGATAAAGTGCGTGCCCTTGAGCGCGCTCTCGGAAAACAGAATGCCGTTGTTGGCCAGGATGCCGACGGGATAGCCCATCACATGGGCGAATCCGCAGATCAGCTCCTTGCCATAATGGGCCTTGAACTCGTGCAGACGGCTGCCGTCCACCATGCGGGCGATCAGCTCCCGCACGTCGTAGGGCGTCCGGTTGTCCCGGGGCAGGATGCCCAGCATTTCCTCCGGATCGTACAGCGGCGCTTCGGGCGTGAGGCGTTCGATGGGTTGCCTTGGGCCGGCGTTGAGGTAGCGCACGATGGAACGGGCCATGGCCAGGGCTTCCGGGTCGTCATGGGCGTAATGATCCACCACGCCGGACTGGAAGGCGTGCACTTCCGCGCCGCCCAGTTCCTGCGCGCTCACCTCCTCTCCGGTGGCGGCTTTCACCAGGGGCGGCCCGGCCAGGAAGATGGTGCCGGCGCCCTTGACGATGATGCTCTCGTCGCACATGGCCGGCAGGTAGGCCCCGCCCGCGGTGCAACTCCCCATCACCACGGCCACCTGGGGAATGCCCATGGAGGACATCTGGGCCTGGTTGTAGAAGATGCGCCCGAAATGGTCGCGGTCCGGGAAAACCTCGGTCCACAGTGGAAGGAACGCGCCCCCGGAATCCACCAGATAGATGCAGGGCAAATGGTTGTCCATGGCGATTTCCTGCGCCCGCAGGTGTTTTTTCACCGTCATGGGAAAATAGGTGCCGCCCTTGACCGTGGCGTCGTTGGCGATCACCACCACCTCGCGGCCCTCCACCCGGCCCACGCCCGTGACAATGCCGGCGCAGGGCGCGGCGCCGTCATAAAGATCCCAGGCCGCCAGGGGGGAGAGTTCCAGGAAGGGAGTGCCGGGGTCGATCAATCCACCGATGCGCTCCCGCACGGGCAGCTTGTTGCGGCTCCGGTGGCGGGCCATGGAGGCCTCGCCGCCTCCGGCCCGAACCTGTTCCAGCATATCCTCGTGCCGGGACAGCAATTCCCGATAGGCGCTCTGGTTGGCCTGGAACTCGGGGCTGTGGGTGCGCACGGACGATTCGATCACACTCATTGGGCGGGGGTTTCCAGGGCGGGAGTTTCCACTGCGAGAGAATCCAGGTAGGACTGCCACTCCACCGGCAGCAGATACTTCTTCCGGCCGTTGCAGGGCCTGCAACAGGGGACCAGGTTCGATTTGATGCTGCGCCCTCCCCGCACCAGGGGCACCACGTGATCCATGGTCAGTTCCCGCACCGGGAACCGTTCCCGGCAATATTGGCACAGGCCCGAGGCGCGCTTGTTCTTCCACCACTGGGTGTTTCGCAGCTTCCGGGCCTTGGCTTTTTCGCCGCGGATGCGGTCTTCATCGACCTCGATCTGAAATTCGATATCTGTCATCCGCCGCTTCGGTTGTGGGTGCGATGAACGGCCCCAGGGCTGGGATTTCCTGACGCTGTGATTTCCTGACGCTGTGATTTCCTGACGCTATGATTTCTTAACGCCATAATTCCCAAAGGTAACGGTTTTGGGCAGGGACTCATTTGGAAACCCGATTTTGCATTCCAGCACCCCGTCATGCTGAACGGAGTGAAGCATCTTGCGCAGCGAAGCCTCTTCAATGTTTTTGACGATTCGGGGCAAATGTAAAGAAGCGTCTTCGCTCCGCCCGGCATCACATCTTGCCGGGATTCAAATTTTAATTTCAACCCGATGCGCGCCCTGCTTCCCAAAAGCGATCGTGT